>NZ_CP046915.1:1077309-1436412 GCF_009789675.1 Paraburkholderia acidisoli | reverse complement strand
GGGCGCGCGAGAACGACGTGCGCGCGAAGGCGGAACGGGAGTTGAATCACGATGACTGTCTATCCTTTGACGATGTGACTTCGGCACGCGGGAGTGCGTGTCGGAATTGCAAGCAATGAAAGGATATCGGGTTTCGTGTGACGGCTCGCTTAAGGGAAAAACGAGGGGAAAAACGAGGGGAAAAGCGAGGGGAAAAGCGAGCGCTCGCGCAGGAGGCGCAAGGCGGGGCGGGTGATGTCGTAAGCGGGAAACAGGTGAAACGCGCGGGGCTAAGAGCGCGGGATGAAAAGCGCGCGCGGGGCCGCGCGCGCGTTCAAGCCAGCCGGGGGTTATCGGCAGACGCGTTCCCAGTGATGATGATGCCAATAGCGATGGCAGTGGCGATGATGATGCCAGTGATCGTAGGCAAAGGCGGGCGCTGCCGCCGCCAGACCGGTGGCGGCGAGCAGAAGACTGGCAACGAGTTTTTTCATGTGGGACCTCCGTCGTGTGGTTTGCAAACGTAAGCAAACGAAACGTAAGCAAACGCTATACCCGGCGGAATGGCTGCGCCAATGGAGCGCCCAGCGGGGATTCTGGATGTCTTTTATAATCCAGAAAAACGCGACGTCCGGCATTGCGGACGTTCGAGGTTCTCACGGAAAACGAGGTATATATGCCGACCGTCACGATGTATTCCACGCGAGTTTGCCCGTATTGCCTGCGCGCGGAAGCGCTTCTGAAAGCGCGTGGTGTGCAGCACATCGAAAAGATCCTGATCGACACGAATCCGGAGCGGCGCGCGGAAATGATGGAACGGACCGGCCGCCGCACGGTGCCGCAGATCTATATTGGCGAGACCCATGTGGGCGGTTTCGACGACCTGTCCGCGCTCGACCGTAGTGGCGACCTCACGCCGTTGCTCGGCGCGATGAGCGCGCAATAACCGAAGGCGTGCCGCCGCCTTCTACGATGCCTCTCACGAGGCCGCGCGCGACCGCGTGAGGGCGAAGGCGGCGATCAGTTCGTCGGCGACGTTGTCGAGAATTTGCCGCGACAGCGCTTCGTCCGTGACGGCGCGCGATAGCGTCAATGCCCCCACGCACGCGCTCAACAGCGTGAGCGCCTGAGTGCGCCGGTTGCCCGTTTTCGTCGCCGGCAGCGCGCGCTCGACGATATCCACTACCCGTTTCAGACCGCTCGTGTAGACCTCGCGCACGGCTGCGCCGCTGCGGCTAACGTCGTTGGCGAGCGCGGCAAGGGCGCAACCCGAAGCCGGAAGATCGCGGTGCGCGTCGCACAGGTACGCACGAATCGCCTCTCGTAAATCGCGCTGCGCGATGTCGGTCCAGCCTTCGAGATCGTCGAGCGCCAACGCCATGGCCTGCGCCACCAGTTCGTCGCGCGAGGCGAAGTGCTTGTAGAAGCCGCCCACCGTGAGACCGGCTTCGGTCATGATGTCGGCAACGCTGATGCCCTCGATGCCCACCTCGCGAAACCGTTGCGCGGCAATCGCGACGATCCTGCCATGCGTTGCCTGTTTGTCAGCCCGGGAATGTCCCATGATGATTCGCACTGACGGTTTGCGCGGCTCGTCCCCTCATGAATCGCGCCATGAATCGCGTCAGCCTTCGTGCCTTTATTCGCGCCGTTAATCGAACCCGTATCGTAATCGTCTTGCGCGGGAAAAGGAAATGCATGCGGGGTTAAGGCACCGTGCGTTGATTCCGGTCTGACTATGTTGCGACAGAGATGCGACGAAGTGGGATTGCCGTAGAGAAAGAGAATGGGAGATCCCGTACCCCGCTCGTGATACGCATCGGTCGCCCGAGATGGCGAGATCTCCGTGCTGCTCTGCTTACTTGCCTTGAATCAGCATGCCGAGCGGCGCAAGCGGGCCGAGCGGCACGTAGTCGTACTCGGCGAAGCCCTCGGCAACCAGCGGCAACGCGGCCGTTGCCGTCCTGGCGTCGTCAATGGACGGCACGTCCATCAGAAACACGACGCCGGGCTTGTCGGCGCGATACCAGAACTGTTCGATCTTGCCGTCGAGATACAGCTTGAGTGTGGCCGGCACTTCGCGCGGCATGATCTGGCCGCGTTGTTCCGGCGAGACGGGTTTGACGATATTGCCAATGGCGAGCACTTTCATGAGTCTTTCCTCGATCGGTTAATAAAGAAGAACAACGGGTTCAGTGTAGGGAGGCGCAGCACAATCCGGTATGGTCACAAGCGCCATCGTTGTGGGCATTTGCGCCAATCCGCCATGTTCTGGCGACAAGCCAGACGCGCGTGATGTGTCGGCCGATGCCGGTGGCAGACAGCGAGGCATGTGCGGGATATGCAACGCTTGCATGCGTGCGCTCATCCACCGTTCGATCGCAGTGCGTAATGAGCGGCAGAATGAGCGGCAGAATGAGTGGATCGAGCATGAACTTGAGACCGGCAAGCATTTTCAATGGCACACGAACGCCGTATCGTGATGTCCAGGTAATTCGTGAGTATTGAAAGAACCGGCTTCATGCGATAAAAAGTGTGATGACGATTTCATGTTCGGCGCGTCATTGATAAAGTCGCTCCAGCCAACTTGCCAGACGCTTCCGCCATGCGAATTCACATACTCGCCCTCGACGGTCTCTTCGATACCGGGCTCTCGGTTACGCTCGACACGTTTCTCATTGCCAACAAGTTGTCGGCCCGGTTGATGGGCGGTGCGCCGCGCTTCGACGTGTCGGTGGTCGGCATGCGCAAGCGAGTGCGTTCGAATCACGGTTTCAGTATTCCGGTCGAAGCCGTTTCCACGGCGAGCAAGCCCGACTGGGTGATCGTGCCGGCGCTCGCCACCTCGGCGCCCGACGAGTTGCTCGAATCCTTCGATCGAGCGGATGTGATCGACGCAAGAACCCAGTTGTGCGCGTGGCACGCGGCCAAGGTGCGCCTGGGTGCGTCGTGCCTCGGCACGTTTCATCTCGCGGAAGCCGGGCTGCTCGACGGGCACGAAGCGACCACGAACTGGGCGCTGGCGCCGCTGTTTCGTCAGCGTTATCCGGCGGTGCGTCTCGACGAGTCGCGCATGCTCATTCCTTCCGGGATCGGCGTGACGGCGGGCGCGGCCATGGGGCATCTCGACCTCGCGCTCTGGCTGGTGAGGAGCGCGAGTCCCGAACTCGCTTCGCTGGTTTCGCGCTATTTGCTGGCCGATATTCGTTCGTCGCAAGCGGCCTATATCATTCCCAACCACCTCGCACAGGCGGACCCCTTGATTCAGCGCTTCGAGCAGTGGGCGCGTGCGAATCTCAAGTCGGGTTTTTCTTTGCAGGACGCGGCGGGTGCGCTCGCGACCAGTACGCGCTCGCTGCAACGCCGTTGCCAGGACGTGCTCGGTAAGTCGCCGCTCGCGTACTTCCAGGACTTGCGCGTCGAACACGCGCAATCGCTGATTCGCGGCAGCGGTCTCGATCTCGAGTCGATTGCGGCGGAGGTGGGTTATGGCGATGGCGCCACGCTGAGAACGCTGCTGCGCCAGCGCCTGGGGCGGGGCGTGCGCGAATTGCGCGCCGATCTGCTTTGATGAAAGGCCGTGCGCAGGCTGCGCAACGCGCCGAAGATGGACGTAAGCCGTGGTGCTTCGCGAGTTTGACGAAATATCGATTCACAAGACTGTTGCGTTCGGTCCTGTTCTCAAACATCGCGAAGCGTGGCGAATGACTGCGCTCAACCGTTCTGGATCAGCCGCCCGAGCGGCGCCAGCGGTCCGACCGGCAGGTATTCGTACGTCATGAGGCCGTCCGCGACCAGCGGCAGGGTGTTGAGGATCGATTTCGCCTGATCGACGGATTCGACATTCATCAGAAAGATGGGCCCCATTTTCTCGCGAAACCAGAATTGCTCGACCTTGCCGTCGAGATAGAGCTTGAGCGTGGCCGGGACTTCGTGCGGCATGTATTGCGCGATTTTTTCGGGCGTGAACGTCGGTTGCGCGGTGGCGATAGCGAAGACTTTCATGATTGACTCCTCGGGAGCGTTTCGTGGTGACGGGGTGAGCTCCACTGTAGTCGCCATGAACGCTGCGCTGAATCGTCAAAAACGACAACTTTGACGCGATTTACGCCAATCTCGCCGATCGGTTATCGCGTGCGATTGCCAATCTGGATGTTGCTTATAATCCAGACGTGAGGCCAGCGATTGGTCGTCCAGCCTCGGCCCCGACGAAACTCGACCCGGTGGCGCAATGACGGAATCTATGGAAATCTCGGCAACACGACAGGCGCGAATACGTTGGCAAGCCATTAACGTCTGAAAACGCCCATTGCAGGAAGCGGGCGCATGGCGTCAATGCTGGCCCGCGTTCAGCAGCATCCAGCGTTGCCGATCGGGCGTTCCCGCCTGAAGGCGCGCGAAAACGGCATTGCAGCGGCGGCACGTGTAGCGGCGCGTTGCCTCCGCATTGGCGCCGGCGCCGTCGAGCGCGAGGTCTTCATGCGGCGCCTGCGTTGCCGGTTGGCCATAGAGTTCGGCGCACGGTCGGCAAGGTTGAATCCACAGCTCCATGATTCGCTTTGACCCCGCGTTGAAAAATTCAGTATAATAGAATTTCGTTCGATATATAGAACGAACAGCAATCAGCATCAAGAGTCGGTTGACCCGACGCCAACCTGCCTGTCCCGGCAAGGTGGAAGCCATTGTGGCGATGCGGCCGATTCACGGCAACGAACGGGAGCAGAGCGAGCACCGGTTCGATAACCTTCACCGGAGCAACCATGCGCTCGACTTCCCCAACTGTCTCTGCCTTTTCTCACGACGACTGGCTGCGCCAACTGTCGGGCGTCAAGCTTACGCATACCGTCCACGTCGTGTCCGATCCGAACGCCACGGTGGCGTCGGCCGCGGCCGCCGCGCTCAAGGCGGCGCACGGCAAAGTCGAACGATGGGCAACCTCGCGTTTCAACGACGTGCTCGAGCATCGGATCGACGTGGCCGAAATGACGGAACGCGCGGCGCTGGACTTGCGTGAACGACTCGCGGCGCTCGATGGTGTGGTGCGCGCGAAGGTCGTTCATCATCTGCTCCGAGGCTAGCGCGGCGCGGCGATGCGGGTGGGCGCGGGGACGCACGCCGTGCGTTTTCGCAACGAGGCTGGCATGAGGACCGGCGTGTTACGCTTGATCCTCCTCTTTCTGGCCTCTTCAACCCGTGCCCGCATATGAGCGGGCACGCCCGGCCAATCTCACGATGCGCATCGTTCCCCTGGCTCGCGGCAACGCCGCTCTTCCTACTCTGGTCTGTTTACCCGGCGCCATGTGCAATCCGCTGGTTTTCGCGCGCAGCGCGGCGCAAACCGGCTTGAACGCGTTTGCGCTGGCGTGGCTGGAAGACGAGGGCGCGTTCGACATGGCGTCCATTGCGAATCGCATCGTCGAAGCCGTGGCGGGCGAAGGCGACATCGTCATTGCGGGACACTCGCTCGGCACGCCGCTGGCCGTGCTCACGACGCTCGCGGCGCGCGGCCGCACGGATCTGCGCGTCAAAGGCCTCGTGCTGTCGAATAGCGGGGCGAACACCCAAGGGCATGGCGACGCCTCGGCCATCGTGCGGCGCATCGAGCAGGAGTGGGGCGAGCCCATGTGGAAAACGTTCGCCGAGCGTTGCTTCCACACGCTGCCGCAAGGCGCGTTGCTCGACGAGATACTCGCCTATCCCGCGCGCCTGCGCAGCGGCGCCGTGGCGCAAGCCATCCGCAGTCAGATCGAGACCGACCTGCTGCCGGTGTTGAGCCAGTTGCCGGCATTGCCGGTTGCCGTCGTGCACGGGGAATACGACGTCGCCCGAACCCTCGCGCATGCGCGGGAGTTGTCGGGCGCCATCGCGGGCGCGTCGTTGCATGTGCTGCCGACGGGCCACACGAGTTGCGCCGAAGATCCTCTGGCGTTCGCCGATATCGCGCGGGCGGTGGCCGTGCGCGCGGTGTCGTCGGCACGATCGACGCGCTAAAACGACTCGAACGAACCCGCGGCAACGAGCCAGCGGCCGCGCCGGTTCATCACCGAAGCCCTGACGTCTGGAAACGAAACAGTTCCACGGCCGAGGCGGTCAGCACGGTCTCGCGCGCGGCGCGATCGGGAATCCAGGCGGCCAGCGCGTCCACGGTGCCGTCGTAATCGATCAGATGACGATGCTGCGTATGCGGCCAGTCGCTGCCCCACACGAGCCGCTTTGCGCCGAACGACTCGAGCAACGCGGCGGCGAGCGCGCCCCCGTTTGCCGTGCCGTTCGACTGCGCGGCGCTGCGATACGCCGCGGAGAGCTTGACCCAAACCCGGCCGCTGGCCGCCACGGATTGCAGATAGCGGAAGCCCGCATCGGCGGCGCCGAGATGCAGGTCGGGCCGGCCGAAATGATCGACGACCACCGTGCAGCCCTGGCCGAGCAACGCATCGAGAATCGCGGGCAGGTCGACGGCATTCGCCTGGACTTCCACATGCCAGCGCAACGCGTTGAGGCGCGCGAAGAGCGCGGTCCAGCGGGGCGCGTGAAAGTCCGGCAGCGCCAGCCCGATCAGATTCAGCCGTGCGCCGACGATGTGCGCGGCGTCCAGCGCCGCGAGTTCGGCCTCCGTGATTTCCGGTGCGACCACGGCCACGCCGCGAAAGCGTTGCGGATGACGTTCGCATACCGCGCGTAGAAACGTGTTGTCGGTGCCGAGAAAGCTGGGCTGCACCAGCACGCCTTGCGACATGCCGTGCGCCGCGAGTTGCGCGACGTATTGATCGAGCGTCGCGTCATAGTCGGGCGCGTGGCGGCGCTGCGCCGCGAGCGGCAGGCCTTGCACGAAGATGTGCGCGTGCGTGTCGATGCCCGTGATGCGCGGCGCGGCTTCGTCGAGCCAGGCGCGGGACGCCGGAGACAGGCCGTCGAAGGGATCGGCCGGAAGCGCGGGCGGGCGTGCGGGTGAGTGTGCGATTGAAGGTGCGGGTGAAAAGCGGTCCATCGTTCAGGAAGCCTCGAATGCGGTTGACGTGGAGCGCAGCGGTGGCGCGCGAAGGAGCGGCGCGCTCCCTGCGGACTCACGCGCCGTCGTGCTTAATTTCGCGAGGCAGCCGGCGCATCGTTGCGCACGCTGCCTGGCTGCGGCGCGGGCACGAGGCGGCCACGCGTGTTCGGCAGCATCAGCGCGGCGACCACGACGAGGCCGTAAGCCACGCCCGCGTCGATTCCGAGCGCGGCGCCCAGCGACATCGACGCGCTCATATGGCCGATGAGCACCGGAAAGCCCGCCGAGACGATGCGGCCGAAGTTGTAGCAAAAGCCCACGCCGGTGCCGCGCACGCCTTGCGGATACAACTCGTTGAACAGCGCGCCGAGCGTGGCGGGAATGCCCGCCGAAAACAGGCCGAGCGGGAAGCTCAGGATCAGCATGGTGGTGTCGCCGATCGGCAGGAACGTGTAGATGTTGACCATCACCGCGCAACAGACGGCGAAGAGGATCACGTTCCAGCGCCGGCCAATGCGGTCCTGCAACCACGCGCTCAAGAAGCAACCGGCAATGAACGCCACGATCACCACGGCGAGATAGCCGCCCGTGCCCAGCACGGAGAGATGGCGCTCGGTCTTGAGATAGGTGGGCAGCCACGTGGTGATCGCATGGTAGCCGCCGTGCGCGCCCAGGCCGATCAGGCCGCCCACGAGCGTGGTGCGGATCACGGCCGGATCGAAGATGCCCGCGGCGATGCCGAAGGTGCCGCGCGGCGCGACGTCGTCGCGTGCAACTTGCGGTTCGCGCGGCGGTTCGACCACGTTGCGGCGCAGATAGAGCACGAGCAGCGCGGGAACGAGGCCGATCGCGAACAGCACGCGCCACGCCCATTGCGGCGAAGCGAACGAGAAGACCGCCATGTAGAGCAGCACGGCGGCGCCCCAGCCGAATCCCCATGCGCTTTGCACGATGCCCATCGCCTTGCCGCGATGTTTCGGGTTCATCGTTTCGCTGAGCAGTACCGCGCCCGCCGTCCATTCGCCGCCGAAGCCGACCCCTTGCAGCGCCTTCAGCACGAGCAATTGCTCGAAGCTCTGCGCGAACGCGCTCAGGAACGTGAACAGCGAAAACCAGATCACGGTGATCTGCAACGCGCGCACCCGGCCGACGCGGTCCGACAGAATGCCCGCGAGCAGACCGCCCAGCGCGCCGGCCACGAGCGTGGCGCCGCCGATCAAGCCCGCCTGGCCTTTGCTGATGCTCCAGGTCGCGAGCAGCGACGGAATGACGAGGGAGAAGACCTGGGTGTCGACGGCGTCGAGCGCCCAGCCGCCGAAGCAGCTCCACAAGGTGCGTTTTTCGACGGGCGTGATTTCGTGATACCAGCGCATGGTGGTCGTCTCCGGTTGCTTGCCGCGCGCGAAGCATCGCCGGCGGCCGCTGTTAATCGATTTGACGCCATTCTAGAAAAGCCATCACTGCGTGCATACTATGGAAATGTTGTTCATTCATAGCATTGTGATATGGAAAACCGAACATGGAGTCGATCCGCACGCTCAAGTATTTCCTCGCTATCGTCGACGCGGGGAGCGTTACCGGCGCGGCCGCCCAGCTCGGCATGGCGCAGCCCGCGCTGAGTCAGGCGCTCACGCGGCTCGAGAAGGATCTGGGGGTGAAGCTGCTCGCGCGCACGCGCCGCGGGGCCGCGCTCACGCCCGCGGGCGAGGCGATCGCCGAGGATATCCGGCTGAGCGTGGCGCGTATCGAGGCGGCGGAAAAGCGCGCGCGCGACATCGGCGCGCAACGGGGCGGACGGCTGACTATCGGCTTCGTGTCCGCGGCGCTGTTCGAGGTGCTGCCCAAAGCCATCGCGGCGTTGCGCGCGGCGGTCCCCAATGTCGAGCTGACGCTGCGCGAAATGAGCAACGCGGAGCAGGCGAGCGCGCTCGAATCGGGCGAAATCGACATCGGCCTGCTGCATACGCCGGTGGCGGTGCGCGGGCGCATGCGCGAGAAGCTGATCGTGCAGGAGCGCTTGCAGGCGGTCGTGCAGGCGTCGCATCCGCTGGGCGAGGACGGCAAGCTCGGCCTCGCGGATCTCGCGCGCATGGGGCTCGTGTGGTTTCCGCACGGGCAATTGCCGGTGGTGCGGGCGGGCATTCTCAGCGCGTTCCGCCAGTTCGGCTGCGAGGCCAACATCGTCCAGGACGCCAATCGGTCGTTGACGGTGCTCGCGTGCGTCGCCGCGGGCTGCGGCGCTTCGCTGCTGCCGCAGTCGGTCAAGGCGATCCAGTTCGAAGGCGTGCGCGTGTGCGAGGTGCGCGAGGGCGATGCGCTGCCGCTGTTCGAGCTCAGCGCGATCTGGCCGCATCGCTCGCGTCCCACCCTGGCGGACAAATTCGCGGCGTTGCTCAGTGCGGGTTGATCTGCGGCGACCGAAGCGTTGGCGTCGCGCCGCCTCGTATCGGCACGAACGCTCCGGCTAGCCCTTGCCCAATGGCGGCCGGGTCGGGAAGCCCGCCATGTTGCTCAGTTGCGCCAGTTCGCTCGCCGCCGCGCAGAGCAGCGCCGAATGGGCGTGAATCTTGTCGATGGTGAGCCGTGCTTTCGGGCCGGCCAGGCTGATGACGCCCACGCAACGCGAGCCGCTGACCACGGGCACCGCCACCGCCGACATGCGCGGCGCGAACACCTCGTCGATCATCGCGTAGCCGCGCACGCGCGCAGCATGCAGAAAGCCCAGCAGGGTCTTGAGCGTGGTGGGCGCGTTGGGACCGAACTCGTTGGGCTGCCCGAAGCCCTGTTTCAGCACGAGCGCGGCCGCCGCTTCGTCGCTCATCGTCATGAGCCATGCATGTCCCGTGGATGTGCAGGACAACCGCGCCGCCTGGCCCATGTCCGGGTCGTAGCGAAACCCGGTGCGATGACCGTCGGCTTTGCCGACCCAGATGATGGCTTCGCCGTCCACCAGCGAAAGCCGCGCGAGTTCGCCGGTCTGCGCCGCCACGCGTTCGATGATCGGCTGGGCGATATCGGCAATGCCGGTCAGGCTCAGGAATTCGAGCCCGTTCGACGTCATGCGCATGGTCAGGATGTAGCGGCTGTGATCGACCAGTTGCCGCACGTAGCCGCCTTCGATGAGTTCGGCGAGCACCCGGTGGCACGTGCTGCGCGGCAAGCCGAGCGCGTCGGCGATTGCCACGAGGCCCGCGCCTTCGGCTTGCGAGGCGAGGAAATCGAGGATCTTCAGGCCGTTCCGTAGCGACATGAGCGGGGGTTTTTCGTGATGTGAAACGCAGTTCCGGTCCGGAACGAGGCGCTTTCAAAGCGCAAACAATAGCATTGGTTTGACGACGCGGTTCCATCACAACGATCACAACGACACATCAGGAGACACCTCATGTCAGTTCTCGCTGACTCCGATCTCATCGCGGGCGAGCACGCCGCGGACCGCCACAGGATGGCGCGCCGGGCGGTGGCGGGCGCCACTATCGGCACGGCGCTGGAGTGGTTCGATTTCGCGCTCTATGGCGTGGTCGCGGCCACGATTTTCCCCAAGCTGTTCTTCCCCTCGCTCGAACCCACGGCGGCCTTGCTCGCGTCGCTCGCGAGTTTCTGGGCCGGGCTCGCGGCACGCCCGCTCGGCGCGGTGATCTGCGGCATGCTCGGCGACCGCTGGGGGCGCCGCCAACTCATGCTGATCACGGTTTCGGTCATGGGCGCCTCCTCGTTCCTGATGGGGCTGCTGCCCACCTACCAGCAAGTCGGCATGCTGGCGCCCGCGCTGCTGGTCTCGTTGCGCATCGTCCAGGGTTTCGCGCTCGGCGGCGAGTCGACCGGCGCGCAATTGATGGCGGTTGAACACGCCTCCGCGGCGCGGCGCGGATTTTATTCCGGACTGCTAGGCATTTGCTCGCCGCTGAGCCAGATCCTCGCCAATTTCGCGCTGTTCGCGCTGGCCACGTCGCTCTCCCCGGACGAGTTCGAATCGTGGGGCTGGCGCGTGCCGTTCCTCGCGAGCTTCGTGCTCGTGCTGCTGGGCATCTATATCCGCATGAAAGTGAGCGAGACGCCGTCGTTCGAGGCGCTCAAGAAGAGCGGCGTGCCGGTGCGCGCGGCCAATCCGCTGGGCGTGGTCTTCACGCGCCAGTGGCGCACCGTGTTGCGGCTGACGTTGTTCTTCTGCGGCCCGGCGGCGTTGTTCTATCTGATCGTGGTGTTTTCGCTGAGCTATCTGACGAAAAACCTCGGCGTGCCGAAGCAGACCGGCTTCATGCTGCTGATGATCGCGAATGTCTGCGCGGTGGCGGGGGCGTTGCTGGGCGGCTATCTGAGCGACCGGATCGGCCGCAAGCGCGCCTTGCTGATCGGCTCGTTCTGCACGCTCGTGTGTTGCCTGATCTACTTTCCGATTCTCAATCAGCACTCGATCGGCATGACGATGGCCGTGATGGGCGCGTTCCTCGGCTTCACGCAGTTTCAGAGCGGCATTCAACCCGTGTGGTTCGCCGAGTCGTTCCCGACCGAAACGCGCTACACGGGCTCCGCGCTCTCGTATTCCGGCGCCAATCTGCTGACGGGCGGGCCGATGCCGATCGTCGCCGTGGCCTTGCTCAACGCGTTTCACGGTTCGCCATGGGCTATCGTCGTGGTGTGCGGCTCGCTGAACCTGCTCTCCTTCCTCATGATCGCGACATCGCGCGAAACCCGGGACACCGCCCTGGAACGCAGTACGACCCACTGAAACCATGAATCGAAAACTCTACATCCTCAACGGCTCGAATCTGAACATGCTTGGCGTGCGAGAGCCGCATATCTATGGCAGCACCACGCTCAAGGATATCGAGCAGAACTGCCTCACGCTGGCCGACGCCCTCAAGTTCGACGGCGTGTTCCGTCAAACCAACAGCGAGAGCCAGCTGATCGACTGGATTCAGGAGGCGTTTCTGAACGACGCGGCGCTGGTGATCAATCCGGCCGGGTTTTCGTTCGGGCGCATTCCGGTGCTCGACGCGGTCAAGCTCGTACGGCGCCCCGTGGTGGAGGTGCATATCAGCAACATTCACCGGCGCTCCGAGGAATACCGTCAATCGACGATCTCGGTGGCGGCCACGGCGGTGATCTGCGGGGCCGGCGCGAACGGGTATTTGCTGGCGATCCGCGCCGTCGACGATCTGTGGGGCGGCCAGGCGGAGGGCTAACGGCGGAGCCACGCGACGCGCCAACCGCGGATGCCGGCGCCGCCGGCGTCCGTTTTGCTGGCTCCCTTTGCCTCGATTAATTCTTCACGTAGTCGAGCAACGTCGGCTTCCCGCCCACGTACGTGTATGCACGCCAACAGTGACGAGTTAGTTTAATTTAATTTATTAAGCCGCGATTCTTTCAATCAGCGTGAATTGACTCGTGCAATATTAATTACATTTCCACAATATTTCGGAATCTCACTCGATATTGGCTGTGCTTAAGCATTTCATCAGTTAAGGGAAACTACTGTGTCGCTGTCTCCGGAGTTCGATCCATGGCCCGGTGAAGGATCGGGACGCATCGTCCCGATGCAGACAAAGGATTCGCCTTGCGCACGCCATCATCATCACGCCCTCGTTTGACGCTCGTCACGGCGCAAACGATCGCTATCCCCACGCCTTCCCCCGCCACGCCCGCCAACCCTGCCAGCCAGCCGGAGCGGGTCGCATCGCTGTTTCTCGAAACCGAAGTCGGCTATATCGGCGAATTGCCCTTGCTCCGCGATCTCGCGGTAGACAAAGCATAGTGCGCGATGCCCGATTCAAATGCGGTAGAGGAAGGTATGGAACACAGTGACCTGGGCAACGGCGACCGATTCGAGTCAGCCCCCTATCGCCCCATCGGCCTTGCGGCACTGCTTCGCATGGCCACGAACGGCAGCGACATGTCGGGTCTCGGCGAGCGGCTTCTCGACTATGTGCGGAAGCACTATGCACCAGAGGCCTTGCTCGATCTCTCGCTGGTGCTCGAACTGAAATTCGAACGCGCCTCGGCGCTCGCGGTGCAACAACTCGCGATCGAAACGAAGCGGCTGTACCGGCTCGACGCGGAAAACACCACACCGGGCCGCGTGAAATTGCTGGTGCTCAAGGCGCATGGCGATTTGATGACGAACACGCCGTTCGAATGCCTCGTTGAGCATTCGGAACTCGAGATCGACGTGCTCTATGTGGACGCCACGCTGGACCTGAACGGCCGGTTGCCGCCGCACGACGTGCTGCTCGTCGCGCCCTGCGCGCTCGACCAGAACCGCGCCGTGCTGGCCTCGCTGGCGGCGCAACTCCCGCAGCTGTCGGCTGCGGTCATCAATCGGCCCGAGCGCATTCCGTACACGAGCCGGGAAGCGGCCTGGTCGCTGTTGCGCGAGGAAGCGGGCATCTGTGTGGCGCACACGCAGCGCGTGGGCCGCGCCGAACTGGCCGCGCACGCGAGCGTGTCGTCAACGGACTGCGTGGCCGGCATCGCGTTTCCGGCGATCATCCGGCCAGTGGGTTCGCACGCCGGTCGCGAACTGGAGCGCATTGCCGATAGCGGCGAGCTGCGCGCGTATCTCAACAAGTCGGCAAGCGATGCGTTCTACGTGGCGTCGTTCATCGACTATCGCAGTCGCGACGGGCTGTATCGAAAGTACCGTGTCGCGTTGATCGACGGCCAGGCGCATATCAGTCATATGGGTATCTCGCAGCATTGGATGGTGCACTATCCCTACGAGGAAATGATCTCGCATCCGGAGCGGCGGAGCGAAGAAGCGGCATTCATGGCGGCGTTCCAGCAGGACTTCGCCCGCCGCCACAGCAACGCGCTCGCGCGCGTAGCGGAGTTGACCGGACTCGATTACGTGGGACTGGATTGCGCGGAAAGTCCCGATGGGCGCCTCGTGATTTTCGAACTGGCCACGGCCATGGTAGTGCACGACATGGACGACCCGGAGATGTTTCCCTATAAGTCGCCGCAGATGCGAAAGTATTTCGACGCATTTTGCGCCATGGTGACCCGCAAGGCACGAGAAGGACGAGAAGGACGAGTTGAGCCATGAAAGTGCCGACTATCCATAACTTTTCGGGCGGTCCGGGCGCGTTGCCGGAGAGCGTGCTGGAGCAGACCCAGCAGGCGATTCGCGCGTTGCCGGAAACCGGCGTCTCGGTACTCGGAATGAGTCACCGCTCGACCTGGTTCGTCGACCTCGTGGAAGAAGCCAGCAATAACCTGCGGGCGCTGCTCGGTCTCGGCGAGGGCGACGAGATTGCGTTCATGCAGGGCGGCAGCAGCCTGCAATTCGCCATGGTGCCGATGAACTTCGCGGGCCCCGGCTTCGCGCCGCCGCAATACGTCGATTCCGGCTACTGGAGCCGCCGCGCCAGCGCCGAGGCGAAGCGCGTGGGCGCGGCCGAAGTGATCTGGGACGGCGCGGCTTCGGGATATCGCGCGTTGCCGCGCTGGTCCGAACTCGAGATTCCTCGCGAGGCGGCGTACCTGCATTACGTTTCCAACGAAACCGTCGAAGGGCTGCAGTTCGGCCAGATGGACGCGCCCGCCACGGTTCCCGTGGTGGTGGACATGTCGTCGGATTTTCTCTCCGAGCCCGTGGATACCGGTCGCTTCGCGATGATCTACGCGCACGCACAGAAGAATCTCGGGCCTTCCGGCGTGACGGTCGCGATCGTGAAGCGGGCCTGGCTCGAGCGCATTCCGGCCGGTCTCCCGGCGATTCTCGACTATCGCACGCACATTGCGCATCGTTCCAACTACAACACGCCGCCCGTGTTCGCGATCTACGTGCTGACGCTGGTGACGCGCTGGCTGAAAACGGAGATCGGCGGGCTCGACCGCATGAAAGACATCAACGATCGCAAGGCCGCGAATCTCTACGAAACGCTCGACCAGCTCGGCGAGTTCGTGCGCGTTCATGCGCACTCGCCGTGGCGTTCCCGCATGAACGTGGCATTTTCGTTTGGCAGTGCCGGGCGCGACCGCGAGTTCGTGGCGCTTTGCGAAGCGAAGGGCCTGATCGGACTCGAAGGCCATCGTTCGGTGGGCGGCATCGCGCATCGCTGTACAACGCGGTCACGGAACCGGCGGTGCAGGCGCTGTGCGACACGCTGCGCGAATTCGCTTCGACTCGCGTGTAAGGCTTTCGGTGGGCGTTGTTAAGGTTCAGCTAAGTCAGTCACTGCCACAATCGCCTCTGACCATGGGAGGCGTAGGTGCGTTTGCTGGTGATTGAAGACGATGAAGCGACCGTTCATACGTTATCCGAAGCGTTGCGCCGCGCGGGGCACGAAGCGGATTGGGCCCGCAGCGCCTACGAGGTGGAACTCTCGCTGCGCGGCGACAAATACGACGTGGTGTTGCTGGCGCTGGAATTCGCCGGCATAGACGTACTGGCATTGCTCAAGCGCTATCGTCGCGACGGCGGACACGTGCGCGTCATTGCCATGACGGGCCGCGTGATGTCGGGCGAGCCGCTGGCCGCGATCGATGCGGGCGCCGACGACTATCTGATCAAGCCCTTCGATGTCGCGGATCTGCATGCGCGGCTTCGCCTGCAATCGATGCGGGTGACGTCGCGCAGGCCGCTTCGCGTGGAAACGTCGTTGACACTCGACGCGGAAAGCGGGCTGGTTCACGTCAACGACGAGAAGATCCGGCTCACGCCCGCCGAGTTCCGCATTCTCGCCTTGCTCGTGAGCGCGCCACAACGCGCGTTTACTCGGGCCGAACTCGCTGAACAGGTTCGTGGGTTTCGGCAAGTCGAAAGCCTCAAGTCGGTGGATGTGCATGTGCACAGCTTGCGCCGCAAACTCGGTACGGACGACGTCGTGACGGTTCGCGGCGTGGGTTACCGGCTCAGGCGCTGATCGCTCTCATCCCGATAGCACGGTGATGCGGCGCTTAATCAATCCCTAAGCCGCGCTCGCTTACAGTCGCGTCAACTCTCACTCACGCCTTTCATCGCATGACGATAGCGAGCGCTTCCGACATCACGGCTAACGCGGATCTTTGGGCCGACTGGCTGATGTCGGACCGCTTTTCGAACGATGCCGAGGTCGAACGATCCCTGCGCGCGGCCCTGAACGCCGACATCGACCGGCTGCTGGACGCCGCGGCGTTGCGTGCCGGCATGACGCTTCTCGACGCCGGATGCGGCGAGGGCGCGGTGGCGTTGCGCGCGATCGAGCGTATAGGCTCGGAACTCGACGTGTTGATGGTCGATGTCTCGCCCAGACTGATTACGCGCGCCATCCAGCGCGCCGAAGAAGCGGGCGTGCAGGCGCAGTGCGCGTGGATTCGAAGTTCGCTACCGGCGCTGCGAGTGCCGGATGCCTGCGTGGATGCGGTAACCACGCGCGCCGTACTCGGCTATTTGCCCGACAAGACCGCCGCGCTCGCGGAGATGTTTCGCGTGCTCAAGCCCGGTGGCCGGATTTCGTTGGCGGAACCGATCCGCCGCGACGAAGCGTTCGAGGTCTGTTCGCTACGCACGCTCGTTGCCATGAATGCCGCCGCGCCCGAAAATCGCTTTTTCGAGCTGATGTATCGCTGGAAACGCACGCAGTATCCCGACACGGAAGCCGAAGCGGCGCGCGTTCCCATGACCAGTTTCAGCGAGCGCGACCTGGTCGGTTTCGCGATGCAAGCCGGTTTCGAAGCCATTCACATGGAGTTTCATGTCGATGTGACGCGGCCGCCGCAACATCAGTCGTGGGACACGCTGCTCGACAGCACGCCGTTTCCCTGGGCGCCCACGTTGCGTACGGTCATGGCCGAGCAATTCAATGCGGAAGAGCGTGCGCTGTTCGAGCAGGTTATGCGCTCGCGCATCGGTCAAACAAACCTGCTCTCCGTGAATCGCATGGCGTTCCTCTCGGCGCGCAAACCGCTTGCGAGCGAGTGTTAAGTTCGGGCGAAACGCCGTGCGCCGACGCGCGGTTTCAGCTTTTGTGCGGCAAGGTGTCGAAGGTATCGAGCAGCGCGTGCAGCGCGGCTTTGCAATCGGCGGGAGAGGGCGTACGGGCGCGCAAGGCGTCCAGAGCGCGGTCGATCGCTTTATCGACAACATGCCAGTCGCGCGGCGAGCGCGGCTTCAAGCCCGCTTCGGCGGCATCCCAGTCGAGTTCGAGATCCTTGATGCGCGTTTTGGCGCCCGCGAGATCGCCCTGATCGACTTTGGTCGAGACGTCGGCGGCAATGCTGCGAAAGGGCGTCAGGTCGCCGAGTGCGGAGTGGGTCGCATTGGCCGGCGCCGCGACCGCCACGGGTACTGCGGTTCCTGTACGGCCGGGCGCGTTTTGCGCGTGCGCGCGGGACGTTTCCAAGACGGTCACGCTCGATAAGGCCAGCAGCATGACGAGCGACGAAACGCGAAGCGATGGATTGAGGCGCATGACGGCTCCTTGAGTGAGTGAGATTACTTCGGAGTACGACTGACGAAAGCGGAATTCGGTGCGAGGTGGCATAGCGCGACGAGCCCCACGATGGCGCAGAGAAACAACGCGCTCGTCCACAGCGCGCCGAGCCCGAGCCCGCCGTAATTCGTGGACTGCGTCAACAGGTCGCCGAGCGATGCGCCGAAGGGCCGCGTCAGCACATAGGCGACCCAGAACGTCAGTACGGCGTTCGCGCCGCGCCGGAAGCCGATATAGGTGATGGCGATCAGCGTGCCGAAGAGCAGCACACCGCGCGTGAAGCCGAGTCCCCACGCCTCCGTGGCGAGGTCGCCCGCGGCGGTGCCGAGCGCGAACGTGCAGAGCACGGCCGACCAGTAGAAGACTTCGCGTTGGCGCGTCACGATGGTGTGGATCGAGAGCGTGCCTTCCACCCGATACCAGATGCCGAAGATCGCCACGAGAAGTGCCGCGAAAACGCTCGCGCTGAGTACGAGCGGAATGCCGAGCTTGTCGGTCATGATGTCGGTGATCTGCGTGCCGACAATGCTCACCAGCACGACCGCGAGCCAATAGAGCCAGAGCACGCAGTCCCGGCTGCGCAATTGCGCGATCCACACGGCGCCGAGCAATACGCCCATGATCAGAATCGTGAAACCCTGACCGAGGCCGAGGTTGACGGCGAGAAAGTCGGCGCCGGTTTCTCCCACGGTCGTGGAAAGAATCTTGATGAGCCAGAATGCCAGCGTGACTTCGGGAACCTTGTTGCTGGCTGGCATCGTGCGAGTCAGATACGGGGTGTTCATGAGGGCTCCGTCGAATCGAACGCGGTGGGCGTTTGTTTGCAGTGAGTTCGGGAAAAGTTTAGCGATCCAAACTTATCTGACGCTTATCTGATTTCTGGCTAACACCGGGCTGACAACGAAACTCGCAATGGAGTGAGATTCAAAACACTGAGATGACGCGCCGATGACAAATTCGTCATCATCCGTTCCATTCAGACTCCCTTAAGGCGGCGATCCCCACAATGGGCTCACCTTCTTGCACGAGAAGGCCGCACAGCGCGAGTGCATGTCGCGCCAGCCTGAATGCTTGATCAAACGGAGGATGAAACCATGAACGCAAAGCAATGGATCGGTGCACTCGCCCTGGTGTCGCTGCTTCCTGGCATGGCCTGGGCCCAGACACACGATGTGACGCGCGCCGAAGTGAAGGCGCAACTGGTTCAGGCGGAGCGCAACGGCACGTTGCATCCGTCGAACACGCACTACCCGGACGGCATGGCGAGCGCCAATGCGCCCGCGCAAAACGACAGCGGCTATGGCGCGTCGCCGCAAGGCCACTCGCAGGCCGGTGTGCGTGTGCGTTGGCAATCCGGCTCGGCCTCGCAGGCGGGCGACACCGCGCAGTTATACGAGCATCACTGACTCGTGAGTGAGTTCACGGATCGACTCGCACGAGATCCCACGGCTCCCGCAGCGCGCCTCCAAAGATCGGCCGGCGAAGATGTCGAAAATGTCATGTACCGGCCATCCTGCGGACGAGCCCGCGCGCGCTAGAATTGACCGCTTAAGGGAAGCGGGAGAGAGCGCATGCGGATCCTCGTGATCGAAGACGAGCCGAAGACGGGTACTTACGTCAAGAAAGGGCTCGAGGAGTCGGGCTGTAGCGTGGACCTCGCGGTAGACGGCGCTCAGGGGCTGTTGCTCGCCCAGGAGGAGGAGTACGACGTGATCGTGCTCGACGTCATGCTGCCGGTGCTCGACGGCTGGGCGGTGCTCAAGCGCCTGCGCGCGACGAAACCCACGCCCGTGCTGTTCCTCACGGCGCGCGACGACGTGGCCGACCGCGTGCAGGGGCTCGAACTCGGCGGCGACGACTATCTGGTCAAGCCGTTCGCGTTCGTGGAGTTGCTCGCGCGGGTGCGCACGCTGGCGCGCCGCGGGCCGCCGCGCGAAGCCGAGATCATGCGGGTCGCGGACCTCGAAATCGACGTGATCCGGCGCCGCGTCAAACGCGGCACGACGCGCATCGACCTCACACCTCGCGAATTTTCGCTGCTGCAATTGCTCGCGCGCCGCCAGGGCGAGGTGTTGAGCCGCACGCAGATCGCGTCGTTCGTATGGGACATGAATTTCGACAGCGACACCAACGTGGTCGAGGTCGCGATTCGCCGTTTGCGCGCCAAGATCGACGAAGCCTGGCCGAACAGGCTCATTCACACGGTGCGCGGCGTGGGCTACGTCATGGAAGAAAAGGACGCGGGCGAATGATGCGCCGCTCGCTCGCGGCCACCCTGGCGGCCGTGTTCGGCGCGACCACCTTGCTCGTGTTCGTGTGCGTCGGCTGGTATCTCTATGTCGCGCTCGCGCACCAGGTGCGCACGCGTGACGACCAGGACGTCGTGCTCGCCGCGCGCCACGTGCGCCGTCTCGTCGCCGAACTGGGTTCCGTTGCCGATGCCCGCACGCACGCGCCGCGCCTCGCGAGCGCCGTGCTCGGCAATCCCGCGCTGACCCTGCTGATCGCGGGCCCCGGGGGCAACACGCTCGTCGCGCACGACGAAGGCGAGACCTTCGACGAACCGCCCGTGCCCATGAGCGACGCGGTGCGCGCGAACGAGCTCGCGGGCCCGTCGCAACGCGCCGGCGCACTCGTGCTGGCGCCCGATGCGCGTCTCGTCGATACGGCCATCCGCGAGTGGCGCACGGCACGCGGCGTTCCCATGCGCAGTCTCGATTTCGCCGTCACGTTGCGCGACGGCGCCACCGTGCGCGTGTTCATCGCGCGCGACATGCGGGGTCCGCTGGATCTGCTCGATTCGTATCGCGACACGCTCACGTTCGCGGGCACGCTCGGCACGCTCGTGGCGTTGCTCGGCGGTTACCTGCTGATCCGGCTGGCGCTGCGGCCGCTGCGGCAGATCGCGGATCAGGCGCGCGAGGTCACGGCGCATCGTCTCGATCAGCCGATCCGCGTCAAGCACGTCCCGCACGAACTGGCCACGCTGGTGGCGTCGCTGAACGCCATGCTCGCGCGTTTGCACGCGGGCTTTCAGCACTTGTCGCAATTCACCGCCGACCTCGCGCACGACATGCGTACGCCGCTCGGCAATCTGCGTGGGGCGACGGAAATCGCGCTCGCCCGGCCGCGCGACGCCGAAGACTATGTGACCGTGCTGGCGTCCAATCTGGAGGAATGCGACCGGCTTTCGCGCATGATCGAGAACGTGATTTTTCTCGCGCGCGCGGAGCATCCACGCTTCGAAACCCGGCAGCGCGCGTTCGACGTACGCGAGGAACTCGAACGGATCGCCGAATATTTCGAAGGGCTCGCGGAAGAGGCCGGGCTCGCCATCAACGTGCAGGGCGGCGGTGTGCTGCAGGCCGACGTCGAGCTGTTTCGCCGCGCGCTGGGCAATCTGCTCGCGAATGCGCTGCGCTACACGCCGCGCGGCGGCACCATCACGCTTACCGCGCGAACGGCGTCGAACGAAGCGGAGAACCCGGCGCGCGGGGCGCTCGAGGTCAGCGTCGAGAATCCCGGCACGCCCATTCCGGCCCAGCATATCGAGCGGATTTTCGAGCGCTTCTATCGCGCCGATCCCTCGCGCACGAACGCGCCGGCGAGCACGGGAGCGGGCGCCTCGGCGGGCCTCGGCCTCGCGATCGTGCGTACCGTGATGGAGCTGCATGGCGGCCACGCCCGCGCAAGCAGCGACGCGCGCGGTACGCGCTTCGTGCTCACGTTCCCGCCGCGCCCATAATCGCGTCGCGCTCGCCGCGCGCGTTCACACCTCGTGCGCGCGGGATCCACGCTTCATCCACGCTGGATCCACGCATCACTCGTTTTTCGACTCAGGCGCGTCCCACGTGCCGCCGAGGGCTTCGATCAGGCGCACGCACGCGGCCATTCTCCGGCCTTCGATCACCACGGCGTCGCGCTCGTTGGTCAGCGCAATGGTCTGCGAGGTCACGACATCGAGATAACTCACGGCGCCCGCGTCGTAGCGGCGGGTGGTGAGGGACAGCGCCTGCTGGGCCGCTTGCGCCGCGCGTTGCTGCGTGGCCGATTCGTCGGCGAGCGCCTGCAGCGCCGAGAGTTGATTCTCGACCTGCTCGAACGCGCCGAGCACGGTTTGCCGATACTGCGCCACGGTGCCGTCGTATTGCGCCGTCTTCGCGCGCAACGTCGCGCTGCGCTTGCCGCCGTCGAACAGCGTGCCGACGAGTTGCGGGCCCAGCGACCAGAACAGGCTCGGCGCACTGAGCCACGGCGCGAAGAACGAGCTTTCCAGACCCGCCGACGCGCTCAGCACGAGGTTCGGGAAGAACGCCGCGCGCGCGGCGCCGATCTCGGCATTGGCGGCCGCCACGCGGCGTTGCGCGGCGGCAATGTCGGGGCGACGCTCCATCAGTTGCGAAGGCAGGCCCGCGGGAATCGCGGGCACGCGGTAGTCGGCGGGCGCGGGCGGCAGCGAGAAGTTCGACGCGGGTTCGCCGGTCAAGGTGGCGATGGCGTGTTCGAGCTGGGCCCGATTGACGTCGATGTCGCGCGCCTGGGTGCGCGTGCTGTCGAGCTGGGTTTGCGCCTGCGCGACCGCCGAAGCATCGATCGCGCCGTTGCGCTGCTGGTTCTGCACGATGCGCAACGCGCTCGCATAGCCGCGCACGCTGTCGTCGAGCAGGCGCTTTTGCGCGTCGAGCGAGCGCAAGTCGAAATAGTCGGCGGCGAGTTGCGCGGTCACGGCAAGGCGCACGGCTTCGAGGTCGGCGGCGCTCGCCTGGGCGTTCGCGCGGGCCGAATCCACTTCATCGCGCAGGCGGCCGAACACGTCCGGTTCCCACGTCGCGGTCGCCCCGATCGCGTAGTCGGGCACGGTCTTGCCCGCGAGCGAGGCCCCCTGCTTGTTGGCGGAGGTGCGATAGCGCGACTGCGCGGCGCCCGCCGTGAGCGTGGGCAGCAAGCCCGCGCGCTGGAAGTCGGTCATGGCGCGAGCCGCGTCGAGATCGGCGAGCGCCTTGCGCACGCTCTGATTCGACACGTCCACACGCGCTTCGAGCGCGTTCAGCTGCGTGTCGCCGAAAACGCGCCACCACGCGCCGCGCGGCGCGTCGGCGGCGGGCGCGGCGGCGGTCCAGCTGGTGGCCGGGGTCGCTTCGGTGCCGGTGCCCGCGCCCGCGTAGTGCGCGGGAACATCCACCGACGGCGGCCGGTACGCCGGGGCGCTCGAGCACGCGGTCAGCGCCGCGCCGAGTGCGACGACGAGCGCACGCCTCGGACAGGTCGGAAAGCGCAACGGGCTCATGAGTGCGCCGCCTTCGCCGCGTCTTGCGGCGCGCCGGTCGTGGCGGCGATGGAAACCGCTTCGCCATCCACGATGCTGTCGCCGGGATTGTCGATGACGCGATCGCTCGCGACGAGCCCCGACGCGACTTCGACGCGCGTGCCGAAATCGCGGCCCAGGTGCACGAGCTTGAGCCGCACCCGGCCGCGGCCGTCGACGGTGGCGACCGCGACGCCATCGGGCCGGAACAGCAGCGTGCTCGCGGGCACTTCGAGCGCGGGCGCGGCCGTTTTCAGCGCGAGATGCGCCTGCACGTAGGCGCCCGGCAGCAGCGCGCCCGCCGCATTGTCGACGTCGATCTCCACGCGCAAGGTGCGGCTCACCGGGTCGATCGCGCCCGCGTTGCGCGCGACGCGGGCGGCAAAACGGCGCCCCGGATACTGCTGCGTCGTGAGCCAGACCTGGGCGGCGGGCGTGGCTTGCGGCGCGGCGTCCTGAGGCACGTCGACGAACACACGCAGGGTTTGCGTCTGCGACACATGAAACAGCTCGTTGGCCGCCGATGCCGACCCGGGCGTGCCGCCCGCCGTGACGAGCGCGCCCACGTCCACATCGCGCGCGGTCACCACGCCGTCGAACGGCGCCGTGATCTTCTCGAACGAGACGAGTTGGGCGAGACGCGCGACGTTGGCCTGCGCGGCGGCCAGCGCGGCCTGCTTCGTTTGCATGTCGCTGGTCTTGGCGTCCGCGTCCTGCTGCGCCACCGACTGACTCTGCAACATCGTCTGCCAGCGCGCCGCCGTGGACTTCGCGTACGCGTAGGCGGCGGCCGCCTGGGCGGCGTCGGCGCGCGCGGCATCGAGCTGCGCGTTCAGGTCGGGCGCGGCGATATCGGCGAGCACCTGACCGGCTGTCACATGCGTGCCGATGTCGGTGTACCAGTGCGCGACATAGCCCGTGGTGCGCGCGTAGATCGCGGCGTCGGCGTAGGGCGTGGCCGCGCCGGGCAGCACGAGTTCCTGCTCGGCGGGCGCGGGCTGCGGCTGCACGACCGACACGGCGAGCGTGGCCTGCTGCGCGGTTTGCGCGGCGAGCGCGCGGCTGGCGTGCAGGCGCGGCACGACACCGGCCGCGAGCAGCGCCAGCGCGAGCGCGGCGAGGACGAAGCCGGTTTTGCCACGGCCACGGCTACGCACGGGCGGCGCGGCAGGCGTGGCGTGCGGCGCGCCGGTGTCGTCGGGGGAGTCGAAATCGTTCATGGTCGAAGTCCGGGCGGAAGGGCAACAAGAAAGGCGGTTCGCATCAGTGTCCGGAACCGGCCGCTTCGCGCTCGAGTGCGCGATCGAGTGCGCGTTCGCGTTCGCGCGCGCGGGCGCGGCGCCGCGCGAGCCAGTCGTGGGCGATGCCGAACACGACCGGCACGAACATCAGCGTGGAAAGCGTGCCGCAGGCGAGACCGCCGATCACGGCGCGGCCCAGCGGCGCGTTCTGCTCGCCGCCGTCGCCGAGACCGAGCGCCATCGGCAACATGCCGATGAGCATGGCGAGCGCCGTCATCATCACTGGGCGAAAGCGCGAGAAGCCCGCCTGTTCCGCCGCTTCCACGGGAGACAGGCCTGCCGCGAGGCGTTCGCGCGCGGCGGTCACGACGAGAATGCTGTTCGCGGTCGCGATGCCGATGCAGAGAATCGTGCCGGTGAGCGCCGGCACGCTCAGCGTGGTGTGCGTGGCGAACAGCAGCCACGCAATGCCCGCGAGCGACGCGGGCAGGCCGCTGAGAATCACGAGCGGATCGAGCCACGACTGGAAGTTCACGACCATCAGCAGATAGACCAGCGCCACCGCGAGCACGAGCCCGCTCAGCAAGCCCGAGAACGCTTCGTGCATGGCCTGCACCTGGCCGCGCACGACGATGGCGGAGCCGGCCGGCAGTTTGGCGCGCTCCTGATCGACAACGGTTTGCACGTCGCTCGCGACCGCGCCGAGATCGCGCCCCTGCACGGAGCCGAAGATGTCGAGCACCGGCTGCACGTTGTAGTGCGAGACGACGGCCTGCTGCGACGCGCGCGAGAACGAGCCCAGCGAGCCGAGCAGGTTTTGCGCGTGCGCGGCGCCGTTGGCGCCGGTATTGGCATTGGCGTTCGCGCCGGTGAGCGGCAGGTTGGCGAGCGCCTGCAGCGAATTCACGTCGTACTGCGGCATCATCACCATCAACGGGTAGCTCACGCCGTTCTTCGGATCGAGCCAGAAGTTGGGCGTGGTTTGCGAGCTGCCCGAGAGCGAAATCAGCAGGTTCTGCGCAACGTCGCGTTGCAGCAGGCCCGCCTGGATGGCCTTGGTGCGGTCGACGTTCACGTTGATCGCGGGTTCGTCGCCGGGCTGCTGGATGCGCGCGTCGACGAGCCCGCGCACCTGGCGCAGCTTCGCGAGCAGGTCGTTGGCGACGGCGCGGTTCGCGTCGAGCTGGTTGCCGACGATCTGAATGTCGAGCGGCGCGGGCAGGCCGAAGTTGAGAATCTGGCTCACGATGTCGGCGGGCAGGAACGCGAACGTCACGCCGGGGAACGCTTGCGGAAGCTTCTGGCGCAACGCGGCGACATACGCGGCCGTGGGGTGATGGTTGGGCTTGAGCGACACCATCACGTCGGCGTCTTCGGTGCCGATCGGGTCCGACGAGTCGTAGGTGAGATTGATGCCGCTCACAGGCAGGCCGATGTTGTCGAGCACCGCGCCTTGCTCCGTGCCCGGAATGGTCTTGCGGATCGCCGCTTCCACCTGGTCGGTGAGGCGCGCGGTCTGTTCGATACGCGTGCCGGTGGGCGCGCGCAAATGCAGGCGGATCTCGCCCGTATCGACACTCGGGAAGAAGTCGCGGCCCGTGAACGCCAGCAGCGCGAGCGACGCCGCGCAACCGGCGAGAAACAGCGGCACGAAGCGGCGGCGTCCCGCGATCGCTCGCGCGAGCGTTTGCCGGTAACGCAGGCGCAGCGCTTCGAAACGCGCTTCGAAGGCGGTCTGGAACCGCATGAGCCGTGCGACGAAAGCGTTCCGGGCCGCCGCGCGCACCGGGCGCGCTTTCAGCAGATAGAGCGCCAGCGTGGGCACCAGCGTGCGCGAGAAGAAGTACGACGCGGCCATCGCGAAGATGACCGCTTCGGCCATCGGCACGAACAGATAATGCGCGACGCCGGTGAGCAGGAACATCGGCGCGAACACGATGCAGATCGACAGCGTGGAGACGAAGGTCGGCACCGCGATCTCGCCCGAGCCGTTGAGAATGGCGTCGTAGAGCGGCTCGCCGTTTTCCAGGTGATGCGTGATGTTTTCGATCGCCACGGTGGCGTCGTCGACGAGTATGCCCACCGCGAGCGCGAGGCCGCCGAGCGTCATGATGTTGATCGTCTGCCCGAGCGCGGAGAGCGCGAGGATCGAGGTCAACACCGCGAGCGGGATCGACACGGCGATGATGAGCGTGGCGCGCCAGCTGCCGAGAAAGAGCAGGATCATGAGCGCCGTGAGGCACGCGGCGATCAACGCCTCGCGCACCACGCCGCCGATCGCCGCCTTCACGAACACCGACTGGTCGCCGAGCGGCGTGATCGCGAGCGCCTTCGGCAAGCCCGCCGCGATAGGCGGCAGCAGCGACTTCACCTGGCCGATGATCGAGAGCGTGGAGGTGTTGCCGGTTTTCTCGACCGTGAGCAGCGCGGCACGTTTGCCGTCGCTGCGCACGATATTGGTTTGCGGCGCGTAGCCGTCGCGCACCTGCGCCACGTCGCGCACGTAGACCACGCCGCCGTTCGCGGTCTTGACCGGCAGATTGTTGAGCGCCGCGATGGTGTCGGTGCTGCCGTTCATCTGCACGTTGTATTCGCGCGCGCCGATCTTCGCGGTGCCCCCCGGCAGAATCAGGTTCTGCGCGTTGATCGCGTTGACCACGTCGAGCGGCGCGAGCCCCTTGGCCTGCAACGCGCGCGGGTCGATGTCGACCATGATCTGGCGAACCTTGCCGCCGAACGGCAACGGCACCGAAGCGCCTTGCACGGTGGCGAGCTGGGTGCGGATGAAGCTGTTGCCGAGGTCGTAGAGCTGCTGTTCGGCGAGCGTCGCGCTCGACAGGCCCAGTTGCAGGATCGGCACTGTCGAAGCGCTATACGTGATGATGTTCGGCGGCAGCGTGCCCGGCGGCAGCACGCGCAGGATCGAGGCGGAATTGCTTGCCGCCTGCGCGATCGCGCGATTGATATCGGCGCCGGGATGGAAGAACACCTTGATGACCGACACGCCGTTGAGCGACTGCGACTCGATGTGCTCGATGTCGTCCACGTCGGAAGTCAACGCGCGCTCGTAGTTCGAGGTGATGCGCTGCGCCATGTCCTGCGCCGAAAAGCCGTTGTACGACCAGACGATGCTCACCACCGGGATATCGATATTCGGAAAGATGTCCGTGGGCGTGCGCAGGATCGCGAGCGGGCCGGCGATCAAGATCAGGATGGCGAGAACGGCGAAGGTGTATGGGCGGCGCAAGGCAAGCCGGACGATCCACATAACGAACCTGTTTGACGGAGTGAGGCGCGGCTCTCGCGAGTCGCACGGAAAGCGGGCGGAAGTGCGCATTCTGCGGCGGCGCGCTTTGCCGTTCGGTGATCGGCCGATTACAGATTCGTTATCTACGCAGCGTGCCTGGTCCGTTAGATTCGCGCGTTATTAAGCGTTAGCTAAGTCAGCGTCGGCCAGAATGTCCGCGACGGTGCCCGCCAATCCGGGCCGCGCCGCTGATCTGGAGTCGTCCGATTTGAATCCGCCGATGGCGCGCTGGTTCGCTCTGGCCGCGAAGTTATCCGCGAAGTTGTTCGCGAAGTTATCCGTGACGTTGTTCGTGACGTTGTCGATAGCCGGCTCGCTCGCGGCTTGTTCGTTCGTTCCCGCGTGGCAACGCCCGGCGGTGCCGCTGCCCGCGCAATGGCCCGCGCCCGACAGCAAGAGGCCCGCTGGCACGGCGCCCGCTGGCACGGCGCTTTCGGCGACGGTGCCGGTCGAAAGCCAATGGTGGCGTGCCTATGGCGACCCGGCGCTCGACACGCTCGTGGTCCGCGCGCTCGCCCACAACTTCACGCTGGCGCAGGCCGTGGCGACCGTGGACGCCGCGCGCGCGAACGCCCGCGTGGCCGGTGCGCCCTTGCTGCCCGCGCTCACGCTCAACGGCAGCGTCGATCGCGGCCACAGCCCGACCAGCAATTCGAGTGCGCACAAGCAGTCGCTGTTCGCGCAGGCGAGCTACGAGATCGACTTCTGGGGGCTGCATCGCGCGAATGCGGATTCGGCCGCCATGCGGGCCGAGGCCTCCGCGTTCGATCGCGATACGGCGGCGCTCACGCTCACGGCCTCCGTCGTCGACACGTATTTTCAGTTGCAGTCGCTGCGCCGCCGCGTGGCGCTCGCCCAATCCGTGGCGGACGACGCGCGGCAACTGCTCGCGTTGCTCGTCGCCCAGCAGGCGGCGGGCGTCGCGACGGAATTGCAGGTCCAGCAACAGCGCAATGCGCTGGCCACGTTCGAGGCGGCGGTGCCGGTCCTGCAAACGCAGCAGGATCAAAACGCGCACCTGCTCGCGACCTTGCTGGGCGAGCCGCCCGGAACGGCGGCCACGCCGGGCACGGCAACCACGCCGATCGAGTCGATCGCGGTGCCGCAGGCGCGGGCGAACCTGCCCGCCGCGCTGCTCGATATGCGTCCCGACATTCGCGCGCAGGAAGCGCGGCTCAAGGCGGCGAACTTCGATATTGGCGCGGCGCGCGCGGCCTTTTTGCCCAATCTCGCGCTGACCGCCGACGGCGGCTTCGGCAGTCCCTCGCTCGCGCATTTCCTGGCCAATCCGCTTGGCTATGTCGCGGCTTCGCTGAGCGCGCCGCTGTTCGAGGGCGGTGCATTGAGCGGCCAGCTGGCGATAAACGAGGCGCTCGTGCGCGAGGCCGCGGCGGGCTATCGGCAAACGGTGCTGACCGCCTTGCAGGACGTCGAGGACGCATTGAGCGCGTCCGCGCAGCAGGCTCTCGCCGAAGCCTCCGAGGCGCAGGCCGCCGAGGCCGCCGCCAAAGCAGCGGGGCTTGCGCAGGCGTCCTACGGCGCCGGTACGGTCGACTTTCTCACCGTGCTCGATGCGCAGCGCACGCGCTATCAGTCCGAGGACGCGCTCGTCCAGGCGCATCTCGCGCGGCTGCAAGCGTCGGTCGGTCTCTTTCGCGCGTTCGGCGGCGGCTGCGTCTCGAACGGCTGTCTCGCGCAGAACCCGCAGGACTCGCAGAACCCGCCTAATCCGCAGAACGTAAAAGGCGCCGAGAACGAGACGAGCGCCCAGAACACGAAGGACGCGCCGCTCGCGCCATCGTCCGAACTT
The DNA here is from genome assembly GCF_009789675.1 of Paraburkholderia acidisoli. Taxonomy (NCBI): domain Bacteria; kingdom Pseudomonadati; phylum Pseudomonadota; class Betaproteobacteria; order Burkholderiales; family Burkholderiaceae; genus Paraburkholderia; species Paraburkholderia acidisoli. The sequence continues at coordinate 1,407,367 of NZ_CP046915.1, read as the reverse complement.
GCCTCCGGGGCCTCGCCTCGTTTTACGGAACCGCTCGCACGATGAATCAGGTATCAGAAGCCGTGAACACGCGTCTCGCGGCGCGCCGCAAGCGGCATCGCGCCGCCGGGATCGCGGGCGGCGTGCTAGTGATCGGCGCGCTGCTGGTGTGGCGCTGCTGGCCGCATGCGGCCGCGCCTGCGCCCGCCGCCGCCGTGCCCGTGAACGCCGGGCAAGCCGTGCAGCGCGACTTCCCGGTGCGCGTGCAGGCCGTGGGCAGCGTGCAGCCCGTCAACGTCACCGACGTCAAGGTGCGGGTGGACGGACAACTGGCGCGCATCGCGTTCACCGAAGGCCAGGACGTGAAGGCGGGGCAGATGCTCGCACAGCTCGATCAGGGACCGCTCAAGGCGCAGCTCGACCAGGCCAGCGCCACGCTAGGCAAGGACGCCGCGACGTTGCGGAACGCGCAGCTCGACTTGCAGCGCTACGTGAAGCTCGCGCCCATCGGCGCGGCCACGCAGCAGGCGGTCGATGCGGCGCGCGCCAAAGTCGACGAAAGCCAGGCGGCCGTGGCGGCCGACCGCGCGCTGGTGCAGAGCGACCGTCTGCAACTGGGCTTCACCACGCTCGTCGCGCCGTTCGACGGCCGCACCGGCGCGCGCGAGGCCAGTCTCGGCGCGATCGTGCATCCCACCGACGCGACCGGCATCGTCACCGTCACGCAGATGGCGCCGATCGACGTGCAGTTCTCCGTGCCGCAAGACGTGCTGCCCGCGCTGCTGGCGGGGCAGCAGCGCGCGGCCGTGGCGGTGGACGTGACGCCGCAGGCGGGCGGCGCGGCCATTGCCCACGGCACGCTGCGCTTCATCGACAGTCGTGTGGACGCCGCCAACGGCCAGGTGCTGCTCAAGGCGCGCTTCGGCAACGCCGACCGCGCCTTGTGGCCGGGGCAGTTCGTCAACGCGAGCGTGCTGCTGCGCACCGAGGCGAATCAGGTGGCGGTGCCCGCGAACGCGATCATGCACACGCAGGACGGCGACCAGTTGTATGTTGTCGCGCCTGATGGGACGGTCGCGCTGCGGCCGGTCAAAAGCGGCGTGAGCGCGGGCGGCATGACCGCGATCGCGAGCGGCCTGAAGGCGGGCGAAACCGTCGTGTTCGACGGTCAGAGCCGCCTGAATCCGGGCGCGCGCGTGGCGCTCACGCGGCAAAGCGCGCAGGCCGCGGCCGTGGCGTCCGCTACCGTCAGCACGGACCTGCCGTGATGAACCTGATCGCACTGCTCATTCAGCGTCGCGTCGCGACCTCCTTTCTCGCCATCGCCATCGTGCTCGTGGGGCTCGTCGCGTACTTCAGGTTGCCGGTCGCGCCGCTGCCGCAAGTGGATTTTCCCACCATCCAGGTGCGCGCCGTCCTGCCGGGCGCGAGCGCGGAAACCATGGCGACCTCGGTGGCCACGCCGCTCGAACGCCAGCTCTCGAACATCTCGGGCGTCACGCAGATGACCTCGTCGAGTTCGCTCGGGCTCACCAGCATCGCGATCCAGTTCGACCTGTCGCGCGACATCAACGGCGCCGCGCAAGACGTGCAGACCGCGATCAACGCGGCGGGCGGCACGCTGCCGAAGAATCTGCCGAATCCGCCCACCTACGAGAAAACCAATCCCGCCGATTTCACGATCATGTCGATCGCGCTGACGTCGCCCACGGTGCCGCTCACGCAACTCGACAGCTATGCCGAAGACTTCCTCGCGCAGCAGATCTCGCAGATGCCGGGCGTCGGTCTCGTCGACTTTCATGGGCAGCAGCGTCCCGCCTTGCGCGTGCAGCTCGACCCCGACAAGCTCGCGGCGCGCGGCATCACGCTGGAGGACGTGCGCTCGATCGTGGGCGTGCAGACGGTCAACGCGCCCAAGGGCACGCTCAACGGCCCCGCGCGCACCGTGATCCTGAACGCGACCGATCAACTCACGGCGGCGCGGCAGTATGCGTCGCTCGTGGTCGCCTACAAGAACGGCGCGGCGGTGCGTATCGGCGATCTCGGCACCGTGGTGAGCGCGCCCGAGGACTTGTTCCAGACGGCGTGGCTGCAAAAGCAGCGCGGTATCGTGCTCGACATCCACAAGCAGCCCGGTTACAACGTCGTGCAAACCATCCGCAATATCGAGGCGCGTCTGCCCGCGCTCGAAGCCGGGTTGCCCGCTTCCGTGCACGTGAGTATCGTCGGCGACCGCACGCAGACGATCGACGCCGCGGTGCGCGACGTGCAGTTCACGCTCATGCTCACGGTGGCGCTCGTGGTCATGGTGATCTTCGCGTTCCTGCGCAACGTGCGGGCGACCGTGATCCCGAGCCTGACGATCCCGCTGTCGATCGTCGGCACCTTCGGCGTGATGGACGTGCTCGGCTACAGTCTCGACAATCTCTCGCTCATGGGGCTCACGATCGCGGTCGGTTTTGTCGTCGACGACGCGATCGTGGTGATCGAGAACGTCATGCGGCACGTGGAGCGCGGCGTGGCGCCCATGCGCGCGGCGCTCGCGGGCGTGATGGAAGTGCGCTTCACGATCGTCTCCATGACGATCTCGCTGATCGCCGTGTTCATTCCCATCCTGCTGATGGGCGGTATCGTCGGGCGGCTGTTTCGCGAATTCGCGGTGACGGTGAGCGTCGCCATCGTGGTATCCGCGATCGTTTCGCTGCTGATCACGCCCATGCTGTGCGGCTGGCTGATTCGTCCGCTCGATCATGCCGCCAACGCGAAGCCGTCGCGCCTGCGCCGCGTCGAACAGCGTCTGGAGCGCGTGTTCCTGTGGACGGAGCGGCACTACGAGCGCGCGCTCGACTGGGCGCTCGCGCGCCAGCGCGCGCTGCTCGCGGTCATGGCGTTGACGGTGGCCGCGACGGGCGCGCTGTTCTACGCCATCCCCAAGGGCTTTTTCCCGCAGGAGGATTCGGGGCTGATCATCGGCCTGATCCAGGCGGCGCCCGACATCTCGCCCGCGGCGATGGCCACGAAGATGCAACGTATCGGCGACATCGTCATGGCCGATCCGGCCGTCGACAACGTGTACTACTGGACCGGTCCCACGCCGACCATCAGCCAGGGCCACATGATGATCAACCTGAAGCCGTTCGGGCAGCGCAGCGCCAGCGCGGCCGCCGTGCTCGCGCGCCTGCGCACGCGTACCGCGCCGGCCGTTGCCGGGGCCGCGCTCTCGATGCAGGTGCGCCAGGACATCCAGGTGGGCGGGCGCATGAGCGCGGCGCAGTATCAGTACACGTTGCAGGACCCGAACGTGGCCGAGTTGTCGCAGTGGGCGCGCACGCTCACGCAGCGCTTGTCGAAGCTGCCGCAACTCGCCGATGTGTCCTCGGACTTGCAGGCCTCGGCGACGAGCGCGACGCTCGTGATCGACCGCGATACCGCCGCGCGTTTCGGCATCACCGCGCAGATGATCGACGACACGCTCTACGACGCGTTCGGCCAGCGCCAGATCGCCACGATGTTCACGCAACTGAACCAGTACCACGTTATCGAGGAAGTCGGCTCGCGCTTTCGCATGACGACCGATTCGCTCGCGCATCTCTACGTGCGCTCGCCGCTCACCCAGGCGCTCGTGCCGCTCAGCGTGCTCGCGCACGTGGAAGACGCGGTCGCGCCCATCGCGGTGAATCATCAAGGCCTGTTCCCGGCGGTGACGATCACGTTCAATCTCGCGCCGGGCCAGTCGCTCGGCAATGCGGTGACCGCGATTCATCGCGCCGAGGCGGCGGCGGGCATGCCATCCACGCTCACGGGCACATTCCAGGGCACGGCGCAGGCGTTCCAGGCGTCGCTCGCGAGCGAACCGTATCTGATCGCGGCGGCGCTCGTGGTGGTGTACCTCGTGCTCGGCGTGCTGTACGAAAGCCCGATTCATCCGCTCACGATCATCTCCACGCTGCCTTCGGCGGGCCTGGGCGCGCTGCTCGCGTTGATGCTGTGCGGCCAGGATCTGTCGATCATGGGCATGATCGGCATCATTCTGCTGATCGGCATCGTCAAGAAGAACGCGATCATGATGATCGATTTCGCGCTGGCGGCCGAACGCGAGCAGGGCATGCGCCCGCGCGACGCGATTCGCGAGGCGTGTGTGCTGCGCTTTCGCCCGATCATGATGACCACGCTCGCGGCGATGTTCGGCGCGCTGCCGCTCGCGCTCGGTTACGGCGCGGGCGCGGAGTTGCGCGTGCCGCTCGGCATCTCGATCGTGGGCGGGCTGGCGGTGTCGCAGTTGCTCACGCTGTTCACGACGCCGGTGGTGTATCTCGCGTTTCATCGGCTGACGCGTTCCCGACGCGCGCCCCCGCACGCCGCCGATCTCGCGGGTTGAGCCGCGCGATCCGGCCCGGGCGCCGCCCTAAACCGGCGGCGCTTCGAGACCGCGCTCGAAGCGCATGTGCAGGCGGCAGCCCGGCGCGTTGTCGAGAATCTCGAGCGTCGCGTCGTGCACGCGCGCGATCGCCGCAACGAGACTCAGGCCGAGGCCGTGACCCGGCGTGGAGTGTTCGAACGACCGGCCGCGGTAGAACATGCGCAGCACGGCGCCGCGCTCGGCTGGCGCGATGCCGGGCCCGCTGTCGGCCACCACGAGCAGCGGGCGGCCGCCGTCGAGCGTCGCGCTCACGGTGACCGCGCCGCCGGCCGGCGTGAACTTGAGCGCGTTGTCGAGCAGATTGTCGATCGCGCCGAACAGCAGATCCACGTCGCCGCTCACGTAAATGGGCGGCCCGCTGGCCAGACGGAGCGCGAGCGCGTTGTGCTCGGCCAGCGGCTCGTAGAGTTCGACCACGTCGCGCAGCACCGCGTCGAGCGACACCGCGCGAAAGCTCGCGCGGCGGCTGCCCGATTCGATCTCGGCGATGCGCAGCAGCGCGCTGAAGCGGTTGAGCACGATGTCGGCCTGACCCATTGCCACGTTGATCGCCTGTTCGAGCGGGCCCGTACCGCCGCCGCGCCGCCGCGCGCGTTCGAGCCCCGCGCGCAGCGAAGTCATGGGCGTGCGCAGGTCGTGCGCGACGCCCGCGCAAACGCCGCGTACCTCGTCGACGAGGCGCTCGATCTCGTCCAGCATGGTGTTGACGATGACGGCGAGACGGTCGAGATCGTCGCTCGTTCCGCGCAAGGGCAGGCGGCGGTTGAGCTTGCCCGCCATGATCTCGCGCGCCGTTTCGCCGAGCGCCGCGATGCGGCGGTTCGAGAGGCGATGCAACGCGGCGCCGCACGCGAACGCGAGCAGGCTGGCGAGCGCGACGCCCGCGCCGAGCGTCTTGAGCAGCGTGGCGTCGAAGCGGCGGATTTCGTCGATGGAATGACCCACGACGATGCGCAGACCCGAGCGGGTGGGGATCACGATCCCGCGATAATGCGCGACGCGCGGCGGGTTGCCGTCATGCAAGGTTTCCGTGTATTCGAACGGCGTGCGGTCGTGTTCGTGCGAGAGCACGGAAACGTTGCCCGCGAGCCGCGTGCCGTTCGCCTCGAACACGCCATACGGGCGCGTGGCCGCGATGTCGCGACGGCTCAGCGCGTCGATCGTGGCGATGGCCTTCTCGCGGTCGAGCGAGTGGAACTCGGCGAACTCGCCGCGCAGGCGCTCGTCCACTTCGTGCAGCAGATAGCCGCTCGTGAGCCAGTAGAGCAACGCGAACAGCACGCATGCGGAACCCGCGAACACAAGGAGCAGCCAGCCCACGCCGCCCAGACGCGGCCGCCAGTTACGGGCACGCATGGATCAGATACCCCGAGTTGCGAACCGTGACGATCAGCGGCGAGAGCCGCCCGCCCAGACTCAATTTGCGCCGCAGATTGCTCACGTGCATGTCGATGGCGTTGGTCGGCGAGTTGAAGTGGTAGTTCCAGACCGATTCGAGCAGCATCGTGCGGGTGACGATCTCGCCCGCGTGCCGCATCAGGAATTCGAGCAGGCTGTATTCGCGCGGTTTGAGATCGACGGTTTCGCCCGCGCGCTCGACCGCGCGCGTGCGCGTGTCGAGCGTGAGGTCGCCGATGCGCAGCACCGCCTCGCCGCGCGCGCCGTTCGCGGCGGCGCCGCTGCGCCGCAGTTGCGCATTGAGCCGCGCAATGAGTTCCAGCCCGTCGAACGGCTTGACGAGATAGTCGTCGCCGCCCGCGCGCAAGCCGCGAATGCGTTCGTCCACGGCGTCGAGCGCGCTCAGGATCAGCACGGGAGTACGTTTGCCGATATTGCGCAGCGTCGCGAGGATCGAGAGACCGTCGAGATCCGGCAGCATGCGATCCAGCACGACGGCGTCGAACTCGCCGTTGGTCGCGCGCAGCAGCCCCTCGAAGCCGGTGGGCACGCACTCCACCTCGAAGCCGTGGTCTTCGAGCGCGGCGCGCACTTCCAGGCTCGCGCCGGGGTCGTCCTCGACGACGAGAATGCGAAAACGGCTGGCGGGTTGGCAAGACATCGGCGTCATGGCTTTTGTGCGGCGGTTCGTTGCGTCGGCCTCAGTGCGCGGCGGGTGCGGCGGGCGCGACGTGCAGGGCTTGTGCGGCTTGTGCGGCCCGGGCGGGCGCATTCGCCGCCGGCCAGTCGAGATCGGGCAGCACGGCGGTGCCTTCGAGCCTGACCGCTTGCAGCGCGTCCGGCGGCAGGCCGAGCGCGGCGAGCAGCGTGGGCGCGACCTGGGTGGTCGAGACGGGCCAGCTCACGCTGCGCCCCGCGCCGGCCAGCTTTGGCGAAGCGACGAGCAGCGCCACGTGGGTGTCGTCGTCGTGAAAGCCGCCGTGCTCGGCGAGCTTGCCGTCGTTCGGCCGCGCGTAGATCACGCCGTCGCGCGAGACGATCACGAGGTCGGGCGTGCGGCTGTCGCGCTCGGGAGACGGAAAGCGCAACGCGAGGGGTTCGCCGCTCAATACGTCGGCAATGCCGAGCGTGTCGGACCGGGCGCGCAACGCGGCCGCCACGCGTTCCGTCGCGCGGGCGTCGCGCAGCCACACGAGCGCGCCGTGGTCGGTCGTGAGTTGCGCGAGCTGTCCGGGCGCCGCCTGGTCGATCGCGCGGACGAGCCGCGCCTCGTCGATCTTGCGCAGCCGCGCGGGATCGATTGGCCCGTTGCCGTGCTTGGCCGTGACGATCACGAGCGTGTCGTCGCGCAGGTGCTGGCGATCCAGTTCGGCCACGAAGCTGCCCAGCAGCGCGTCGATATGGCCGATGGCGTCGTCGAGACCCGGCGTCAGCGCGCCTTCGGCGTCGCGGTAGCCGTAGAGCTTTTGCGCGACGTTGACCGACTGCAGGTTCAGGCCGAACAGGTTCGGCACCGCGGCGGCGGCGTCGCCCGCGTGCGTGCGGCCGTCGATCTCGTTGATGACGGCGCGCGCTTTCGTGTCGTCGTAGGCTTCGGTGCGCGCGAGCGAGCCCGTGATTTCGTGCGTCTGCGCGCTCGCCCGCTCCGGTCCTCCGGTGGGGCCTCGCGGCGTGCTCAAGCCCTTGTTGAGCCCTTCGTAATTGCCGCCGATCTCGGGCAGGAACAGGTCGTCCACGCCGTGCCCCGAAGGCCCTTCGATCAGCTCGTAGGTGGGATGCTTGTCGGTCCACGCGGTGTAGCCGCCCGCGTCGCGCACCGCCTCGAACGCCGTGTTCACGCGCAAGTAGTCATGCGGATACACCGGCGCGCAGCCGTGCCGGGGGTCGCGCGGCAGCTTCGCGGCGTCGAGCACGGTGTGGCCGTGGCCGTCGTCCTTGTCGAGCGATTCGTCGAAGCGCACGCGCGCGCCGGTGCGGCGGCAGGCGCTGCCGGGCGGCGCCAGTGCGCGGTCGTACGAGTCGTCGTAATACACGCCGGTCGCGGCGGGCGTGCCGCCCGTCACGAGCGCGAGCAGGCCCGGGAACGAGTCGGCGGGCGAGACGGTGTGCGCGTTCGTGTAGTCGATGCCTTGCGCGGCCAGTTGCGCCAGCGCGCTGGCGGGATGCGCCGCGACGTAGCGCGCGAGATCGTTGGCGTGCAGGCCATCGACGCTCACCAGCAGCACGTGCTGCACGGGGGCGTGGGACGGCAGCGCGGCGGCGGCCGATGCGCACGCTGCTGCGCTCAGCGCGAAGGCGGCGCACAGCGCAGTAAGCCGCGCGGGGAAAGAACGGCTCATTCCTGCGCGTCGAGATTGAAGTTGACCCATAGTTGTTCGGTAAGCGTTTTGCCCGCGAAAGCGGGGTCGGGTTTGGGGTAGCGCGCGTCGCGCACCGCGGCGAGCGCGGCCCGGTCGAGCAGCGCCACGCCGCTGGACACGAGCACGGTGGCGTCGGACGCGACGCCGTCGCGATACGAGAACGCCACGCGCGTGCGGCCCGAGATGCCCGCCATGCGGGCGGATTCCGGGTAGCGCAGCGCGGCCTCGATGGCGGCGCGCAGTTCGCCCGCGAAATTCGGGCTCGGCGCCGAAGGCGCGGCGGGCGCGGCGCGCTCGGGTGGCGGCGCATGCACGGGCGGCGTGGCCGCGCTCGGCGCGGGAGCCGAAGGCGCGGCCGGTGCCGCTGGTGTGGCCGGTGGCGCTGGTGGAGCGGGCGGTGCTTTCGGTGGCGCGAGGTGCGGCGCCACGTGTCTCGTTACTTCCGGCACGGGGCGCGTCTCGCGTTGCGGCGGCACGGGCCGTGGCGCGCGCGGCTGCGGTTGCGGTTTAACCGGCGAAGCGGGCAACGCTGGCGCTCGCGGCGCCGGCGCGGCCGTGGCCAGCGCCAGTAGCGTGGGCGGCCGGACCGGCGGCGGCACCGCGTCGCGCTGCGCGAAGCGCGTCAGCACGACGGCGAACAGCGCGGCCTCGATGACCAGTGCGAGCGCGGCCGCCATGTAAAGACGCGGCCCCTCGCGCGGCGTGGCGGTAGTCAGGCTGGCCATCTCAGTTCGCCGCGGGTTGCGCCGCGAGCGCGATTTGCGAGACCCCGGCGGCGCGGCACGCATCCATCGTCGAGACGAGATATTGCAGGCGCGCGCCGCTCGCTCCGGCGATCGTCACCGCCGCATGCGCGGCGTCGGGCAGCGCGGCCAGACGCGCCGTGAGCTGGGTGGGCGTGAGCTTGCCGCCTTCGACCGAGAGCGAACCGTCGTCGGCGAGCGTCACGGTGAGCCGCGCGGGCGGCAAGGGCTGCGTGCTCGAACTCGACGGCAAGCGTGTGGCGAGACCGGCGTTCGGGATCATGTGCAGCGTGATCATGATGAAGAACACCAGCAGGAAGAACATGATGTCGATCATCGGGATGATCTCGATGCGCGCCTTGCGGGCCTCGAAGTACTTCATCGTCACGCTCCTTGCGAGGCGAGTGCGGCAACGCTGGCGGCGCCGCTATGCGCCGTGGCGGCCGGTTCGTGCGCGGCGCCGCTCAGCCGGTTCACGAGCGCCGCCTTGAGCGTTTCCAGCTGATGCGCCGCGAGCCGCACGCGGTTGTGCAGACCGTTGAAGAACAGCAGCCCGATCATCGCCACGAACAACCCCGAGGCGGTCGCGACCAGCGCCTCGGCCACGCCGCCCGTGACCTGGGTGGGCGCGTTGCCCGGATCGGAGAGCACCTGGAACGCGTGGAACATGCCGACGATCGTGCCGAACAGCCCGAGCAGCGGCGCGAGCGTGACGATGGTGTCGAGCACCCACAGGAAGCGGTCGATGCCCGGCGCCTCGCGCAGGATCATTTCGTCGAGCTGCGCCGCGATCTGCTCGCGGTTGCGCTGGCCGCTCAGGCGCGCGGCCAGCGCGAGCACGCGTCCGGTGGGCAGGTTGGCGTGGCGCGCCGCGAGATTCGACAGCGCGCCCGCATCGACACGATCGAGCCGGTCGAGCTGCGCGAGCGCCGTGCGGCCGCTCGCGCCGAGCCGCTGCAGGAACCAGCTGCGTTCGAGAATCACGGTCAGCGCCACGAACAGCATGGCCGCGATGACGTACAGCACGCCGCCCGAGTCGCGCGCGTAATGCATCAGGGTATCGGCAGTCATGTGAGGAAACTCCAGTAGCGGTTAGAAGTCGGTCGACACGGTCGCGAATACGGCGCGGCCGGGAATCGTCCAGTAGAGCGGGGTGTTGTCCTGCGCGGTGTAGCCGGCGAGACCGTCGATGCTCGTGCGGTTGAACAGGTTGTCCACTTCGAGCCCGACGCGCGTGTTGCGCATCCAGGTCGTGGGCGACTTGATGGTGTAGGCCGCGGCGAGGTTGGTGACCATGAAGCCGCCGATCGGCTGCTGGTCGCCGGTGTCGCCGAACTGGTGCCCCACGAACTTCGAGATCAGCGAACCGTGCAGCGGCCCGCGCTCGTAGATCACGCCGAGCGCCGCCGTTTGACGCGGCGCGTTGGGCATCCAGTCGCCGGTATCTTTCTGCTTCGCCGAGTTGAACGTGAGGTTGCCGTACAGGCTGAACCCATAGCCCGCGTAGAAGGTCGCTTCGGTTTCGAAGCCCTTGTAGACGGCGCCGCCCGCGTTCGAGAACACCGTGTTGCCGCCCACGGTCGTGCTCGTCACCGCGTTGCGGAAGTTGATGTAGTAGAGGTCGGCCGAAATGGTCAGGCGGTCGGTCTTGTAGGTGGTGCCGAGCTGGTAGTTATCCGTCTGCTCCGGCGAAGGCTGGCCCGATACCGAGGCGTTCGGCACGTAGAACACGTTCAGGTTCGGGGCGAGAAAGCCCTGCGCGTATTGCGCATAGGCGCTCCAGTCGTGATTGATCTGTTCGTGCAGCGTGAGCGAAGGCAGCACCTTCGTCCACGTATGGCTGAAGTCGGCGGCCGTGCCCGACTTCTGGTTCAGCGGCGAATTCAGGTTGCGCTCGAACGAGACGTACTTCACGCCCGGTGTGAGCGTGAGGCCGTACGGCAGCTTCCACGCGTATTGCACGTACGTGCTCGAACGTGAGGAATGTGTCGTGCATCGTGAAGTTCAGCTGCTTGAGCGCGAAGTTCAGCGAGTCGTCCACGTTCATGTTGTCGCGGAAGTTCGATTGATGCGTGAGCCAGCCGCCCAGCTTCAGGGTGCCGGGCCCGAGCGTCTTTTCCGCGCTGAAGACGTCGCCGAACGCGCGGTAGTTGTTGGCCATCTGCGTGCCGGGCACGTTGGTCGCGCCGAAGCTGGTGCCGTTGGGCGTCTCGCCGTTCGGGTCCATGCCGTTGAAGCCGTCGTGGTAATAGCCGTAGGTGTAGAGCTTGTTATCGAGCTTCCAGCCGCCTAGCTCCGTCTGCAGACCGATATATTCGAAGTCCGTATTGATGCGGTCGAAGTTGTAGCCGGCAAACGACTGGCTCGTGGGGTCGTTATTCAGCGCGAAGTCGGGACCATACTTGCGGATCTGATCGGCCGTGGCGCCGAGCGAAGTGTTCTGGAAAATCTTGTTGTAGTCGGCGTAGAACGTGAGCAGCGTGTCGTTGCCGAGCGGCTTTTCCAGTTTGAAAAACACATTGTCGCGGCGCTGGCCCACGTCGTTCAGATAGCCGTCGCTGCTCGAATGCGTGTAGCCGACCACGGCGCGCGCGTCGCCCCATTTTTCGAGGTCGCCCGTATTGAGCGTGGCGCCCGTGACCCAGGTATTCCAGCTGCCATAGGAACCCAGCACGGAGAAGGCCGGCGTGAGCGACGGCTCGATCGACGTGATGCCCACCGTGCCGCCGAACGTCGCGAAGCCAATTTGCGAGGCGTCGCCGGGACCGCGGTCGACCGCGATGCCGCCAATATTCTGCGCCGTGAAAAACGAGGTCGAATGGTGCGTGAAATCGTTCGAGTCGCCGAAGGGAATACCGTCGAACGTCACGTTGTACTGGCCGTCCTGAAAGCCGCGAATCGAGAGGCTCTGCGTTTCCATCAAGCCGGGGCCGTTCGGATTGATACTGGAGACGCTCGGCGCGATCTGGAGAATGTCGCTGTAGTTGGCGGTGGGCGCCGTACTGTTCTGGATGTAGTTCTTGTTGATGATCGACTTGGGCTCCGCGGCCGTGAGCGAGCCTTGCGTGGGCGCCTGGGCGGGCGCGGTTTGCGCGCGGCTGGCCTGGGCCGAGCCGTTGGCGGCGGTGGCCGTGGCCGAACTCTGAACCGATCCCAGGTCGCCGCTGACCTGCGCGAAAACGGCCGGTGCGCTCGTGCTGCAAAGCGATGCAAAAATGAGCTGGGCCAGCGGCTTTCTGCGCAGCCGCATCTTGAGGTGTGCCATCCGTAGGTGTCCTTGCTTTGTCGAGTGACAGTCTTGCGTGGAAATTGCCGCAATCGTAGGGACACGGAATTAATCGATCGTGATGGCTATCTTACGAAGTTAAGCCGAACCGGACCGGTCTGATTCAGGCGCGAAAACTCACTGGAAATGCCGTGGTCTTCCACGCGTTTAAAAGCAAAGGGAGGATGTTCCAGCGCGACTATTTCAGCTTGATGTAGCAACGCTTACATCTCGATCTAACGTGTGAAATTTTCAGGATCATGGCAGTGAATTGTTTTTTGATTCGCGTCTTGAACAAGAATGACTTGCAATCAATGATCGGCGTAAATAACTTGCTGGAAAAACTTACTCGAAATTATCTATGTAAGATTTCGTTCACCGTGCGGTCTTGCCGTGTCTCTATCTTCCGTTGCGCAGCACTCCGGGTCGATTCAGGTCTTTCCACTCATACCAACGGTTCAAAACAATGCACGCGAAGCTCCGCTTACTTCCCATTACGGCAGTCGTCTCTGCGCTCGCAGCTTGCGGCGGTCATTCGAACGGCAGCGCGTCGACCACGACCTCCACGCCGGGCAATTCCACGACCACGGGCACGCCCTCGAGCACGCCGGCGAGCGCGTTTGCGCCGGGCAATCTGCTGGTTTCCCGTACGGCCTACGACCCCGCGTTCAGCGCGACGGGCGTGCTGCCCTATAACGCCACGCCGACCACCACCAACAGCGCGCCCGTGAGCGCCGTGTCGCCGGGCACGTTCCCGAACGTATTCACGAACGACGCCAACGACGCCAACTTCGGCGTGACCTCGGAAGCCTATATCGACCAGTGGGCGCCGGGCGCGAGCGCCGCCGCGCAAACGATGGATATCACGGCCCTGGCCGCCAAACTCGGCAATGCGTTTTCCACGAGTTTCGCCTCGAAATCGGAACTGGCGCTCAACATTTCGCTCGACAGCAAGTCGGTGACGTTCGTGGGCTACAACACCGGCGTCGATCAACTCGATATTTCGAATTCGAATACGCCCGGTATTGTCGACACGACCAATACCGACGTGGCAACGGCAACGTATCGCACCGTCGGCCAGATGAATTTCGCCGACAGCAGCCTCGCGTTCACCAACACGAATGCGTATGCGGGCAACAACGGCCGCGCCGCCGTGCTCGCCAACGGCATGTACTACATCGTCGGCAATGCGGGTAACTCGGGCAAGAACCCCAAACCCACCACCGCCTTGCTCGACATGCTCACGACCTCCTCGGGCGTGCAGAGCATCGCGCCGGGCAGCAAGTGTGCCTATACCCAGGTGATCGGCGCGTTCCAGTCGGGCACGGGTACCGGCACCTACACGGTTGCCCCGGCGGGCACGGCATGCTCGCTCGCGTCGATCGGCACGATCGCCAACGGCAGCAGCACCGGCGACCAGTTCGGCTTCTCGCTCGCGAGCCTCGGTACGGCCGCCGACAAGACCGGCAAGGACGACAACTTCCGCGGTCTCTACGTAGGCCCGGACGGCACGATGTACACGTCGAAGGGCAGCGGCGGCAACGGCGTGAACACGGTCTACCAGGTTGGCGCGGCGGGCGCGCTCGCCAACGGCGGCACGCTGCCGCAGAACGCGGCCATCACCATCGTGCCGGGCTTTCCCACCGCGCTGGCCACGAACCTGACCAACCTCACTTCGCCGAGCCAGGTGACCGGCACGGTCTATCCGTTCGGCATGTGGATTCCCGCGTCCAACCCGTCGCTCATGTTCGTTGCCGACGAAGGCGACGGCGTCGCGGGCGACCAGATCTCCGGCAGCGGCGGCCTGTGGGTCTACCAGAAGACGAGCGGCACGTGGGCGCCCATCGGCCATCTCACGGCTGGGCTGAACCTCGGCACGGCCTACACGATCACCGACGCCGCCGGTACCTACGGGTCGAAGGGCGCGAGCTACACCACGACGCCGGACGGCCTGCGCCAGATCACCGGTCAGACCAACAGCGACGGCAGCTTCACGGTGTACGCCACAACCTCCACGATCGGTGCGAGCCTCGGTAGCGCATTCGATGCGGGCGCCGACTCGAACCAACTGGTGAAGATCACCGTTAGCGTGGCGGGCTCGACCGTCAGTTCCGCAACCGGCTTCAGCGTGATGCAGACGGCACCCTACGGGCAGGCGCTGCGCGGCGTCGCGATCGTGCCGAAGTTCTGAGCGCGCCAGCCGTAAAGCCGCACAGTCAAGCGACCGCCGTGATGCACGGCGGTCGTTTTTATTGCGGATTGCCGTAGTTGGGCAGATCGGTTTCACCGTTGTCGCCGCTTTCATTCTTGCGATTCGCCATGTAGAGGCTGCGAACGAACGCGTACCGGTCGATGGCCGCCGCGGAAAGCAGGTCGGACGCCGCCATCAGGTCGGCGCGTTTGCTCACGACGCGAGTCGCATCCACCGACAACTGGGTGACCGTCGAGGCATACGAGAACGGATTGATCAGGCTTTCCACCGCGAAATCCGTGCTGTCACGCACGCTGCTGGGCCCGAGCAACGGCAGCATCAGATACGGACCCATCGGCACGCCATAGTGCGCGAGCGTGAGACCGAAGTCCTCGTGATGCTTCGGCAAGCCCGCCGGCGTCGCCCAGTCGATCAGACCGCCGAGACCGAAGGTGGAATTGAACGCGAGCCGCATGATGTCCTGAGTCGCGGCCGTGCCTTTGAGCTGGAGAATTTCATTGGCGACATTGCCGATATCGCCGAGATTGGAAAAGAAGTTGCGCACCGCCGTGCGGGCCGGCGAGGGCACCGTGTGCGTGTAGGCGGTCGCGACGGGCTTGACGACATAGTGATCGGCGTTCTCGTTGAACGAGAACACGACGCGGTTGACCCGCGCGAGCGGATCGCCGGCCTGCTGGTCGGAAACGCTCGCGCAGCCGCTCAGGCCGCCGAGCAGGAGTGCCGCGAGTAGCGGCATCGCTGTGGTTCGATACATCGTGAATTCCCCGTTTTGTGTGGTGTGCTCGTTGAGCGTGTGGCGTTTCTTGTTGATGTGCATTCACGACAGGATCGACGGCGTGCAAGGCGCCGCGCGCCGTCGTTATCGCATGATCTTCACGCAGCCGCGCGGGCAATCGGCGTCGCCTGCCGCGACCGGTGCGAAATATTGCCGGTCTTCCGCGGCCACGGAATGGGCGCCCTTGCCGGTGTGGATGTTGCCGAGCCAGCGCTTGCCTTTTGCGTCGATCAAGCCGAGGACCGGGCCGCCCGGATTCGCCACGGCGGCCAGCGCATAACGGCCGGATGCCGCGTCGTACCAGACTTCGTCCGAGCCGCCCACCTGGGCGAAGGTTGCGGTCACGTGGCCGGTGCGCGCGTCGAGCAATAGCGACTTCGCGGCGAATCCGGCGTCGACGGCGTCGTCGCTGCATCCGACCAGAAGCTGGTGATCGGGACCGGCGGCGAGACCCGCGGGCATGCACTGCGAGACATGCATCATGCGCGTGAGCGTGGCCGTGGCGGGGTCGATGACCGCAATGCCGCCGTCGTCCTTGTGACCGTCGAGCACGGGGACGGCGAGCAAGAGCGTTTGCGTTTGCGCGTCCCATACCGGCTGTTCGATACCATTCGTTGCTTGCGGCAGGGGCAATTTGCGCATCACCGCGTAGGGCGGCGTGGCGGCAATGAACGACACGAATGGTGGATCGTCGGCATTGTTCGCGGCAACGACAAGCTGGTCGCGCGCGTCGTAGGCCAGTTCGTCGACGCGGTGTTTGCCGCCCGTGGAGATCGTCGCGAGCGTGCGCCGGGAAGAGAGGTCGATGAGCTTGACGTCGCTCAGGCCGTCACCGGCCCATAGCCGATTGCCGACCACGACGATGCCGTTCGGACCGGCCGCGCCCGACTGTTGCGCGCCCGTGAAACCGGCCACTCTCCCCGCGAAACGATGCGTGCGCGTATCGATCAGATCCACGGCGGCATTCGAGCGATCGGCCAGCGCATAGAGGCCGTGGCTCGCATAACCGATGTCGAAGCTCTCGAGCGGCGCGCCCGGAATAACGACAGTGTCGACGGACCGGGCCGGTTTGCCGAAAGCGGCGATCGTCATGATCGACAAAGCCGTTGCCGCGAGACTGCGTGTGAGAGAGCGCATGAAGATCGACGTTGCAAAGAAGGGAGATTACGAAAGCGCGCAGGACGGGTCGCGCGCGGGTGACGATAGCAGCGCGAAGATTAAGGAACGCTGAGGAGCGGAGCGCTTGATTGCCTTTTTCTGCTTCGGGGGGCGTTTCCGATACCGGCTACCCGCGCGAATAACACACTCGTCATGCGCGCGTCAGGTCGCGGTCAACAGTGGACGGCAACAATGGATGCAGCCCGCTAACACGGATCGAGGGCGGGCTGAAGTTGCGTCAGCGTTGACGCAGCGGCCTTTTTTATCAAGGAGGAGATCATGAAAGCGCGGGTTTTGTCGATATTCATAACGAGCACACTGGTCGCGCCCATCGCGGCGTTTGCACAACCGAACCCAACCCCGACCCCGGCCGCGCAAGCGTCGAATGCGAACCACGGCGAACTCACTCGCGCCGAAGTCCGGGCCGATCTCGTGCGTGTCGAGCGCGCCGGTTTTCTCCCCGTTGCGAGCGACGTTCACTACCCCGACGACATTCAGCATGCGGAGGCCGTTGCCGCTCGAACCGCCGCCGCGCAAACGGTGCCGCGCGATAAGGGACGTTGATTCCGAATTCCGCAGGCTGACGCGCGCAGCCAGCGCCCAGCGCGGCGTTGGCTGCGCGCCATTTCATCAGCTCAGCTTGTTCGCTTGCTCCTTGGCGAGCAGACGTTGCGCCTGGCGGTCGCCGCCGCTCGCTTCCTTCGCGGTCTGCACCGAGGTTTCGGTGGCTTCGGCCAATGCGGCGCGTGCCGCGCTGCTGATCGTAACCGTGGTGGACGGTTGCGCGGTGGTCGTGGTGGACGTCGAAGGCGTTGTGGCCTTGCTATCCGTTCCGCTGGAGGAGGGCGTCGCGCTCGCCGACTGCGTGCCCGTATTTGCCGGTGCCGTGCTGGAAAGTTGACTGGAAATAGCCTGAATTGCCATGAATGATTCTCCCGAATAAATGCCGTAGAAGGCGTACGGTTTATCGGAGAAACTTTCCAAAACTAGAGAACTATTTATTTTGTAACGGCGAGCGTTCTTAAGCGAACGATCAGCATAGAAATAGCTACGTTTTTAAACGATACCAGGTCACATCAAGCGAGTGAATTCACACTGGAAATCCTGAATAGAAACGACTTTTATTCACGCCGAAGAGTGAGTTGCGCGGTGCCTCCGATCATGGAAATCCCGTAGATTTTACTGGCGTTCGTGAAAGCTTCGGGAAGGGTTGGCCTGGCTAGAATCGCCTCAAATCAAACGAGGCGGACGGCATGGCGCAGTCTGCCCCTATTCAAGGAGACAGTCGATGCCATTCACTTTGCGCGCGTTGCGCCCGATCGCCTTTGCTGCGAGCCTGTTGTGCTTCGCCGGTATTCAATGCGCACACGCCGCCGACGACGCCAGCGAAAAAATTACCATCATGGTCGGCGGCATCACCAAGCTGATTTATCTTCCGGCGCGACTCACCGAGGAACTCGGTTACTTCAAGGACGAAGGCCTGAATGTCGAGTTGCTCTCGCAACCCGCGGGCGTCGACGCGGAGAACGAACTGCTGGCAGGCGCTGTGCAGGGCGTGGTGGGTTTTTACGATCACACGATCGATCTCCAGACCAAAGGTAAGGATGTCAAAGCGATCGTCGTGTTCGGCCAGGTGCCCGGCGAAGTGGAGATGGTTTCCTCGAAGGCCGCGGACACGCTCAAGTCCATGGCCGACGTGAAGGGCAAGACGCTCGGCGTAACGGGGCTCGGCTCCTCCACGAGCTTTCTCACGCAGTATCTCGCGAGCCAGCATGGCATTCCCTCGACGGCTTACAGCATGTTGCCGGTCGGCGCGGATGCGAGTTTCGTCGCCGCCATCAAGCAAGGGCGTATCGACGCGGGCATGACGACCGAGCCCACGGTCTCCGCGTTGCAGAAAACGGGCGACGCAAAGGTGCTGGTCGACATGCGCACGGTGGACGGCACGCGCGCGGCGCTCGGTGGCACCTATCCGGCCGCGAGCCTCTATGTGCAAGATTCGTGGGTCGCCACGCATAAAGCCCAGGCCGCGAAACTCGCGCATGCCTTCGTGCGCACCATGCAGTTCATTCACACGCACAGCGCGGAGGAGATCGCGGCGAAGATGCCAGCGGACTATCAGAAGGACAAGGCGCTCTACGTGAGTGCGCTCAAGGCCTCGCTGCCGATGTACACCGCCGACGGCAAGATGCCCGCCGACGGTCCCGCAACCGTGCTCAAGGTGCTGGCGAGCTTCAATCCTTCGGTGAAAGGCAAGCACGTGGATTTGAGCCGCACGTATTCCAACGACTACGTCAGCGCGAAGTGATGTTGCAGGCGCGCGGCGCGCAGTCGTTCGCACCGCGCGCCGTGTCTTTCTCCGCAACGGCGCCCCGCAACTGCGCCCGATCAATCGTGAGATGTCTTTAGATGAAGCAAGCTCAAACCCGAACCGCGGTGCCCGCCATCGAGTTCCGCTCCGTGTCGTGCCGGTTCATTTCGCCCGACGGCAAGGCGACCGTCGCCCTGAGCGACTTCAGCATGGCTGTCGCCCAGGGGGAGTTCGTCGCCATTGTCGGGCCGACCGGCTGCGGCAAGTCCACGACGCTGAGCATGATTACCGGCCTGCTCAAACCCACTGCGG
This sequence comes from Paraburkholderia acidisoli, assembly GCF_009789675.1. Classification (NCBI taxonomy): domain Bacteria; kingdom Pseudomonadati; phylum Pseudomonadota; class Betaproteobacteria; order Burkholderiales; family Burkholderiaceae; genus Paraburkholderia; species Paraburkholderia acidisoli. Next base: position 1,388,434 of record NZ_CP046915.1, on the reverse strand, counting down.
GCGAGGTTCATGTGATGGGCGCGCCGGTCAGCGGCATCGACCCGCGTATCGGCTTCGTGTTTCAGGCCGATGCCGTATTTCCGTGGCGCTCGGTGCTCGACAACGTCGCGGCGGGGCCGCTCTACCGGGGCCGCTCGAAAAGCGCGGCCTACGACGAGGCGAACGACTGGCTGCGGCGCGTGGGTCTCGAGAAGTTCGGCAAGCATTATCCGCATCAGCTTTCGGGCGGCATGCGCAAGCGCGTGGCACTGGCCCAGACCTTCATCAACAAGCCCGAAATCCTGCTGATGGACGAGCCCTTCTCGGCGCTTGACATGCAGACCCGCACGCTGATGCAGGACGAGTTGCTGCAACTGTGGGGCGGTACCGGATCGGTCGTGTTCGTCACGCACGATCTCGAGGAGGCGATCGCGCTCGCGGACCGCGTATTCGTGCTGACGGCGCGGCCGGCGACGCTCAAGAAGGTCTATGAGATCGACCTGCCGCGTCCTCGTATCACGTCCGAAATCCGCTACGAACCCCGCTTTATCGAAATCTCGCGCGATATCTGGCATGACCTGCGCGAGGAGGTGCAAATTGCCTGAAACGCTCGAATTCCGGAAACCGACCATGACGCCGCAAACTCCGCCCGCCAACCCCGCACTCGACGGCAAGTCGCTCGCGCAGGCCGAGCGCCATGCGCGAACCCGCATCCGGCAGCGCCACGCGCTGGTCATTTTCCTGCGCGTGCTCGTGCTCGTAGTCGTGCTCGGCGGCTGGGAAGTCGCGGGACGCGAGCAGTGGATCGATCCGTTCTTCTTCTCGATGCCGTCGCTCATCCTGCTGCAGATCGTCGACTGGTTGCAGAACGGCACCTCGCAGGGGCCGCTGCTCGTGCAGGTCTGGGTCACGCTCGAAGAAACGGTGCTGGGCTTCTTGATCGGCGCGGTGGGCGGCGTGGTGTGCGGCGTGCTGCTCGGCCGCAACAAACTGCTCTCCGACGTCTTCAGCCTCTACATCAAGATCGCGAATTCGATTCCGCGCGTGGTGTTGGGCTCGGTGTTCGTGATCGCGCTCGGCCTCGGCATGGCGTCGAAGGTGGCGCTCGCGGTCGTGATGGTGTTCTTCGTGGTGTTCGGCAATGCGTTCCAGGGCGTGCGCGAAGCGGACCGCTACATGATCGCGAACGCGCAGATCCTGGGCGCGTCGCGCCGCCAGGTGACGACTTCGGTCGTGATCCCCTCGGCGCTCTCGTGGATTCTCGCGAGCCTGCACGTGAGCTTCGGCTTCGCGCTGGTGGGCGCCGTGGTGGGCGAATTCCTCGGCTCGAAGCAGGGGATCGGCTTGCTGATTTCCACGGCCCAGGGCGCGTTCAACGCGAGCGGGGTGTTCGCGGCGATGATCGTGCTCGCCGTGGTCGCATTGTCCACCGACTACCTGCTCAGCGCCCTCGAAAAGCGGCTGCTCAAATGGCGGCCCGCCGCGTTCTGAGCGGCATCGCCGGATCGCCGGATCGTCGAGTCTTCGTGCGGCCGTCCTGCGTGAACCGCGGGACGGCCGCGCGTCTGAGAGAGCGTGACATGGTGCATAGCTTGCGTGCGCGTTTGCTGTTGTGGCTGCTGGGGCCGCTCGCGGTGTTCGTGGTCGTGACGAGCGGCGTGTCTTACGACGCGGCGCGCCGCACCGCCGACCTCGTGCAGGACCACGCGCTGCTCAATTCCGCGCGCACGATCATCGAAGACGTGGACTGGGACGGCGGCGCGCTCAGCGCCAACATTCCGCCGGCCGCGCTGGAGCTGTTCGAGTCGCCGTGGAAAGATCATGTCTTCTACAAGGTGGTCACGAGCCGCGGCCGGCTGCTGGGCGGCGTGCCGGACTTGCCGTCGCCCGCCGCGAACGACGCCGCCACGCCCGTGTTCTACGACAGCACCTATGGCGGCGAGCCCATACGCGCGGTGGCCTATGAGCGGCGGCTCTACGACTCGGGCCGCGCGGAGCGGGTAACCGTGATCGTCGGCAAGACCCGGGCATCGCGGGAGGCGATGATCGCGAGTTTGTGGCGGCCTCAACTCCTGCGCCAGTGGCTCATGCTGGCGCTCGTCGGGTTGCTCGTGCCGCTGGGGCTCACGCTCGAATTGCGGCCGCTCATGAAACTCAAGGAAGAGGTGGCCGACCGCGAGCCCGCGCAACTGGAGCCGATCTGCCCCGACCCGTTGCCGTCCGAATTGAGGCCCATCGTGGACGCGATCAATCAATGCATCGCGCGACTCAAGATCCACGCCGCGATGCAACGCCAGTTCATCGCGGACGCGGCACATCAACTGCGCACGCCGCTCGCGCTCCTCACGACGCAAACGCAGTTCGCGAGTCAATGCGACGCGCGCGATCCCGCGCTGCGCGATGCGCTGAACGGCGTGCACCGCACCAGCCGGAAACTGGCGGAACTCACGAGCCAATTACTGCTGCTCGCGCAAGCGGAGTCGATGGCGTCGTCGGCGCCGGTCACCACGCGCGTCGATCTCGCGGAACTGATCTCGTCGGTGCTCGAGGAGCGGGTGCAGGCGGCCGAGCAACGCGATATCGATCTGGGCGCGGAGTTGGACGAGCACGTCTACGTGGGCGGCAATGCGGGCCTGCTCGCTTCGCTGGTCGCGAACCTGATCGACAACGCCATTCGCTACACCCAGGCCGGCGGCTGCGTCACGGCCCGGTGCCGGCGCGATCGCGACGAGATCACGATCGAGGTGGCCGACAACGGTCCCGGCATTCCCGCCGAGGCGCGTATGCACGTGTTCGAGCGCTTCTATCGGGTCGCGACGGACCCCGAGGGATCGGGCCTCGGGCTCGCCATCGTGCATCAGGTCGCGCGCTCGCACGGCGGCAGCGTGAAGGTGGCGCCGGGCGCGGAGCAGGTGGGTCTGGTCGCGACGGTCCGCCTGCCCGCGTGGCGGCCATGATGCGCAGGACACGCACGAAGGAATCCTGATGAAATTGCTGCTGGTCGAAGACAATGCCGAACTGGCGCACTGGATCGTCAACCTGTTGCGTGTCGAGAATTTCATCGTGGATTGCGTGGCCGACGGCGAGTCGGCCGACACGGTGCTGCTGACGCAGCGCTACGATCTCGTGCTGCTCGACATGCGGCTGCCGCGCCTGAGCGGCAAGGACGTCCTCAACCGGTTGCGGCGCAGGCGCGACAACGTGCCCGTCATGATGCTGACCGCGCACGGTTCGATCGACGACAAGGTGGCCTGCTTCGGCGCGGGCGCCGACGACTACGTGGTGAAGCCGTTCGACAGCCGCGAGCTGGTCGCGCGCATCAAGGCGCTGATACGGCGGCAGTCGGGCGAAAAGTCGGGCTGCCTGACTTGCGGCGACCTGCAATACCTCTCCAATACGCGCGAGTTTCTGCACAAGGACGCACCGCTGACGTTGCGACGGCGCGAGCATTCGATCCTCGAAGCGCTCATCTTGCGGCAGGGCAAGGCCGTGCCCAAACATACGCTGCTCGAACGGATTCGCGGCTTGAGCGACGAAACCAGCGTAGATGCCATCGACATTTATATTCACCGGCTACGCAAGCATCTCGCCACGTCGAACGTGCAGATCACGACACTGCGCGGGCTCGGCTATATTCTGCGCGTCAAAGAAGTCCTGCCGGTTTGAGCCGCTTTCCGGCGCGTTCGATACTAGTGAATTTACTTAGGAGTACAAGGTGGTCATGAAAGAGTGGTGAAGGAATGCCTTCTTTAACATTCGTCTCACCCGCACAGGAGGTTGCCGCGCTCGGAGAGCAGGCAACGCGCGCGGGTCCATGAAAACTTCAACGCAGAATTCCAGGAGACGATCTTGAAGAGAACACATCTTTCACTCGCGGCCGCGGGCGCATTGCTGGCGACCGGCGCACACGCGCAGTCGAGCGTGCAGCTCTATGGCCTCATCGACCTGAGCGTGCCGTCGTACCAGTCGCATGCGGACGCGAAGGGCAATCACGTGGTGGGAATGGGCGTGGGCGGCGAGCCGTGGTTCAGCGGCAGCCGTTGGGGCTTGAAGGGCGCGGAAGACATTGGCGGCGGCACCAAGGTGATCTTCCGGCTCGAAAGCGAGTACCGCGTGAGCGACGGTCAGATGGAAGACAACGGACAGATCTTCGACCGTGACGCGTGGGTGGGTATCGAGGACCAGACCTACGGCAAGATCACTGCGGGCTTCCAGAACACCATCGCCCGCGATGCCTCGGCCATTTACGGCGATCCGTACGGCAGCGCGAAGTTGACCACCGAGGAGGGCGGCTGGACCAACACGAACAACTTCAAGCAGATGATTTTCTATGCGGCGAGCGCAACGGGTACCCGTTACGACAACAGCGTCGCGTGGAAGAAGGTGTTCAGCAACGGCATTTTTGCGGCGGCGGGCTACGCGTTCGGCAATTCCACGAGCTTCGGCAACAACGCGAACTACCAGGTGGCGCTGGGCTACAACGGCCCGTCATGGACCGCTTCGACGTTCTATAACCACGTGAACCGCGACGGCAATACCAACCAGGCGTTTTCGGTGGGCGGTAATTACCGCTTCGGGATTCTGCGTGCCAATGCGGGTTATTTCCGTTACTGGGGCAACCAGGGCTCGCTGGGGCAGCGCCAGGATAACGCGTGGACGGTATCGCTCAAGCTCGCGCCGAAGGGCGCGCTCGACTACGAACTCGGCTATCAGCAAATGCGCACGCACAACGCGGCTTACACCATCGACGGCGACATTCCGAATGCCAATATCGGCGTGTACGATCCGGCCAGCGGGCTGCATGACGGCTTCAAGGAAACGCTCTATGGCTCGATCTTCTACCACCTTTCGAAGCGCACCGAACTCTACCTCGCGGGCGACTACATGCGCCTGCATGGCGGCTACACGGTCAGCACCACCTACGGCGCGAGCAATCAGCTCGAGCTGACCACGGGTATCCGCACGCGCTTCTAAACGCCGCGACCGGGATGCGCCCCTCGGGCGGGGACGCATCCGGTCACGGTGGTTTCGATTCGTCTCAACTCGCGTCGACGCAGGCCACGCTCGGCGCGGTTTCGGCGGAAGGCCAGGGCGAGGCCGGCCCGGTCAGCAGACGCAAGCGCTGGGTCGCGAGCACGTCCGCTTCGTTCTGCTCGCGGCGCGTCAATACGGCCGCGTGGCCGGGCGGCGGCGCCTCGTTGACGCCGCACCGCAACGTCTTTCCGCCCGACAACTGGATGGACGTGTCATAACCCGCGTCGGGCGGCGCGGCGAACACGGCGGGACTGGCCAGCGTAGCGGCGCACGCCAGCGCATGGAACAAGGGCTTGATGCGTTTCATCGCGTTCTCCGGTAACGCGAGTCATCTTCGGCGCATCGGTCGCCCGGCGATAGCGCAAATCGTGCAAATGACTCTTGCTGCGGATTGAACGATCGCGGCGTCAGGTGTCCTTAGCGATGGCCCGCGGTCCAGTCGATAGTCGCGTCGAACAGGCGCAAGCCAGCGTCCGAGAGGTTCGGGAAGCTGTCGTTGTCCATGAAGAACATCGTGCGGCGGGCGGGCGCGAGCGCCTCGTAGTCCATGGTCGCGCCGCGTTCGTAGACGAAGATCGCGGCCTGTTCCGGCTGGCCGTAGACGGTCGCGATGATCGAGGCGCCGAGTCCGGGCTTGCCCCAACTCATCGGCGCCTGTCTGGCGAAGACGTTGGCGACACCCGCGGCGAGTCCCGCGCCGGCCGGATGCGGCGCGTTCACGAGCCACAGGTAGCGCTCCTTGCCGGTTTCGCCGAAGTCGACGTCATGGCGTTTGCCGCTCATCGCGAGATCGTCGAGCAGATCGTTTTCCCACGTGAGCAGCGGCACGGGCAGTTCGCGCCAGCCGGCCGGCACGTCCTTCGCCGAAACCGTGGACGAGATCACGACGAGCCGGGCGTCGCGCGCATCGGCGGGATCGAAGTTCTGATGCACGAGCCGCACGGTGTAGCCGCGCGTTTGCAGGCGCGCGGCGATCAGCCGGTCCGCGGCCATGTGCGGGCCGTCCATTTGCACCACCATGACGACCGTGCCGCGCGCGGGGTTTTCAGCGGCACCGCTGGCCCCGGATGAGGCGCCGACGGCGGCGAGCAGCGCCATGCCGCCGAGCAGTTTGCGACGGCGAGGCTTCAATGGCAGAGACGGAGTCAGTTTCGCGCGAGTGAGATTTCGGTCGGTCATGAGATTCTGTGAGAGCGAAGGTGAATGCGCATGCGTGTTGCAGCGCTCCGGCGTTCCGGCGCGACCAGGGCGCGCCGCTCAAAATTCGAGCGTGCCCTGCAACGAGACCTGGCGCGCGTCGCCCACGGCCACGAAGTACCGGTTCGCGCTCGACGGGTAGTAAGTCTTGTTGAACAGATTCTTCACGTTCAGCTGAAACGACACGGGACGTTTGCCCCATTTCGTGTCGTAGGTCGCGAACGCATCGCACACGGTGTACGCGGGCAGCGTGAAGCTGTTTGCCGAATCGCCGGGGCGGCGCCCCACGTAATGCGCGCCCGCGCCCACGCGCAACTGGTCGCCGCCGAACAGCGCGCCGAAGTCGTACACCGCCGCCAGCGAGGCCGTGTTCTGCGCGACATTCCAGAGCTGGTTGCCCGCGTACAGCGGGTCTTCGGTGGTTTTCGCGTCGATATAGGCGTAGCTCGCGATCACGCTCCAGTGCTCGCCGATCTGGCCCGACACGTCCAGCTCGACGCCGCGCGAGCGCGCCTTGCCCGAGGTGCGCCAGTCGGTTTGTTTGGTCGTGTCGTTGTACTGCGAGACGAGCACGTTCGACTTGTCGATGTTGAAGAGCGCGAGCGTGCCGGTGAGGCCCGCGGGCATCGCGATCTTCGCGCCCAGTTCCCACGAGGTGGCCTCTTCGGGCAGCACCGACGAGTCGACCACCACGCCCGTGGAAAGCGGCGCGATCGTCGAAGTGGGTTTGAGCGACTTGGTGTAGCTGCCGTAGAGCGACACGGTGTCGGTCCATTTGTAGACGACGCCCGCGCGCGGCAGCCACTTCGTGCCGTTTAGATTGGTGTTCGCCACGAAAGGGCGGCCTTTGCCTGCTACCTGGTTGTACGAAAGAAAACGCATGCCGCCCACGAGTATCCACTTCTCGCCGAGATGCAGGCTGTCCTGCACGAACGCCGAGGTGTCGTGCAGCGTGTCGGTCTGATCGCTGTCGCTCGCCGAGACCGTGCTCGACGGGCTTTCCAGCCCATAGACGGGATTGAGATAGTTGAACGTGTATTGCGTGGTCTGGCGCAGCAGGTCGGCGCGATAGATGCGGCGGTATTCGTCGTCCGCGCCGATCTGCACGTCGTTGCGCAGGCCCGCGATGTCGAAGTGACCGTCCACATAGGCGATCGCATAGCTGTCGGTGCTGAGCGCGCCGTGGGTCGCGTCGTTGCTGCGCGACACCGCGCCCGTCGTGCTGTTGATGCCTTGCACGCGCAACTGGTTGGCGTCGTAGGTCTCGCGGTTGTAGCTATAGCCGAGGTGCGCCTTCCAGTCGGCATTGAACGCGTGATCGGCCTGCAACTGGATCAGATGCGACTCGCCGCTCATCTGGTTGAACGGTTCGTCGAGCCGTTCGCGCGCGGGAATCGCCAGCGGTTCGTTGGTCTTTGGGTCGAGCGCCGTGCCGCGATCGAACGGATACAGGAACTTGCGGTACTGGTACGAGAGCACGATCTGCGTGTCGCGGCCATACCAGGCGAGCGAGGGCGCGACGAGCGTTTCGCGGTGCTCGCCGAAATTGCGCCAGTACTGCTCGCTGGTCTGGTCGATCACGAGCCGGTACGCGAGCCCGGAATCGCCGACGGGGCCGGAGAGGTCGACCGACGCGTCGCCGCCGTTGCGGCCGTGGCCGTAGGTCGAGCCGCCCAGCGAGATCGCGTGATACGGCGTGAGCAGCGGCTGCTTGCTGACGACGTTGACCACGCCGCCCGGGTCCATGATGCCGTAGAGCAGCGAGGTCGGGCCTTTGAGCACTTCGACGCTATCCACGGCGTCGTTGAGCGCGCGTCCTTGCACGAGCGGCATGCCGTTTTCCATGATCGAGCCGTCGCGGTTGCCGCCGAAGCCGCGCTTGAGGAGCGTGTCCTGGGTGCCCGCGAGCGTGTTGCCCTGCACGATGCCGCTCACGTTCGCGAGCGCGTCGTCGAGGTTGCGCGGGCGCTGGTCCTTGAGCACCTGCGCGGGCACCACGTCGATGGCCTGCGGCGTGTCGATCACGCGCGCGTCGGAGCGCGTGATGTTGGCCTCGGAGGGCGCGCGGTAGCTGCCCGCCTTGATCGCCCGCGAATTGACCTTGACGGCGGGCAACACGGTGGCGTCAGCGGGCGAGGCGTTTCCCGTGTCTTCGCCGAGCGTGTAGCTGCCGTTGGTCTGCACGCGCGCGCTCACGCCCGTGTTGCGCAACAGCCGTGCAAGGCCTTCGTCGGCGGTGTAGTCGCCGTGCAAGCCCGCGCTCGCGCGGTTCGCGGCGAGCGCGCCCGCGAACGAGATCGTCACGCCGGCCTTCAGCCCGAACTGGTTCAGCGCGCCTTCGAGCGGACCGGCCGGAATGTCGTAGTGTTCGCGCGCGACGGTGGCGCCCGCGGGCGCCGGGTCGGTGCTTGCCGCGCTGGCCGCCTGCGCGACCGGTGTCGCGGCGGCCGCGAACAGCGCGAGTGCCGCGGCCCCGATCCAGTGACGCCGACGCTGCGGCGCGGGCTCGTGGGCGCACGGCGGTCGATGGCGAGGTCGGTGGAGGCGCGCGGGCGCGGCGCTGACGAATGGATGCATGGTTCGGAAACTCGGCAAAGGTGATGAACGAGAGGTCTCATCTGCCTTGTCACGCGAGACGCCGAAACAGCTCACCTTTTCGATAATTTTTTTGCGCGCGGCGGTGTCAGCCTGGCGCGGGCCGCACCGTGACCCAGTAGCGCGTGACGAACTCGACACGCAGCGGCAGCGCACGCGTGAGCGTATCGAGCACGAGATCGGTATCGGCAAGACGATAGGTGCCGGAGAGCCGCAGCGCGGCCACACGCGGGTCGCAGCGCAGCACGCCGGGCCGGTAGCGGCCCAGTTCCGCGATGAAATCGGCGAGCCGCTCGTTGCTGGCCACGAGCATGCCGCGCGTCCACGCCGCCGCGGCTTCGGGGAGCGGCGCCACGGCAAGGATCGCGCTCGCGTCGAACTGCGCGCTTTGGCCCGCGTGCAGCGTATGCGCCTGGCCCGGCGCCTCGCGCGGCGTGATGCGCACCGCGCCTTCGAACACGCCGAGCCGCGTGGCGCCGCCGGTCTCGCGAACCGAAAAACGCGTGCCGAGCGGCACGGCCGTGCCTTGCGCGGTCGCGACCACGAAGGGGCGCGGGGCGTTGCCGTCGCGGTGGCCGGTCGCGACCATGATCTCGCCGCGCCGCAGGACGAGGCGGCGCTCGGTGTCCGTGTAGCGAATATCCACGGCCGAGTCCGTGTTGAGCGTGAGCGTGGTGCCGTCCGCGAGCGTGACCGCGCGCTGCTCGCCCGTGGCGGTGTGCAGGTCGGCGGTCCAGCCCGGCCATGCGGCACGGTCGCGCAAGGTCCACGTCGCGCCGCCCGCGAACAGCAGCACGGCAAGCGCCTTGACCGCCGCACGGCGCTGGTTGGCGGGCCGGGCCTCGGCGCGCACGAGGGCGGCGCGCGCGGCCGTGGCGTTGCCGCGCGCGCCCAGCGCCTGGAAGCCTTGCGAGACCGCTTCGATGTGCCGCCACGCGCGTTCGTGGTCCGCATGCGCGGCGCGCCATGCGGCCAGCGCCTCGCGCTGCGCGGGCGTGAAGCCGCCGTTGCTCAGGTCGAGCCACCATTGCACGGCGCGTTGCGCGACGTCGGGGGGCACCCTGGGCGGCGGCACGATGCGTTCGTTCACAGCGCGAAGAAGCACTGCGCGGCCGCTTTCGCGAGGTGACGCTTCACCGTGGCCAGCGAGATGCCGAGCGCGTCGCCAATCTCGGCATGCGTGGCGCCGTCGAGCTGCGCCATCAGGAACGCGCGCTTGACGACGACCGGCAGACCGTCGAGCAGGCGGTCGATCTCGTACAGCGCCTCGAGCATCAGCGCCTGTTCCTCGGGCGACGGCGCGAGCGGCTCGGGCGTCTGCGCGAGCGCTTCGAGGTAAGCCCGCTCGACCTGCTCGCGCCGCCAGTGGTTGTAGAGCACGCGTTGCGCGACCGTGGTGAGCAACGCGCGGGGCTCGCGCGCCTCCACCGGTTCCTCGCGATCCAGCAGGCGCGCAAAGGTGTCGTGCGCGAGATCGCTCGCGCGATGCGTGCAGCCGAGCTTGCGCCGCAGCCAGCCATGCAGCCAGCCGTGATGGGCGCGGTAAAGCGCCTCGATTTCCAGATGAACGGGAGAAGGAAGGGCGGTCATGCGTCTGTTCACGCGGGTGCCACGCGCCGAGGGACGAGATGGCCGGGAAGCTTACACGCAGATTCCAGTCAAGTAAATGAGAATTGTTTGCGTTGATGCGTGGCGGATATTGCCCCGATTTCAGTGCGATCGCGGCGGCAACGGCCGCGATCGCGCCGCGAAACTCACGTGGCCGGAAATTTCGGCGCGTGGGTGGCGCCGGTATCGTTAATGGCGGGCTTGTCGGGCTGAACACTCAGCAGTTGCATGGTCTGCGTGGCGATGTCGACGAAGGCGGGCCCGGCCACGGCGCCGCCGAAGTGCGAGCCCTTGCGCGGATTGTCGACGGACACGGCGATGATCACGCGCGGATGCGCCGCCGGAATGATGCCGACGAACGACGCGCGATAGTGGCTGCGGTCGTAGCCGTGCGGCGTCCAGCGGTAGGCGGTGCCGGTCTTGCCCGCGACCGTGAAGCCGTTCACCACGGCGTCGGGCGCGGTGCCGTCGGGGCTGACCACGCGCTCCATCATCATGCGCACTTCGCGCGCGGTGCGGGCGGAATAGAGGCGGCGGCCGGCGGGCGGCGCGCTCAGCCGATGCAACGTGGCGGGTACCATCACGCCGTCGTTGGCGAACGCCGTGTAGGCCTGCGCGAGTTGCAGCAACGAGGCGGAAAGACCGTAGCCGTAGCCCATCGTCGCCTGTTCGATGCGGCGCCAGTGCTTCCACGGGCGTACGTTGCCGCGCGCTTCGCCGGGCAGGCCCGCGCGCGGCGCCTGGCCGAGACCGAGGCGGTGGAAGTTCTGCCACATGTCTTGCGCGGGCATCATCAGCGCGATCTTGGTCGTGCCCACGTTGCTCGATTTTTCGATCACGCCGGCCACCGTGAGCGTGCCGAAATCGGCGTCGTCGTGAATCGTGGCGCCGTCCAGGCGAATGCGGCCGTGCCCCGTGGTCACGATCGAGTCGGGCGTCACGCGCCCTTGCTGCAAGGCCAGCGCGATGGTGAGCGGCTTCATCACCGAGCCCGGTTCGAACACGTCGGTGACGGCGCGGTTGCGCATGGCGAGGCCGCTCGTGCGCGCGCGGGTGTTCGGGTCGAAGCTCGGCCAGTTCGCCATGGCCAGCACCTCGCCCGTATGCGCGTCGAGCACGATGGCGGAACCCGAACGCGCGTCGAAACGCTGCACCGCGTTCTGCAACGCGCGATACGCGGCGAACTGCACGGGCGAATCGAGTGAGAGGCCGATGTCCGTGCCGTCGCGCGGCGCGGCCTGCGCGAGCGTGGCGATGACGTTGCCGCGCGCGTCGTGCAGCGCGCGGCGCCAGCCGTCCACGCCGGAGAGCCGGGCGTTGGCCGCGCGTTCGATGCCTTCCTGGCCGCGCCCGTCGATACCCGTGAAGCCCACCACGTTGGACGCCACCGCCGCTTCGGGATAGAAGCGCCGATACCCCTTGCTCGCGTAGACGCCGGGCAGGTCGAGCCGCATGGCGCGTTCGGCGAGATCGGGATCGACCTGGCGGCTCAGATACACGAAGCGCCGGTGCGAGGCATAGGCACGCGTGACGAGATCGGGGTCGATTTGCAGCACGTGAGCGAGCGCGTCGATCTGCGAGGGCGAAGCGGGCGAGCCGGGCGCCTGGGCGTCGAGCCACAGCGTGCGGGTGGGCAGGTTGAGCGCGAGCGGGCGGCCGTCGCGGTCGGTGATGCGGCCGCGCGAGGCGGACAGGTCGATGTCGCTGACCTGGCGGATTTCGCCCTGGTGCTGGTAGAAGTCGTCTTCGACGCACTGCACCCACGCCGCGCGCGCGATCAGCGCGAGGAAGGCGCCGGCGAACAAAAAGCCCGCGAAACGGGAGCGTCCGCGCTGAAAGCCGTGGCGGCTCAGGTCGTGACGGCTGAAACTCAGATACTTGCGTGCTTTCGACATCCGGCTGGATTCGTCTCCCTGCTAGCGTGGGGAACCGCGTGGGCCAAGCGGGCCCGTGCGGCGGCTCAGCGGACCGGCTGCACCGATGCGCTGGAGAGCCAGTAGTTCATGCGGCCTTGCGGGCCGGCCACGAGCACCGCGCCCGGATTCGGCACGCCGTCGTCGGTGATCGTGCACACCACCGTGCCGTTGGGGATCATCGTGACTTGCTGCGCCGCCGTCATGCGCGCGAGCACGTCGGCCTTGAGCGGATAGAGATGGCTGAACACGTCGTAGCTGATCGCGGCGGGCACGTCGCCGGTCACCCGTACCGGGGCGCCGTGCGGGCACGATTGCGCGTGCGCGGAAGTCACGCCGACGGCCAGCAGAAGCGAAAAAAGGGTTTGTTTCATGATGGAGAAGGCTGCGCGAACTCGCCCCGGACCACCCGGCACATGCGGACATGGGCTCGGCGCGCGAGTGGGCGCGCTGTTCGCCTTTTGCAAGCCGCTTATGTCACAGTATGCCGAATGCGGTGACGAGCCCGAGGGCAATTCGGGTATCGAAGAAGTCGCAGTGTAGCGAAGAACCGGCCGCCTGGGGATGTGTGCACACGCATTCGGGCCGGCGCGAGCGCGGCGGCGCACCCGCGGTCGACGCTCGCTCGTCCCCTCTGAATAGCATCCGGCGCACGCCGCCGACCGATCAGGAGCCGATGTGAAAGCAATTCAAGGCGTCACGCTGCTGCTCGCCGTACTCGTGCTGATTTCATGCACGCGCGGCAGCGGCGTATTCTCGCTGTCGCCGGTGTTCAGCACGTTCGCGCCCGTGCGTGCCTCGGAGGTCGGGCGTTGCATCAAGGCGAACTGGAAGCTGTCGGCGCGCGATTTTCGCGTGGTCGCGTCGGGCGGCACGATCCGCATCAGCGCCGTCTCGTACTTCAAGGGCGTGCCCGTGGGCGCGCGCTTGCAGCGCCGGTCCAACGGCACCTCGATCGAATACTTCGAGCGCAGAGCCGCGCCCGCACGCTATTTGAGCGACGTGCAGCGGTGCATCCGGTCGTCCATGACGGCATCGGCGGGACCGGGCAATGCCCCGGCGGAGCGCGCGGCGGACGATTGAGCCGCGCGCCGGGCGCGGCGCTTCGCGCGTGGCACGGCGGCGTGTCCGATCGAAGGGATTCCGCACGAGGCGTAAGGGCGCGAGAGGCGAGGCGGGATTTTTCGCGGTGATCATGCAAGCCGAAGCGCAGCACCGTTCGCGCACTGGCCGCGGCGCGCGAACGCGCTTATTTCCGCAGCGCGTCCTGCATCATGCCGACCGGCAGCAACACCTGTGGCGCGTAGCGCGCGAGCGTATGCGCGCGGATCGGATCGGCGCGGCGGATCGGCAGTGGCAGCACGCGCGCGTCACGCCGCGCGACGAACTCGCCGAGGCATTGACCGAGCGACGTCGCCATTGCAATGCCGCGGCCGTTGCAGCCGAGCGGCGCGAACCAGTTCTTGTCGACTTCGAACAGGCGCGGCAAAAAGTCGGGCGTGAGCGCCGCTTCGCCGCGCCAGATGTAGTCGAAGCGAATCTGGCCGAGCGCGGGCAGAATGCGCTCCAGCCGCAACGCCAGTGCGCGCAGCAGGCGCGGCGCCGCGCGCCATAACGTGAGCGGCGCCATGCCGCCCGTCACCATGCGGCCGTCGGCGGTATAACGTACCGCGAAAAGATTGTTGCGCGTGTCCGACAAGGCTTCATTGCCCGGCAGTACGAGCCGGCGTTCCTCCGCCGTGAGCACACGCGTGGCAAGCTGAAAAACGGTGAGCGGCACGAAGCTGCGCGAGACTTCGGGCGCGAGCGGCAACTGTCCGCCATGCAACGCGTTCGTGCATTGAATGACCGTTTGCGCGCGCAGCACGCCCTGCGAGGTGTGGACGAAATAGCGCGCGCCGTCGCGCGCGATGCGCACGACCGGGGAGGCGCCATGAATGCGCGCGCCGCTCGCGCTCGCCACGCGCGCGAGTTCCTGGGTGTACGCGTACGGATTGACGTGACCGCCGGAAGCATCGAACAGCGCGCCGTGAAAAGCGCGACTGCCGATGCGCGCCTGGGTTTCGCCCGCGTCGAGCCATTGAGCGCGCGAACCCGCGTCGCGCCAGGCGGCCACGCGCGCCTGCAGGCCGCCGACCAGTTCGCGCGCGTGCGCCGGATTGAGCCAGCCGCCTTGTACCGCGTCGCATTGCATGTCGTGCCGGCGAATCAGGTCGAACACCGTTTGCGCGCCCTCGGCAACGAGCGCATTGAGTTGCGCGCCGTGGGTGGCGCCGAGCAACCGCAGCACGTCCGCGGGACCGACGCGCGGCAGGCTCGGCACCACGAGGCCGCCGTTACGCCCCGAGGCGCCGTCGCCAGGTTGTCCCGCTTCGACAACGGTCACGCGCGCGCCCTGCTGCGCGAGCGCGAGCGCGCAACTCAAGCCCATCAGTCCCGCTCCCACCACGGCCACATCGCAGTCGGCATCGCCTTCCAGCGGCGCATACGCGCGCGCCGCGCCCACGACCGTGGGCCAATACCAGCGTTCGAGCGGCGCCGCGCTCATTGTTCCTCCCGCGACCACACGAACGTGCAAGCCCCGGCGCGGCGGATCGCGTTGCAGCGCTCGGCGAGCGCGTCGCGGTCGGCGGCATCGACCCGCGCGACCACGTTGCCGGCCAGCCAGCCGATAGGGAACAGCATGCGCGCGCCTCCGGCGTAGAACACGCCGAGATCGAATACCGGCTCGGGGTTGCCGCCCCACATCTTCGCGGGTACGTAGGCGAGCACCAGGTCGCCTGCTTGCGGGGTGATCGTCGCATTCTCCGGCGCGAGCGGGCGGGCGTTGCGCGCGGGGTCGATCTGCGCCGTGGGAATCGGGCACGAAATCTCGGGGCCGGTCCAGATCGCGTGAATCGCCGGCATTTCCCTCGACTCGGCCATCAGTTCCCATAGAAACGCGGTGCTCTCGGGAGCTTCGCGCTCCAGCAGATGAAAACGGGCGCGCAGGCCGCTACGTGCTTCGGTCAACAACAAGGTTTTCGTGCTCATAGGTTCTCCACCCGATAGACAGTGCGATCATTTGATCAAATAATAAAAAATCTAGCAAGATGTCGAATCAAACCTTTGGGCCATCGCCAGAGGTCCGTGAAAATCTGCGCTTGACAACGAAATTTGGTCACACAACACTGCGATCCCATCAAATTATTATTTGATCAATTCAAGGCGCGCGGCGTCGGTGGCACATTCGAACGAGGTGAATCGTGGCGGGATGGGGTGAATTCAAACGGGGATGGCGGCTGATCCTCGCGGCAACGGTCGGGATCGGCACGGGGCTCACGACGATGGTTTTCTACACGATGGGCGTGTTCGTGCCTTCGCTGACCAAAACCTTCGGCTGGAGCGACTCGCAGGTCATGGTGGCGATCACGATCGTGCTGCTCGGCTCGAGCGTGGTCGGGCCGTACGTGGGCGCGCTCACCGATCGCATCGGCGCGCGCCGCGTGGCGCTCGGCTCGGTGATCGGCATGGGTTGCGCCTGGGCGCTGCTCGCGCTCAACACCGGCTCCATCGCGATCTTCTACGCGACCTTCACGATACTCACGCTGTGCGGCGCGGGCACGCTGCCCGTCACGTGGACGAAAAGCGTGATCGCGAACTTCAGCGAGCGGCGCGGGCTCGCGCTCGGCATCTGCCTGATCGGCACGGGGCTCTTCGGCGCGCTGATCAAGCTCTACGCGTTCTATGTGATGAGCGCGATTGGCTGGCGTCTCGCGTACGTCTGCATCGGCGCGTTCGTGCTGTGCGTGACCCTGCCGATCACGTTCTTCTTTTTCCGCGAGCCGCGCCGCGCGCTCGATACGTCCGCCCAGGCGCCCGGCATCGCTCCCGAAGCCGGTCTCGGTTTGCGCGAAGCGCTGCGCACGCGCGCGTTCTGGATTCTCTCGGCGAGTTTCTTTCTGCTCTCGCTCGCCATTTCGGGCATCGCGCCGAACCTCGAACGCTTTCTCACCACTTCGGGTTTCGATCTCGCGACGGCCGTGCGCATTGCGGCGTGGTATGGCATCGGCATCGTGGTGGGGCGCCTGATCACGGGCTTTTGCCTCGACCGCATGTGGGCGCCGGGTGTGGTGTTCCTCCTCATGATTCCGACGATGATCACGTTCATCGTGCTCGCGGGCGGCGTGAGTTCGGTGCCGGTCGCCATGCTGATGGTGTTCCTTGTCGGCTCGGCTTCGGGCGTGGAATACGACGCGCTCGCGTATCTCGTCTCGCGCTATTTCGGCATGCGTGCCTATAGCGCCGTGTACGGCAGCATCTTCATCGGCTTCGCGTTCGGCGCGGGCTTCGGCCCGGTGACCTTCAGCAAGACCTTCGCGCTCACGCACAGCTACCACACGTTGCTGTTCGCGACGGCGGCGGTCGTGTTGGTCGGTTCGGGCATGCTGCTCACGCTCGGCCGTTACCCGCGCTTCGACGCCGCGCGCCCGGGTGTGGCGCACCCGAAAGCGGGCTCGGCGTGGGGCGTGAGTTCGCAGGAAAACGCCTGAAATCCGTCACGAAAAAGGAATCACAGCATGACGCTTCCCGTCGGCAGTCTTTGCCCCGACTTCACCGCGAACGCGAGCACGGGCGCGCTGCGCTTTCACGAATGGCACGCACGAGGCTGGTCGCTCGTGTTCGCCTTCAAGTCGATGTCGCCGACCTGCAGCACCGAATTCGCCGCGCTCGAAACCTTGATGCCGCAATTCGTGGCATGCGGCACGAAGGTGCTTGGCGTGTCGATCGATAGCGAGCCGAGCGTGGCCGCATGGCTGGCCGATTTGCAGGCCATGTTCGCTTGCACGCCGAGCTTCGCGCTCGTCAACGACGCGAGCGGCGAGGTGCCGCGCGCACTCGGGTTCGTCGATGAAACCGCCGCGCCGCCCGCGCTGCTACGCACGGCCTTGCTCGTCGGGCCCGATGCGCGCGTGGCGGTCTCGCTCACTTACACCGTCACGAACGGTCGCAACTTCGACGAATTGCTGCGCATCGTGAAGGCCGTGCAACTCACGGCGGCGCGCCGCGTCGCGACGCCTGCCACATGGCGGGAAGGCGGGCGCGTGATGCTGCCGCCCTCGCTCGCGCAGGACACGGCCGAAGCGATGTACCCCGGCGGCGTGGACGTGTTGCGACCGTATCTACGGTTCGTCGATCAACCCGATTGAGCACCCGGACGGCACCTGCCGTCTGTTCGTTTTCCTGAACGTTTTCGTATCAACCGTCACAAAGAAGGAACCAGCATGGCACACACGATCGAGCACCTGCCCCTGATGCGTTCGAGCCCCGGCGCGGCGCGTCATCTCAAGGTCCACCGTTTTGGCGAGGCTGGGGCACGGCCGAAGGTCTATGTGCAGGCCGCCTTGCATGCGAACGAAACGCCAGGCCTTCTGATCGCGCATCATCTCGTCGCGCAACTGCAGGAAGCCGATCGCGCGGGGCGCATTCGCGGCGAAGTGGTCGTGGTGCCGTTCGCGAATCCCATCGGGCTTTCGGAGAACATCCTCGGCACGCAGATCGGGCGCGAAGCGCTCGACGGCAACGGCAATTTCAATCGCGGCTTTCCCGATCTCGCGCCGCAACTGATCGCGCGCGTGGCCGACCAGCTGGGCGATAACACCGAGGCGAACACGCAACTCGTGCGCGAAACGCTCGTCGCGCTCGTGGACGCGCAGCAGCCCGTGAACGAATTCAAGTCGCTGCAAAAGACGCTCATGCGTCTTGCCATCGACGCCGACTACGTGTTCGACCTGCACACCGAACTCGAAGCGTGCGTGTGCCTCGTGGTCGCGCCGTGGACGCAGGCGCCGCTCGCCGACTTCATCGCCGAACTCGATCCGCGCATGGTGCACGTGACCGACACGCCCGCGCTGTTCGACACGGTGTGCAGCCGCCCGTGGTTCGATCTCGCGCGGCACGTGGGCGCGCACAAGCCGGTGCCGCAGGCCTGCGTGGGCGCGACGCTGGAGATGCGCGGCGTGACCGATGTCGACGATGAAACCGCGCAGGGCGATGCCGCCGCGCTCGTGCGTTTCCTGCAACGGCGCGAGATCATCGCCAGCACGGAACCGCTCGCGGCCATTGCGTGGCAGGGCGAACTCACGCCGCACGAAGCCATTGAATTCGTGCGCACGCCCGTATGCGGCGTGGTCGTGTACCGCTACGAGGTGGGCGCGATCGTCGAGCCCGGCACGGTGATCGCCGAGATCGTCGACCCCGACGCCGACGATCCCGCGCGGGCGCGCACGCCCATCGTGGCGACGAAAGGCGGCTTGCTCTACGGCCGCACGCTGAATCGCCTCGTCAGGCCGTTCGATTGCGTGGCGAAGCTCGCCGCCGTGCAAAACGCGCCGCGCGGAACTCAGCCATGACCGGCATCACTCGTTTCGAGGTATTGTCGCGCCAGCCGGTGTTCGACGGCATGCGCTTCGGCGAAAACGGCGCGGTGGGCGAGTACGAACTGCTGTCGGGCCTGGCGCATGGCGCGCTCGATCCCGCCCATGCGCTCAATCGCGAGATCGCGCTGATCGAGCATGCGCCGCGCAATGCACAGGGGCTGGTCGAATACCGCGTCGATTTTCATATCTACAAGCCCGTCGATCTTGCGCGCGGCAACGACTGGCTGTTCTACGAATACCTCAATCGCGGCACGCAGCGCGGCATCGTGCGCATCAACAACGCGCCGGTCGTGGCGCTGCCCACGCGCGCGGACGAGATCGGCAACGGCTTTCTCATGCACGAGGGCTATTCGATCGTCTGGACGGCGTGGCAAGGCAATGTCGAGCCGGGCGGCGGCCGCATGCTAGCGCAGTTCCCGGTGGCCACGCGCGCGGGCGCGCCTATCGTCGGCAAGGGCTGGGAAGAGTTCGTGCTCGACGCGCCCGATTCGATACGCGGCGCCATCGTGCAGGAACTCGACGCGCAACGCTGTGTGCTCACGCTCTCGTACCCCGCGGCGGACCTCGACGTGTCGCGCGCGCGTTTGAGCGTTCGTCAGCACGAGCGCGACGCGCGCCTCGATGCCACGCAAGCGGGCTTCGCGTGGCGGTATCTCGACGCGCAACGTATCGAGATCGAGCGCCTGCCCGCGTGCACGCTCGACCGCGGCGCGATTGTCGAATTCGTCTACGACGCGCGCGATCCGGTCGTGATGGGGCTCGGTTATGCGAGCGTGCGCGACGTGATCGCCTTCCTCAAGCACGCGAAACACGACACGCATGGCACACCGAACCCGCTCGCGCTGGCCGACGACAAACCGCCCGCACGCGCGCTCGGTTTCGGTCTCTCGCAAAGCGGCCGTGTGCTGCGCGACTTCCTGTGGCAAGGCTTCAACGAAAGTCTCGAGGGCGGGCGTGTATTCGACGCGGCCGTGCCGATCATCGCGGGCTCGCGCAAGGCGTGGGTCAACGCGCCGTTCTCGCAGCCGGGCCGTTACTCGCGTCAGCACGAAGACCATGGCTTTCTCGGCGATCAGTTTCCCTTCGCCTATGCAACGCTGCACGATCCTGTCAGCGGCAAGACGGATGGCGTGCTCGCGCGCGCGCGTGCTTCGAATACGGCGCCCCGGCTGATGCATCTGGATACCGACTCCGAAGTCTGGTCGGCGCGCGCTTCGCTGGTGGTGACGGATTGCGAGGGCAAGGATTTGCCCGCCGATCCCGATGTGCGTTTCTATCTCGCCACGGGCGTGCCGCATGGCGACTATCCGCTGCCGAATGCGGCGAGTACGCCGGTCGTGCGCTATGCGACGAATCCGCTGACCTATGGCGCGCCGCTACGCGCGCTGTTCGTGGCGATGCGCGCGTGGGTGGACGAAGGCGTCGAGCCGCCCGAAAGCCGCTTTCCGTCGCATGCGGAGGGCACGTGGTGGCCGCTCGACCGGTTCGTCGAACGCTTCGAATCCGCCACGGGGCTCGTTGGTCCGCGCGTCTTGAATGCGTTGCGCCTGCTCGATCATTCGAGCGTGCCGCCGCATGAAGGCGCGCCGTATCCGGTGTTCGTGCCCGCCGTGGATGTCGACGGCAACGGCATTGCGGGCATCCGGCCACCGTTCGTGGCGGCGCCGCTCGGCACGCACGCAGGCTGGGCGCTACGTGCGCCGGGCTATGCGGAAGGCGCGCTGTACAGCGTGTATGGCTCGTACGTGCCGTTCGCGCGCGCAGCCGATGCCATGCTCGACGGCGACCGGCGCGCCCCGTTCGAGCAGCGCTACGCTTCGCCCGAGGCGTGGCGCGTGGCATTGCTGGCTGCCGCGTATGAACTGGCCGCTGGGCGCCTCATGCTCGCGAGCGACGTGCAGCAACTCGAAGCGCGACTCGACCGCGCCGCCGATCCGTTCCATATCGTCTGATCTCCGCCTTTCTCACTCACGATGAAACTCGCCAAACGCATCACCGAAACTTCGAAAAAATCCTATGGCATGTACGACCAGGCGGCGCGGCTGCCGGGCGACACGTCCGACCTCATCCATCTCGAACTCGGCCGTCCTCATGCCGACACGCCGCTGCCGATCAAGCAGGCCACCATCGACGCCTTGCTCGCGGGAGACGTGCACTACAGCGACATGCGCGGCATTCCCGCGCTGCGTCGCGCGCTTGCGGCCAAGCTGCGCGAGGACAACGCCCTCGACGTGACCGAAGACGACGTGCTCGTCACGAGCGGCCTCACGCATGCCTCGTTCGCGGCATTTTTCTCGCTGATCGATGAAGGCGACGAAGTGATTCTGCTCGCGCCGTTTTATCCGCAGCACGTGGGCAAGATCGAGTTGGCGGGCGGCAAGCCCGTGATCGTCGATCTCGATCGCGACCACGGTTTCTCGATCGACGCGAGCGCGATCGAAGCCGCCATCACGCCGCGCACCAAAGCTATCGTGCTCGTCAATCCCGCGAATCCCACGGGCCGCGTGTACAGCCGCGCCGAACTCGAGGCACTCGCCGATGTCGCGATTCGCCACGATCTCGTGGTGATCTCGGACGAAGTGTACGAAGCCATCGTCTACGACGCGGCCCGTCATATCAGCCTTGCCTCGCTGCCGGGCATGCGCGAGCGCACGATCACGATGCTCGCGTTCACCAAGTCGTATGCCATGGACGGCTGGCGTCTCGGCTTCATGACGGCGCCGCCCGAGGTGATGCCCGCGCTGCTCAAGATCACGGCCAACGACGTCACGCACGTGAACACCTTCATTCAGGCCGGTGCGCTCGCGGCGGTCACGGGGCCGCGCGCGATGCTGCAAACGCTGGTGGACGAAGATCGCGCGAAGCGCGATCTCGTCGTGGAAAGCCTCAATGGCATGCGCGGCGTAACGTGCCGCGCGCCCGAAGGCACGATCTACGCGTTCGCCGATATCCGCGCGACGGGACTTTCAGCGCAGCATTGTGCGGAGCGTCTGCTGGTGGAAGCGCGCGTGGTGGTGGAGGCGGGCAGCTTCTATGGCGCGGCGGGCGAAGGGCACTTGCGCGTCTGTTTCGGTTCGGATTCGAAGGCGCGTATTGCCGAAGCCATGACGCGCATGAAGCGCTTTTTCGACGCGCTTGCCTGAGCTTTATCGATTATTCGGAATCCGAAATAAACAGGCCGGAAGGTGATGAATCTTGCCGGCCTGTTTCGTTGCGCGTTACGGGGAAACGATCAGAACTTGTGGCGAATGCCGATGTCGGCAACCAGCTGGTTCGGGCTCGACGAGCCGCCGATGCCGATGATGGAGGCGTGCACGCTGTTGCCTTGCGCGTGTTCGGCGAGGAACATCGCGTAGACGTCCGTACGCTTGGAGAAGGCGTAGTCGAGCGTGGTGCTGACCTGATGCAGTTTGGTCGAGCCGAGCGTGGTGAGTGTGTAACCCGCGCCTGCCGTGACATAGGGCGTGAGCGAGTAGGTCAGGCCGAGTTCGCCGTTGCGGAACAGCGCGTTCTGCACGTTCTGGCCGCGCACGCCCGCATACAGCGCCTGCGTGTACATCGCATAGACGAAGGTTTTGGCGAAGCGGTAGCTCGTCGCCACGCCGAACGTGCGCAGATAGCTGCCGCCGATCTGGACCGTGCCCGCGGGCCGCCCGAACAGCGTCGAGATATCGAGCACCGAACTCGTGCCCGCGACTTCGGTATAGGCCGCCGCGACGTTCAACGGTCCCGCGGCGTAGGTCGCGGAAAAGCTGTATGCGCGGCCGTCGCCGTTGATGTCGCCGGGCAGGTTCGAGAAGCCGTACATTGCCCCGAACTGGAAGCCCGACCATACCGGGGTGAGGTACTGCACGGAGTTGGTGAGGCGCAGCGAGTTCGCGCGGTCGTTCGCGAACGGGTGGTCGGAATATTGGCCGAGCAACCACGTGGACGTTTCGTACATGCCGAGCGTCAAGCCCATGAAGTCGTACTGGTTGCCGAGCGTGAGCGTGCCGTAGCGGTCGTCTTTCAGGCCGACGAACGCCTGGCGCCCGAACAGCTTGCCGCCTTGTCCGAGCGCGCCCGTGGTGGTGCTGTAGCCGTTTTCGAGCGTGAAGATCGCCTTGGTGCCGCCGCCCAGGTCTTCGCTGCCGCGAAAGCCCAGCCGGTTCGCCTGCATGATCGAGTTGGTGGCGAGCACCTGGGTCTTGCCGCCGACATTGCTGACGTAGCCGATACCGGCATCGACGATGCCGTAGAGCGTGACGGCGCTTTGGGCGTGCGCGGCGCCCGCGCCGAGCGCGACGCAGGCGGACAGGCACGCGGCGGCGAGTCGGCGGCGCGGCGAAGGTGGGCGTGAGAGGAATCGTCTGGACATAGAGGTGATGACAGTAACGGATGATGGACGCCGCCAAAAAAGATCGCGCGACCGGGTCATGCGCCGGGAAGCGGCGACGCGGCGGTTCGGCTTTTCGGCATGCTTCGTATCATTTGATCAAATAATCAATTGATGACCGAATTCTTTTTTCGCCAATATTGTTTGTCAAGGCGCACCGACCCTGGCGCGTCCCGCAGGCAACACCGAGCGATGGCAGCGTGGCGCTGCTACAATGCGGGATCAATTTGATCGAACGATCAAGGAACGAAGATGAGCGAACAGATCAAGCGCGTGGTGAAGCGCTCGACGATGCAGGAGTCGATCTACGCCCAGCTGCGCACCTCGCTGATGCAGGGGCGCTTCGAGCCGGGCACGCAGTTGACGGTGGCCTCGCTGGCCGACGGCTTCGGTTCCAGCGCGATGCCGGTGCGCGAGGCGCTGCGCCAGCTTGTCGTCGAAAACGGTTTGATCGCGCTGGCCAATGGCACGATCCAGGTGCCCGAAGTGAGCAAGGCGCGGCTGCTCGACCTCTGCAACGCGCGCATCGCGCTCGAAGGCCGCGCAACGGAAATGGCCGCCGAGCGCGTGGACGACGCCTCGATCCGCCGCCTCAAGCGCTTGATTGGCGAGCACGAACTGGCCATCCAGCACGACGGCATTCACGAAAGCCTCGTGAAGAATCAGGAATTCCACTTCCTGATTTATCAGCTCTCGGGTTCGGCGGTGCTGCCGCAACTGATCGAAACGGTATGGCTTCAATGCGGTCCGTACATGCGTGTGATCACGCAGGAAGTGGAGCGCAACGAAACCGTGCCGTACAACACGGCCGGCACGGACCTTCATCACGTGGTGGTCGCGGCGATGGAGCGTCACGACGCGGCGGCGGCGCGCGAAGCGATGGAGCGCGACATTCGTCTCTCGTTCGATTTCCTGCTCGACATTCTCGAGCGCCGCGATTCGACCGTCAGCCTCTGAGCCCTCGCGTCGCGTCATAGGGTGCGACAGCCAGCCTCGCGCGCCTGGCGGAACACTGAGCGCCCGCCACGACTCCGCCCGTCAAGCTTCGCGTGATACCGCGAGGCCGGATTGCAGGTCGAACCCCGTTGGCCGCTGGTACACGCGCAAGCCGAACTCCGGCAGCATCGCGATCAGGTGATCGAACAGATCCGCCTGGATGGTTTCGTATTCGGCCCAGCTCGTCGTGGTCGTGAAGCAATACAGCTCGATCGGTACGCCTTCGGCATCGGCCGGCAACTGGCGCACCATGCACGTCATCTCGCGATGAACGAGGGGATGCGTTTCCAGGTATCGGGCGACGTAGCCGCGAAACGTGCCCAGATTCGTGAGACGGCGCAGATTGCCGGGCGCACTGCCGGCGCTGGCGAGCGCGAGGTTGTGCTGCTGCAAGACCGCCCGCTTGCCCGCGAGATACTCGCGCAGCATCGTGAGACGTTCGAGGCGCGCGAGCTCCTCGGCCTCGAGAAAACGAACGCTGGTGGCGTCGATACGCAGGGCGCGCTTGATGCGCCGGCCGCCCGCTTCGCTCATGCCGCGCCAGTTCTGGTAGCTCTCGGTGATCAGCTTCCAGGTGGGAATGGTGATGATCGTATGGTCGAAGTTCGCGACCTTCACGGTGTTCAGCGTGATATCCGTGACGGTGCCGTCGGCGCCCGCGCCCGGCATCGTGATCCAGTCGCCGATGCGCAGCATGTCGTTCGACGACAGCTGGATGCCCGCGACGAGCCCTAGCAGCGTGTCCTTGAAAATCAGCATCAGCACCGCCGACATCGCGCCGATTCCAGAGAGCAGCAGGCCGATCTGCTTGCCCGTCACGTCGCCGATGATGACGAGCGCCGCCGTGATGAACAGGATCAGCTTGACGAGTTGCATGGCGCCTTTGAGCGAGACGCGCGGCTGCTCCTGATGCGTGAGGCGGTAAACGTGCTCGATAGCGGAAAGCGTCGCGCCGAGCGTGAGCGCGACGCACAGCACGATGATCGCGAAAGCGATCTTGTCGATGGTGTCGGCGATCGACGCGGGCAGATTGGGCACGAGCCCGATGCCGATCTTGACGACGACGACGGGCGCGAGCCGGCCGAGCCAGCGGAATGCGCCGAATTCGAAGAGGGCGTCGTCGATACGCGTCGTAGTGCGGCGAGCGACACGGGCGACCACGCGAAAGAGCAGGAAGTGGACGACGATGCCGACAATCGCGGCGGCGGCGAACAGCAGTACGAGGGCGATCAGCGGGGCGAGCGGTATGGCGTTGAGGGACATCGCGGGACGGGGACTCCTTGAAAGTGTCGCGAATGGCAAACGGCGCCCGTTGCGGGGCGCCGTGTGTGTGTGCGAGCGATGAGATGACGGGGCGACGCGCGGATCGTCGCCTTTCGGGTTAGGGTTCGAGCGATGCCGCTTTAAGACGGCAGCGAGGAAAGGTGCCGCTTTGGGTGGTGCTGTTGCGATGCGCCGAGGTTCAAGGCGACGGCGACGGCAATGACGACGAGGCGCGCTTGAGCGGCACCTTCATATTGGCCGCGATGATAAGCCAGCACAATACGAGCCCCGAACACGCGTAAAACACGGTACTGGCGCCGTCGTGCTTGAGCAGCCAGCCGCCCACCACGCCGCCGAGCGCGAGCCCGAGCGACTGCGTGGTGTTGTACACGCCCGTGGCCGCGCCCTTGCGGTTGCCCGGCGCGAGCTTCGAGACGAGCGAGGGCTGCGACGCCTCCAGGATGTTGAAACCGAGGAAGTACACGAACAGCACCGCCGCCACGATTGCCAATGTATGCGCGAGCGAGCCGAGCAACAACTGGCCGATCAGGATAAGCGCGATTGCCGAGACCACCACGGCCTTCATCTTGCCGCGCTTCTCCGCGGCGATGATGGCGGGCACCATCAGCACGAACGAGAGGCCCATGACCGGCAGATACACCTTCCAGTGCGAGGCCACCGGCAGACCGGCGTCGACGAGCAGGCGCGGCACCACCAAAAACAGCGCGGTTTGCGTGGCATGCAGCACGAGCACGCCGAAGTTCAGGCGCAGCAGCTCGACGTTGTGCAGCACCTCGGCGAACGGCGCGCGCACGTGCACGGGTTTGCTGGGCGCGTCGGGGACGACCCAGATCACCACGCCCACGGCCAGGATCGAGAACACGCCGACCAGCGCGAACAGGCCGCTCATGCCGAGCCAGTGGAACACGATGGGCGCGCCCACGATGGCCACGGCGAACGACATGCCGATCGAGCCGCCCACCATCGCCATGGCCTTGGTGCGATGCTCCTCGGAAGTCAGGTCGGCGATGAACGCGAGCACCGCCGACGAGACCGCGCCCATGCCCTGAATGACGCGCCCGACGATGATCCACACCATGTCGTGCGCGCCCGCGGCCACGAAGCTGCCGATGGCGAAGATCACGAGGCCCGTGGCGATCACCGGTTTGCGGCCAATGCGGTCGGAGACCCAGCCGTAGAAGATGTACAGGAGTGACTGCGTGACGCCGTACGCGCCGAGCGCGATGCCGACGAGCAGCAGGTTGTCGCCGCCGGGAACGGTTTTCGCGTAGACCGAAAACACCGGCATGATCATGAAGAGGCCCAGCATGCGCAGCGCGAAGATCGCGGCGAGCGAGAACGTCGCGCGCTTTTCGAGTTGTGTCATAGGTGCCGTGGACGTTGAGGCCGCTACGGAATTCTGCATGGTGGTGGAATCAAAAAAAACCCAGCGCTGAGCGCTGGGCCAAGCTGCCACCGAGTCGCCGGCGACGACTGGACGTTGCGTCCAGACCTGGAACTGCGGGGTGATCTCATTGCGCATCGAGCCCCGGTGTCAAGCCGGGAAATGAGGCACAATGTGACATATCGATCAATGTAGCGGCCGAAAATTAAAGGAAACTTAAATTTCGGCTTTTCTCCGCGCGTGAGAACGGCCCGTTCGGCATGGCGACGATGCCGGTAGGCCGGATGGTATCCGCTGCTATATCGCCAGCTCGCGCGAAAACAACGAAGCGAAAGCGTTCAAGGCCTCGACGAGCGCCACGTCGCCCTGTGCCGTAGCCAGACGGAACGTCTCCACGTCACCGGCCAGCAGGCGGACGAATTCATTGAGCGCGTCGTTGCTCATCGCAATGCCCTCGTATCGCTCGAAAAATGCCGACGCCTTTTCGGCCAGCAGGATCAGCACGGCCGCATGGCTGCCGGGCCGGCTTGCGCCGTCGCGGCACTGCAGTGCGAACTCCCTGAGATCGGTCAGGCCAAGACCCCGTCGCGAAAGCGATGCCGCTGCCAGTTCCAGATTCATTTTTCCTCTCCAAAAAGTGCCGTCGGTCGTGACGGTCAGACGAACGCATCGAGGCTTTCGTACAGCAACTCGACGCCGTCCATGAAATCGACGAGACGCATCGACTCGTCGGGATTGTGCGAACCATGCTGGTTCCGAACGAAGATCATCGCGCTGCGAATGCCCGCTTCGGCGAACATCGCGGCGTCGTGCCCCGCACCACTGGGCAAACGCGGCGCGCTCAGATTCAATGCGCGGGCATTTTGCTCGAGCAACGCGATCCAGCCTGCATCCATCGTTGCGGGCGCGGTCTGCAACAGCGTGCCCGTTTCGAACCGCACGCCATGCGAGGCGGTGGTGTCGGCCAGCGTCCGTTCGAAGACGTCGAGCACGCGTGTCAGCACTTGCGGGTCGGCGCTGCGGGCCTCGAAGCTGAAGTCGACTTCGCCGGGAATGCGTGAAATCGCGTGTTCTTCCGCGCGCGTGCCGAACACGCCGCAGGTGATCACGAGGTCGGCGCCCTGAGCGAGTTCCTGCTTCCAGTACTCGTCGAGTGCGCCGACCACGTGGGCGGCCGCGAAGACCGCATCGTGGCGGCGCTCGCGCGGCACGGCGCCCGAATGGCCCGGCTCGCCGATGCAGCGTACGTTGCGGTAGCGCACGTTGCCGCGGATCGACGGCACGATGGCGACGGACTGCTGTGCGTCGTCGAGCAACGCGCCCTGCTCGATATGCAGTTCGATGTAACCGGCCGCGTGATTCGCGTCGAGCAGGACCTCGCCGGCGGCAATGGCTTCGACGTCGGCACCGACTTCGCGCATGCAGGCGGCGAGCGTCGCACCCGTCGAGCGATGGCGCGCATCCAGCAGCGCTCGCGGCAGGCGGCCGAAGAGGGCGCTCGAACCGAGATACGCTTTGCCGAACCACGCGCTTTCCTCGCCGCGCAATGCCAGCACATGGAGCGGATGCGCGCCGCGCCGTCCCTCGTCGCGCTGCCGCATCAGACAGAGCAGGCCGGCGACCACGCCCGCGAGGCCGTCGAAATTGCCGCCCTCGGGCACGGAGTCCAGGTGCGATCCGCACAACACGGGTCGATCGCGCGTGTCGTCGGCGAGCGAGAAAGTGACGTTGCCCGCGCGATCGACCTGTGTCGCGATACCTTGCTGCTGGGCGAACTGCGTCAGCACGCCGATCCCGCGGCTTTCACCGGC
Organism: Paraburkholderia acidisoli; assembly: GCF_009789675.1. Taxonomy (NCBI): domain Bacteria; kingdom Pseudomonadati; phylum Pseudomonadota; class Betaproteobacteria; order Burkholderiales; family Burkholderiaceae; genus Paraburkholderia; species Paraburkholderia acidisoli. The sequence goes on along the minus strand of NZ_CP046915.1, from coordinate 1,359,839 downwards.
GCCGTACGAGTCGCGCGTCACGCCGAGCCGTCCGGCCGTTGCCGCGCGCACCGAGTCGAAAAGCGCTTGCGCGATGTGCGCGTAATGAGCCGTTGCTTTCATGAGGGTGCGCCTAGGCTTGATGGGCCGCCGCGAGGAACTGGCGCAGTTCGTCGGTCTGGGGGCGGTTGAAGAGCGCGTCGGGCGAACCGCTTTCGTGTATGCGTCCCTGATGCAGGAAAACCACGCGATCGCAGACCTCGCGCGCGAATCGCATTTCGTGCGTGACCATCACGAGCGTCATGCCGCCCGCCGCGAGTTGCTTCACCACGGCGAGCACTTCCTGCACGAGTTCCGGGTCGAGCGCCGAGGTGATCTCGTCGCACAACAAGGCTTTGGGCGACATGCACAGCGCGCGCGCAATCGCCACGCGCTGCTGCTGCCCGCCGGACAGTTGATCCGGATACGCGTCGAACTTGCTGGCGAGGCCGACACGTTCCAGCTGAAGCGCCGCCTGTTCGCGCGCCTGCGCGGGCTTCATGCCTTGCACGATCATCGGTGCGAGCATCACGTTGCGCCCCACGGTGAGATGTGGAAACAGGTTGAACTGCTGGAAGATCATGCCGACTTCGAGCCGCAGTTGCCTGAGCGCCGCCGCGTCGGCGGACAGGCGTGTGCCCGCGACGTCGATCGTGCCGCCGTCGATCGTTTCCAGTCCGTTGATGCAGCGCAGGAGCGTGCTCTTGCCCGAGCCGCTTCTGCCGATCAGCGAAATGACTTCGCCCTGGCCGATATTCAGATCGATGCCTTTGAGCACTTCGTTTTCGCCGAAGCGCTTCGTGATCCGGTCAATTGCGATAAGGGGCATGGAAATGGTTCTCCAGATGACGGCTCAGTGCCGAAAGCGGCCAGCACAGCAGGAAGTACAGCAAGGCGACGAGCCCGAAGGTTTCGAGTGGCCGAAACGTCGTATTGCTGATCATCGCGCCCGCCTTGGTGAGTTCGACGAAGCCGATGATCGAGGTGACGGAAGTGTTCTTGACGATCTGCACGCAGAAGCCGACCGTGGGGGCAATCGCGAGACGGCAGGCCTGCGGCAGCACGATGTAGCGGTATTGCTGGACGCGGGTCATGGCGAGCGAAGCGGACGACTCCCACTGTCCGCGCGGCACGGCCTCGATGCAGCCGCGCCAGATTTCCGCGAGGAACGCCGCCGACCACAGCGAGACGGCGATTCCCGCCGCGCACCACGCGGGCACGTCGAAGCCGAACAGGGCAATGCCGAAGAACACGATGAACAACTGCATCAGGAGCGGCGTACCCTGAAACAGTTCGATGAAGGCCACTGCCACGCTCCGCGCGGTCTTCGCCGACGAAAGCCGCAGCCCCATGACCGCGAGCGCGAGGGCGCCGCCAAAGAGAAAGGCGACGAGCGAGAGCAGCGCGGTCCAGCGAGGCGAGCAGCGCGCGCAGGATGTCCCAGAACGTGAAGTCCATGACGCGTTACCTCGCCGGGTGGGTTGCGCGGGCCGCGATGCGGCGCGCCGGCTGCCCGGGCGAGCGCGGCGTGATACGTGCGATCACGAAGCGTTTGCCGATCGCGTGCAGCGCATGGCGCAAGACGATGGCGAGCAGCAAATATGTGAGCGTGGCGCTCGCGTAGGTTTCGAACGCGCGGAACGTGCGGCCCTGAATGAAGTCCGCGGCGTGCGAAATGTCGTTCAAGGTGATCTGCGAGCACACGGAGGTCGTGAGCATCATGATGATGAACTGGCTCGTGAGGGCCGGCCAGACCTTCTGCAACGCGGGTCGCAGCAGCACGTAACGGAAGATCTGGAAGCGCGTCATGGCGAGACTCGCGCCGGCTTCATGCTGACCGCGCGGCGTCGCCGCCATGGCGCTGCGCAAGATTTCGGTGCCATAGGCGCCGAAGTTGACGGTGACCGCGAGCAGCGAGGCTTCGATCGCGTCGAGTTTCACGTGCAGTTGCGGCAGGCCGAAGAAGATGAAGAACAGTTGAATCAGGAACGGCGTGTTGCGAAAGATTTCCACATACGCGCGCGTCGCCATCCGGGCCCAGGGCCTGCCTTCCGCATGCATCCACGCACCGGCGATGCTCAGCACGAATCCGCCGAAACCGCCGGCGACGCTGACGGCCAGCGTCGTCGCCACGCCTTGGGCGAGCAGGGGCAGATACGGCGCGATTGCGCCGAAATCGAATTGATAGGACATGATCGAAGCTCTCGGGATCGAGATGCGATGGACGGGCGCGTCACCGTCTCATGACGCGGCGGGGCACGAGACGGTGTCGCCCAACGGGTTCGGCGGCGCGCCTTTCCAGGTTGAAGGCTCGGAGCGAAAGGCGCGGGGCTCAGGGCTTCACGTCGAGCGGCTGCTTGAGCCACTGGCGCGACAGCGTGTCGAGCTGGCCGCTGGACTTCTGCGCGGCAAAGATGGCGTTGACGGCTTCGAGCATGGGCGCATCGCCTTTGCGAACCGCGGCGCAGACCGGCGAATCCATGAGCAGCAGCTTCTGCGCGAAGTGCTTCTGCGGGTTATCGGCCAGCAGCTTCGCACCCACGATGTTGCCCGTGGCGAGGAATTCGGTCTGCCCCGACAGGAAACCCGCCACCGCCGAGCTGTTGTCTTGGTAGCGCGAGAACAACGTGCCGGCCGGCGCATTCTTCGTGATGAAGAGGTCTTCCTGCGAGCCCGTCACGACGCCGATCTTCTTGCCCTTCAACGCGCCCACGTCCGGCAGCGCCTCGGCTTGCGGGCCGAATATGGCCGTGTAGTAAGGCGCGTACGGCGCGGTGAAATCGATCACCTCGGCGCGCTGCGGATTCTTGCCGAGATTGAGGACGAGATCCACCTTGTTCGTCAGCAGGTACGGGATCTTGTTGGCCATCGTCACCGGCACGATTTCCAGCTTCACGTGCAGCGCGGCCGCGGTCAGTTTCGCGACTTCGACGTCATAGCCATGCAGTTGCATGTCGCTGCCGGCCGAGCCGAACGGTGCGTAGTCCTGCGGCACCGCCACGCGAATCACGCCCGCCTTTTTAATGTCGCCGAGCGTGTCGGCCTGCGCGTTCGACGCGAGGCCCAGCACGGCGCTCAGGCCGGCGATCGACAACACTGCCGCGCTCACGCGGCGCTTGAGGGAGGTGGAGAGACTCATCGTGCGGACTCCGGAATGGACTTCAGGAAGGCGTGGAACGCCTCGTCGAACGCGGCAGGGGTTTCCAGCATGGGCGAGTGACCGCTCTCGGTCATCTCGGCGAGCTTGCTGTTGGCGAGCCCTTCGAGCAGGCGGTGCATGTGTTCCATCGTGCGGCCCGCGTCGTGCGCGCCCCACACCACGAGCGCCGGCAGCTTCACGCCCGGCAGATGCGGACGCATGTCGGTTTCGATCAGCGACGCCTGGATGTCGATCATGGCCGAGAGCGGCGCGGCCTTGGCGCGCTCCACGTAGCCTTCGAAGAACGGCTGGGGCAGTTCGCGGAACCAGTGAGCGCTGATCTCGCGCATCGTTTCGATGCCGTCGTTTTCGAGTTGCGCGAGCAGGGCGCGGCCGAGCGCGTGATTGGTCATCGAAGGGCCGGTGCAGACCAGCACGATGCCGCCGAGCTTTTCCTGGTAGCGCACCGCGGTCATCTGCGTGACGACGCCGCCCATCGAATGGCCGACCACGATCGGCTTGTCCAGTTCGAGCCGGTCGATGAAGGCGGCCACGCGGCGCGCGAGCGCTTCGATCGTGAAGCCGTCGGGCGGCGCGTCGGAGCGCAGGAAGTTGTCGATGGCGAGGCCGCGGAAACCGGGCGGCAGCGCGTCGACCGTGCGCTGCCAGAGTTCCGACGAACTGCCGAAGCCGCCGTGAAGGAAGATGACCGGGCGGCCGGTGCCGCCGCTGTCCGTGTAGTGAACGCGGGCGCCGTCGAGTCGGATGATGGGCATGAAGTTCTCCTGGTTGGATGAACCCAGTATCCGGCGGCAAAATGGGCGGGCCAACGCTCATTTTTGTTATTTGACGTCTTTTTATGACCAATGTAACTTTTTTGAGTCACTGGTTCTCGCAGTCCGAGGCATCCCCATGGAAAGTTTCCGCGCCATCGGCGAACGCCTGAAATGGCATCGCCAGCAGATGAAAATGACGGCCGACGAAGTGGCCGAAGCGATCGGCGTGTCGCGGGCGTTATTGCACCGCTACGAGTCGGGCAACATCGTCAAGCTCGAGACGCTGGAGAAGTTCGCGCGCGTGTACGGCATGTCGCCGAGCACGCTGCTGGGTCTGGGCGCGGAATATCTGACCGACGGCTTCCGGTTCTTCGAGCGGGTCGCCAGTCTGGAGGAGAAGGCGGACCGCGTGTCGGTCGTGTTCGGCCCGCTGATCTACGTGCTGAGCTCGCCGGGCTACGACCGCTCGCTCGCCCGCAGCCTGCACGATCCGCAGGATCTCGACCCGCTCACGCCCGAGGAGGGCAAGCGGCTCCTGCAGGTGCTGGAGCGGCGCAAGGCGATCTTCCGGTTCCGGCAGCCGGCAATGGTCAATATCGTGCCGCTGAGCAGCATCGAGCGCTATCTGGCGAACGGCCTGGCCGTGACCGCCGACAAGCCGTATGCGGAGCGCGCCGAACTTCGCCGCGAGGCCGCGCGCGAGATCAGCCACATGGCGGACCTGATCGTTTCGCCGCCCATGCACGTGCAGATCGGCCTGACGACGCAGCCCTTGCCGACATCGGGCTATCAGATCATTCATGCGGACGGCCGCCGCTATCTCGTGAACAGCCCGTTCCGGATCGGCCAGCCGACCAATTTGCGCTACGGCGTGGGCACCATCACCGAAGACCCGGAAGCGCTCGACAAGCACGACCATCTGACCAATACGTTGTGGCAGACGTCGCTCAAGGGTGCCCAGGCGGAGCACGAACTACGCCGGCTGATCAAGAAGTACTCGGACTGACTCCCGGTTCGCGTCGTCAGGCAGACCGGCGGGCCGGCGCCGGCGCAACGCCCGGCGGGCATGGGCGCTCGCCCGGCTCGACGGTGCTGCCGCCTACGAGCCGAATGCCGTTGCGACGCTGCAGCAGGTCGGCAACGCCCAGCAGCGCCTGGTCGGTGAACGCGCGGCCGAATACCGTCACGCCCCACGGCAGGCCGTTGCGCATCGTGCCGGTGGGCACGGCCACCGCCGCGTAGTCCAGCAGGTTCATGAAGTTCGTGTAATAGCCGAGCAGCGAATTCGGTGCGATGGCGTCGCGGGCGAGTTCGGCGAGCGTGACCGGGCGCGGATACGTGGGCGTCAGCACGAAATCGAGCGTGTCGAGCGCGGCGTCGCAGGCGGCTTTGAGCGCTTGCAGGCGGTATTGCGCGCGGAACAGGTCGACCGCGCTGGCCTCCGGCGCCTTCGCGAGCACCTCGCGAATCACGGGCAGGACCGCGTCGGGCGTGGCGCGAATCAAGTCACCGATCACGCTGTAGCGTTCCGCGACCCACGGACCCTGATAGAGCAGCCGCGCCGCCTCCACAAAGGGCGCGAAGTCGATTTCGACCGCTGCGCCGCCCGCCGCTTCCAGCATCGCGCGCGCCTGCGCGAACAGCGCCGGGCTTTCGGCGCAGCCCGCGAATTCCAGTTGCGACGGCACGCCGAAGCGAAATGCCGCGGGCGTCGCGAACGCGCGTGCCGTGTTCTCTTGCGGATTGCGGCGGCTGTACGCATCGCGCGGATCGAACTGCGCGCTCAGCTCAAGCAGCGCGCTCGCTTCCGCGGCGGTGGCCGTGAAGAACGTCACGCAGTCGAGCGTACGGCACGCGGGTACGACGCCCGCCGCCGACAGCAAGCCTTTGCTCGGTTTGAGGCCGACGAGATTGTTGAGCGCGGCCGGTACGCGCCCCGAACCGGCGGTGTCGGTGCCGAGCGCGAAGCTGGCCACGCCGAGCGCCACCGCCAGCGACGACCCGGCACTCGAGCCGCCCGCGGGATACCCGGGATGCACGCTGTTGCGGCACGCCCCGTAAGGCGAGCGCGTGCCGTTGAGGCCCGTCGCGAACTGGTCGAGGTTGGTCTTGCCGAGCGGGATCGCGCCGAGTTCGATGAGCCGCGCGACGAGCGTCGCCGACTGCTTCGGCGTATAGGCGAAGGCGGGGCACGCGGCCGTGGTGGGAATGCCCGCGAGGTCGATGTTGTCCTTGATCGCGAACGGAATGCCGTACAGCGGCAACGTGTCGATGTCGAGCGTGTCGAGCCGTTCGAGGTAAGGCGCGAGTTCCGCCTCGCTGAGCAGATGAATGAACAGGTTGAATTCGGCGTTGAGGGCCGCGGCCTGGTTGCGCAAACCGGCCACGAGCGCGCGCGGCGTGAGCGTTCCCGCGCGATAAGCGGCGCGCAGCGTGGCAAGACGCAGATCGAACGAGGGCATGTGGGTGGCTTCCATGTTCAGGGCTGGCGAATGACCGCGACGCGTTGGCCCGCGCGCACCGGCGAGCCTGGCGCGACATGAACCGCGCTCACGGTGCCGGCGCAGGGCGCGCAAACCGCGATCTCCATCTTCATCGACTCGATCACGAGCAGTACGTCGCCGGCCGCGACCGTTGCGCCCGTGGCGACTTTCACCTGCCACAAGCTGCCCGCGATCTCGCTTTCCACGGCCGTTTCGCCAGCGGCGAGCGGCGCGAGTTCGGCTTGCTCGGCCTGCGGCGCTTCGAGCGCGTCCTCGGAGGCGCCCGCTGCGCGCCAGCGCTCGCGTTCGGCCTGGAACGCGGCGCGTTGCTGCGTGCGGAACGCGTCGATGCTTACGGCTTCGCGCGCGAGAAACGCCTGATAGTCGGCGAGCGACAGCTCGGTCTCGTCGATACGCAACGGATAGCGCCCGAGCGGAAAGTCCGCGCGAATCCGCAGCAGTTCGTCCGCCGGGACTTCGTAAAAGCGGATCTGGTCGAAAAAGCGCAGCAGATACGGCTGGCCCGCGAAATCCGCGCTCTGGCGGTAGCGATTCCACATCTGCAAGGTGCGGCCCACGAACTGATAGCCGCCGGGGCCTTCCATGCCGTACACGCACAGATACGCGCCGCCGATGCCCACCGAATTCTCGGCCGTCCAGGTGCGCGCCGGGTTGTACTTGGTCGTGACCAGCCGGTGCCGCGGGTCGAGCGGCGTCGCGACCGGCGCGCCGAGATACACGTCGCCGAGACCCATCACGAGATAACTCGCCTCGAACACGATGCGCTTGACCGCGTCGAGCGAGTCGAGATCGTTGATACGGCGGATGAACTCCAGATTGCTCGGGCACCATGGCGCGTCCTTGCGCACCGTGGTCATGTATTTGTCGATGGCGAGACGGCAGGCGGGATCGTCCCAGGACAGCGGAATATGCACCACGCGCGAGGGCACGCGCAGATCCTGTTGCAGCAGCACGTCCTGCCATGCGCGCGTGACGATCTCGAGCAGGCGCGCGAGCGGCAACGTGTCGGGGCGGTAGTGCACCTGCAGCGAGCGTATGCCGGGCGTCAGGTCGATCACGCCGGGCAGCGCCTGCGCTTCGAGCGACTGCATCAGCGCGTGGCCGCGAAAGCGCGCGACGAGGTCGAGTTCCGCCGGGCCGATCTCGAGCAGCAGATGCGTGTCGCCGGAAACGCGCGCCACGAGCCGTTCCTGATCCGCGCCTAGGTCGAGCACGATGGGCGAAGGCAGGGAAGCCAGCGTCGCGGTGGGCTCCGGCATCTCGCGCGGTTCGAGCACGAGGTTGTGCAATTCGCGCTCGCGCTGACGCATGGCCGCGCGCGCCGCGCCCATGTCCACCGGCACGAAGCGCACCTTGTCGCCGGCCTTCAACTGGCCGATCTGCCACAAGTCCGCCTCGATGATGGTCACGGGGCACACGAAACCGCCGAGGCTGGGGCCGTCCGGGCCGAGTATCACCGGCATGTCGCCCGTGAAGTCGATCGCGCCCACCGCATACGGATTGTCGTGAATGTTCGACGGATGCAGTCCCGCTTCGCCGCCGTCCTCGCGCGCCCACTCCGGTTTCGGGCCGATCAGGCGCACGCCCGTGCGGCTCGAATTGAAGTGGATCTCCCATTCCGTGGCGAGAAAACGCGCGATATAGGGCGCGCTGAAATATTCGGGCGCGCCGTGCGGACCGTAGATCACGCGGATCGTGCGCACGGCCTCGAGCGGCGGGACGTGGGTCAGCGCGTGGGTCAGCGCATTGGTTAGCGCATTGGTCAGCGCATTGGTCAGCGCGTCGCCCGCATGCCCGTCGTGGTCGAGCGGATAGAGATGCAGCACGTCGCCCGCGCGGATCGCCCGCCCGCCATGACCGCCGAACTGACCGAGCGTGAACGTGCTGCGGCTGCCGAGATAAAGCGCGACGTCGAAGCCGCCGCGCACGCACAGGTAGGCGCGCGCGCCCGCGCCGCGTATCGCGCCGAGCGCGAGCGTCGCGCCCGCCTTGACCACGAAGCGCGTGTGCATTGGCTGCGCGCGACCGTCGAGCAGCACGGGAAGCTCGGCGCCCGTGACGGCCACCACGGCTTCGGTGTTGAAGCGCAGCGTGGGGCCGCTCATGGTGATTTCGAGCGCGGCCGCGTCCGTGGCGTTGCCGAGCAGGCGATTGCCGAGCTGCATCGCGCGGTCGTCCATCGGCCCCGAAGGCGGAATGCCGACGGCCCAGTAACCGAGGCGGCCCGGAACGTCCTGCACCGTGGTCTGCGTGCCGCCGCTCACGACTTCGACGGTGCTCGCGCGATACGTGAGCGATTCGAGGCAGCGTGTCCAGGGTTCGCCGGACGCGAACGGCGTGTCGTCGAGAATCTGGCGCAGATAATCGCGGTTCGTTTCCACGCCGTAAATACGCGTGGCTTGCAGCGCGGCGTCGAGCGCGTGGCGTGCTTCGTCGCGCGTGGGCGACCATGCGATCAGCTTCGCGAGCATCGGGTCGAAGTAGGGCGGCACTTCGCAGCCGGCTTCGATCCATGTGTCGATGCGCAGCGCTTTGCCGTCCGCCTGCGGAAACGCCACGTCGGTGAGCAGGCCCGGGCTCGGCTTGAAATCGCGGCCCGGATCTTCGGCGTAAAGCCGCGCCTGGATCGCGTGACCGCGTGGCGCGAGCTGCGCGAACAGCGTGTCGAGCGGCGCGAGCGTGCCCGCCGCGAGTTCGATCATCCAGCGCACGAGGTCGACGCCCCACACCTGTTCCGTCACGCCGTGCTCGACCTGCAGGCGCGTGTTCACTTCGAGAAAGTAGAAGCGGCGCACGGCGCTGTCGTAGACGAATTCGACCGTGCCCGCCGAGCGGTAATCGACGGCCTTCGCGAGCTTCACCGCCGCGTCGCAGAGCGCCTGCGCGATGCCCTCGGGCAGGCACGGCGCGGGGGTTTCCTCCAGCACTTTCTGGTTGCGCCGCTGCACCGAGCAATCGCGCACGCCCAGCGCGATGGCGTGGCCCCGGCCGTCGCCGAATACCTGCACTTCCAGATGCCGCGCGCGTTCGATGTACTTTTCGAGGAACACGCCCGCGTCGCTGAAATTGTTTTCGCCGAGCCGTTTGACGGCGTCGAAATGCGTACCGAGATCGGCTTCGTTCCAGCACACGCGCATGCCGATCCCGCCGCCGCCCGCCGTGCTCTTGAGCATCACCGGATAGCCGATCGCGCGCGCCGCGTCGAGCGCCGCTTCGAGATTCGCGAGCAGGCCGGTGCCTTCGAGCATCGGCACGCCTTCGCGCGCGGCGATCTCGCGCGCCGTGTGCTTGAGGCCGAATGCGCGTAACTGCGCGGGCGTCGGGCCAATGAAGGCGATGCCGGCCGCCTCGCAGGCCTCGCCGAACGCCGCGTTCTCCGACAAAAATCCGTAACCGGGATGGATCGCCTGCACGCCCTCGCGCCGCGCGATCGCGAGAATCTTTGCGGTGTCGAGATACGTCGATGCGGCGGGTCCATCGCCCAGTTCGTGCGCGATGGGCGCTTCGCTCACGTGACGGCTCGCGCGGTCGGCTTCTGCGAACACGGCCACGCCGGTCACATCGAGTTCGCGCAGCGTTCGGAGAATGCGACACGCGATCGCGCCGCGATTGGCAATCAGGATCTTCTCGAACATGGAAAGCGTCTTTGGGGAGGCGGGCCGTCCCGCCGTGGGAATGGCGGCCACGGTCGTCCGTGGCTCGCGTCGCGTCAGCGACAGGTGGCGTGCTTCAGTGGTGCTGGGTCAGTTGTTCGCGCGTGCGCGTGCAGCAGCGGCCCGAGCGCACCAGCAAAAGGTGATGAATCCAGCGGCGTACGCGCTCGAGGTCGCTCAGTTCCATATCAGCAGCTCCGCGGGCGTGGGGTTGTAGGCGTTGCACGGGTTGTTCAATTGCGGGCAGTTCGAGATCAGCACGATCACGTCCATTTCCGCACGCAGTTCCACGTACTTGCCCGGCGCGGAAATGCCGTCTTCGAACGTGAGACCGCCTTCGGCCGTCACCGGTACGTTCATGAAGAAGTTGACGTTCGCGCCGATGTCCTGCTTCGAGAGCCGTCCGTCGTGCGCGCAGGCACGCAGGAAGTTGTCGCGGCAGCTATGCATGTAGCGCTTTTGCAGCGCGTAGCGCACCGTGTTGCTCTCCTGGGCGCACGCGCCGCCGAGCGTGTCGTGACGGCCGCAGGTATCGGCCACGATCGTCAGCATGGGATTGCCGAGGTTCGAATACAGCACCGTGCCCGTGCTCAGGTAGAGGCGCTGCTGGCGGCGCAAGGTGCGTTGCGGATCGAAGCGCTCGCGTGGGTCGGCTAGGCTGTAGAACAGCGTGTCCACGGCCTGATTGCCTTCGAGGTCGACGATACGCAGCGTTTGCCCGGCCTTCACCTCGTGAAGCCACGGCTCGCCCGCGCCGAGCGTTTCGCGATACACCGCGTGTTCGGGCTGTTTTTCGCTGACAGTGAGTGTCGTGGTCATGCGTGTATCTCCGCTCACAGAAAGAATCGTTCGGTGTTGAGGAAGCCGCGCACGTTTTCCTCGCAGGCCGTGCGGCAGATTTCGGCCACGTCGGGCTGCGCCACGCTCAGTTCGAGCTTGACGGGTTGGGGCGCGTAGTCGGCGTTCGGGTCGAGCGGATGCTGGATGGCGGTGAGCACGACCAGCGTGTTCATCGGCGCATAGAGGTCGACGTAATCGCCCGCCTGCGAATTGCCCGGCACGAAGCTGAGCGCGCCTTCGCTCGTGACGTCGACGCGGCTGAACAGATTGAGCGTCATCATCAGGTCGGTCATGCCGAGTCCCCATTTGCCCATCTCGACGAGCAGGTTGTCGGTGCCGTTGCGGTAGAAGCCGTTGCGCAGTTCCTGGTAGCGGCCCGCGCCGTAGCGTTCGAACACTTCCTGCGCGTTCGAGACGCCGCCGAGGCTGTCGTGCCAGCCGCAGGTATCCGCGACGATGGCGGCGAGCACGCGGCCCATGTCGGAGTAGAGGCAGTGGCCCGCCGTGAGCTTCGCCGTGTGCTGGCACTTGAGCGAATCGGGCAGATTGAGCCGTTCGCTCTTTTCGGCGGCGTTGACCATCATCACGCTGACGTTCGCGCCGCCGCGCAGGTCGGTTACGCGCAGCGACTGGCCGCGCTTGACGATGAGCGAGGCGTGGCCGCCTCCGGGTACGGTTTCTTCGAGCAGCAAGGTCATGAGGGTTCCTTCAACCGGGTTCCGTCACGCGGAGACCCGTTCGATTGCCGATGCGCCGCGCACGGCCGCCTGCGCCAGGTGAAGGGCGGAGGCCGAAGCGCGGCTGCGATCGAGGGGAATGTCGTAGGTGATGCGCGCGCCGTACGCGCCGGGCGCCTGCGGATCGACGCGCACCTTGTCGAACACGAGCACGCGGCTGCCGAGCGTGAAGCCCTCCTTCAGGTCGTGCGTGACCATGAAGATCGTGAGCTTCGCTTCGCGCCATAGCTCCGCGAGCAGCACGTGCATGTCGCGGCGAATGCCGGGATCGAGCGCGCCGAACGGTTCGTCGAGCAGCAGCACGCGCGGCTTCATCATCAGCGCCTGGGCGATGGCGAGACGCTGCTGCATGCCGCCCGAGAGCTGCTGCGGATACTTCTCCAGCGCCGCGCCTAGGCCCACGCGTTCGAGCATCGCCGCGGCCTCGTCGCGTGCGGCGCGCCGTTGCGCGCCAAAGAGGCGCCCCGTGAACTTCGCGCGCGGCAACTCCAGCCCGAGCATGACGTTGCGCAGCACGCTCAGATGATCGAACACCGAGTAGCGCTGAAACACGACGCCGCGATGCGCGTCGGGTTCGGCGGGCAGCGGCGCGCCGTCGAGCCGGATCTCGCCGCGCGTGGCGCGTTCCTGGCCGAGCAGCAGGCGCAGGAACGTGGACTTGCCGCAGCCCGAGGCGCCCACCATCGAACAGAATTCGCCTTCGCGCACGGTGAGATTCAGGCGTTCGAGCACGACCTGTTCGCCGTATTCCTTCCAGACGTTGCGGACTTCGATCATCGCGCGCCTCCGCCGTACCACGGGAAACACCATTGCGTGAGGCGGCGCAGCAGCTCGTCGGTGAGCCACGCGAGCAGCGTGATCCAGGCCACGTACGGCAGGATCAGATCCATCGACAAATAACGGCGCACGAGGAAGATGCGATAGCCGAGGCCGTCGGTGGACGCGATCGCTTCGGCCGCGATCAGAAAGAGCCACGCCGCGCCCAGCGAGAGCCGCAACGCCACCAGCAGGCGCGGTAGCAATTGCGGCAGCACGAGACGCAGGATCAGCGTCCAGCTGGTCGCGCCGAGCGTCTGCGCCTTGACCCACAGCTCGGCGGGAATCTCGGCGCTGCGCGCGTGCAGATCGCGAATCATCATCGGCGTGATGCCGATCACGATGAGCACGACCTTCGACAACTCGTCGAGCCCGAACACGATGAAGAGGATCGGCAGCACGGCGAGCGGCGGCACCATCGAGACCACGGTGATGAACGGCGAGAGCGTCGCGCTCACGAGCGGCAGCGCGCCCGTGGCGATGGCGGCCACCAGCGCGATCACGGCGCTCACCACGAGGCCGATGCCGAGCCGCCGCAGGCTGGAGAGCGTGTCGTCCCACAGCAGGTACTCGCCGGTGCGCCGGTCTTCGGTGAACGCGACGGACTTCACCGCATCGCTCATTTGCGCGGCGCTCGGGAGCAGCTTGTCGTCGGGGTTGGCGGCGAGCCGCAGCGACGATCCCGTGAAGTAGACCGCGCACAGCACGACGAACGGCAGCAGGAGCAGCATGAGGCCGCCGATCCGGCTCGGATGTCGGTTGATGAGTCGCATGGTGAGCGCCTTGTTCTAAAGCGGGGTTCGAAGCGTGTTGCGAGGCATGAACCGCGCGTCAGAGCTTGCCCGCCGCCGCCATGGCGACATAGCTCGGGTCGAAGCGCAGCTTCACGTTGTTCTTGTTGCCGGTCACGACGCCCTTGTCGAACGCCATGCCCACGGCGTCGGCGCTTTTCGCGTCCTGGCCGAGCAGACCGTGATCGAACGAGAACTGCGCGACGCGCGTCATGATCTTCGGCATGTCGGGGCTCGTGACGAAGCTGAGCGCGGCCTGCGGCGTGTAGAACAGCGCGGTGGTCGAGAGCTGGCCCTTGAAGTTGGCGAGGTCGGTGCCGGACGCCTTGGCCATGGCCGTGAGCGCCGAGGTCGTTGCCGGCGAGTTGCCGTGCATCAGCGCGACCATCTCGAACCATGCGCCGGTGAGCGCCTTGCCGAGCGCCGGGTTCTGCTGCAGGGTCTTCGTGTTGACGACCATCATGTCCATGATCTCGCCGGGAATCTTGCTCGAATCGAACACTTCGGTCACGTTGGGCTGCGCCTTGAGGTCGGAGAGCATGGGATTCCACGTGACGGCGTTGTGCACCGTGGGCGTGGCGAACGCGCCGGAAATGTCGGCGTCCGAAGTATTCACGACCTTGAGATCGCGCTCGCTCATATGGGCGCTGTCGAGCGCGCGTGCGAGCAGATAGTGCGAGACGGAGAACTGCACGAGGTTGACCTGCTGACCCTTCAGGTCGGCGAGCGTCTTGCCTTTGCCCTTCATGAGCACGCCGTCGTTGCCGTTCGAATAGTCGCTGACGATGAGCGCCGTCGAATCCACGCCGCCCGAAGCCGGAATGGTGAGCGCGTCCATGTTGGTCATCGCGCAGCCGTCGAACTTGCCGGCCGTGTACTGATTGATCGATTCGACGTAGTCGTTCAGTTGCACGACATCGATATTGATGCCGTACTTCTTCGCCCATTTGGAGACGATGCCCTGGGTTTTGGCCTCGCCCCACGGCATCCAGCCCGCGTAGATGGTCCAGCAAACCTTGAAGTCGGTGCGTCCCGCCGCGAAGGCGGAGTGAGAGGCGAGTGCGGCGAGGGAGAGAGCGGCGATGCCAAGACAGCGTGCAAGCTTGCGCATGAGGTTGACCTCGGAAGGAGCGGTTGACGACGGCAGGGAGCAGCGCGAATCATCGCGTTCTCTCCCGGGCTTTTATCCCGCCGTGTAACCTCGCCAGAGGTCGACAGCTCTCGGACCAGCGCCTGCGTGTGCAGACCGGAACCCTAGCCGTCCATTTCCAGATTGTCCGAACCGGATGCTGCGCCGGCTCCTTGCCCACTCCTTTAAGCGGGAATCGTGCCAGCGCTGCGTGGTGTGTGTTTTTGGCGTGCTTCGTCGCGAATTCGAGTGCGGTCACGCTGACGCGGGGCGTAGTGCGCACTCGAACGTCTCAAAAATGCACCGCGAGAGGGCGCGCATGCACGCGCGCGTCGCGCGGTTGCCCGTTTTCAGGCCGTTTTCATTCCTTTTGCAGACCGTGATTCAGCCTGCGAATCAGCCAGAGAATCAGCCAGAGAATCAGTTAGAGAATCACCCCGCGAAAGCCGGTCCTCGCGGCCGCAGGCGAATGCCGGGCTTCAGATGTTTCCACGGCAGATCGGCGGGGTCGGCGGTCATCGGGCCGGGCGCTTTCGCGACCAGCACGGCGCGCGCGATCGGTTCGAAGTCGGCGCGAAAATGCACCGAACTCTTGTTGACGAGAATCTTCATGCGCTCGGGTTCGATGCCGGCCACGCGATAGAGATTGCGGTCGAGCATCTGCGCCTTGGTCGAGCTCACCGCGAGCAGCACGCCGCCGATGCGCAGACACGCCACCGGCCCCATCTCCACCTGCATGCCGTGCATCATCGGGCCGTCGTAGCGGCAGCGGCCGTCGGAGAGCGCGACCACTTCGAAATTGCCCTCGAACGGCGTGTCGCCGGGCACGCCGCTCTTGCCGCCGAGCGACAGCGCGAGCGTCGCGCCCACGCCCGCCGCGTGCGCGGCCGCGGCGGCTTGCGGGTCGAAGAAGAGGCCCATGGCGGCGTCCTGCGCGTTGGCGTTCACGAGCGCGCGCAGCATGCCGGCCGTGTTCGAATCGGCGCCCGCGCCGGGGTTGTCCTGGGTGTCGGCGATCACGACCGGGCCGGTTTTCGCGTGCGAGGCGTCGGCGGCGAGGCGCTGCGCTTCGGCCACGGCCGCGTCGGGCGCGAGGAACGGCACCTGCCATTGGGCTTCGTCGGCGAGCATGCGTTCGTAGAGCGCGCCCACGGCGGCTTCGGCGGCCTCGGGCGTGTCGCCGTAGCCCCAGATCACGGGGCCGCACTCGGGGAAATCGGCGGCCGGAAAGCCGGGCGCGAACGAGAGCGAGCGCACCGCGCCTTGCTCGTGTTCGCCGAGCAGCGCGTACATCGAGCGCGACGGCTCCAGCAACGTGCACATGCCGTTGATCGGAATGAGGAAGGGCAGCCGCCGCACGGCGCGGGCCAACGAGGCGCCGCGCGGGTTGCCTGATTCTCCGCCGCTTTCTCCGCCGCGCTGGCCGCCGCGCTCGAACAGCGTCTTGAGCAGCGCGGCCGCGCGCGCGCCGGTTTCGGCCATGTCCACGTGCGGATAGGTGCGATAGGCAACGAGCGCGTCGGCGTTCGCGAGCATGCGTTCGGTGACGTTCGCGTGCAGGTCGAGCGACGCGACCACGGGAATGGCCGGGCCCACCGCGCGCCGTACGCGGGCGAGCAACTCGCCTTCGCCGTCGTCGAAATTCTCGCTGACCATCGCGCCGTGCAGGTCGAGGTACACGGCGTCGAAGCCGCCCCGTTCCACCGCCGCCACGATCTCGCCGGCAATGCGCTCGTAGGCGTCGGCGCTCACGTGCGCGGACGGGCTCGCGCCCGCCCACAGCACGGGCACGAGCGCCCAGCCTTCGGCTTCGGCGGCGCGGATGAAGCCCCCGGCGGGCAGATTCACGTCGCGCAGTTCCAGCATGGCCGCGCCGCGCGGCATGGCCGGGTGGCCTTCGCCGCGCGCGAAATTTTCGTAGGCGGCCTTCGAGGGCGCGAAGGTGTTGGTTTCGTGCTGGAAGCCAGCGATCAGGATGGTTTGGGTCAAGGCGGAAATCTCCATGCGGGCGTCGAGGCGGCACGGCGTCGCGGCAAGCTGCGAAGGGCGACGGGCCGCGCTCGCGCGGTTCGAAAAGGGTGGCGCGGGTGGCGCGTGCGGATTGCGCGGACACACCCTGCGCAGGCTGCGCGCACAGCCGCGATGCATCTCGCGCCGAAGCGATGCGGCCGCCAGGCGCGCCGTAGCATCGCCGGCCGAATCGGGCGTATCGGCTGAATCGGTAGCCGGCACGACAGTCGTGATCGACGCAACCTGTTGTGCCAGCCGCGTGTCAGCCGCGTGCCAGCCGCGTTACAGACGGTTCGCGGCGGCGAGCGCGTCGGCCGTGGCGTCGCCGACCTGCGGGTGACGCTTCGGCACGCGGATCGCCATCAACAGACCCGCGCCAATCACGAGCAACGCGACCATCACGTACAGCCCGGCGTGCAGCGAGCCCGTCATGGACTGCGCGAAGCCGATGATGGTCGGGCTCAGGAAGCCGCCCAGCAGGCCGATCGTATTGATGAGCGCGATGCCGCCCGCCGCCACGTCGCCTTTCAGATACTCGGACGGAATCGCCCAGAACACCGTGTAGGCGGCCCACATCATCAGCGTGGCGATGGTCATGAACAGCAGCGAGACGACGAGATTGCCGCCCGACATCGTGGCGATGGCAAGACACACGCCGGCCAGCAGCGAAGGCAGCGCGCTGTGCCAGCGGCGCTCGCCGCGGCGGTCGGAACTGCGGCCCACCACGACCATGCCGATTACAGCCGCGAGGTACGGGATCATCGTGTAGAAGCCGATCTGCATCGTGTCGGTCACGCCGTCGGCCTTGAGAATGCTCGGCAGCCAGAAGTTGACCGCGTAGATGCCGCAGATCACGCAGAAGTAGGCGAACGCCATCAGATAGATGCGCGGGTCGGCGGCCACGCTCAGGAACGAGCCGTGGTGCGCGGCGGTGTTGCCGCGCGTCTGGGCGCGCAGCAGCGTGCGGTCGTCGTCGGAGAGCCAGCGCGCGTCTTCGGGGCGGTCGGCGAGCACGAACCACGCGAGCACGCCCAGCAGCACGCACGGCAGGCCTTCGATAAGGAACATCCACTGCCAGCCTTCGAGACCGAGCGCGCCGTTGAACGTTGTCATCGCCCACGCGGAGAGCGGGCCGCCCACCACGCCCGAGAGCGGACCGGCCGTCATCACGATGGCGATCGCGCGCGCCATGCGCTTCTCGCCGTACCAGTACGTGAGGTAGAAGATCATGCCCGGCGCGAAGCCCGCTTCGAACACGCCCAGCAGGAAGCGCAGTCCGTAGAACATGGGCACGTTGCGCACGAACATCATGGAGGCCGAGGTCAAGCCCCAGAGCACGAGAATGCGGGCGATGGTGCGGCGCGCGCCCACTTTCGGCAGCAGCAGATTGCTCGGGATCTCGAACAGCACGTAGCCGAGGAAGAAGATGCCCGCGCCGAGGCCGTAGACGGCGTCGGAGAGCGAGAGGTCGCTTTGCATCTGCAGCTTCGCGAAACCGATGTTGAGGCGGTCGAGGCAGGCGAACAGATAGCAGATCAGCAGGAACGGCAGGATGCGCCAGTTCAGACGCCGGTAGAGGGCTGCTTGGCGCGCGTCGGATGCGATCGTCGGGGCAGGGCTCACGGACAGGCTCCTTGTTGTTGGGCGGGCGTGCTCATTGGCGCGCGCG
The DNA here is from genome assembly GCF_009789675.1 of Paraburkholderia acidisoli. Lineage (NCBI taxonomy): Bacteria > Pseudomonadati > Pseudomonadota > Betaproteobacteria > Burkholderiales > Burkholderiaceae > Paraburkholderia > Paraburkholderia acidisoli. Next base: position 1,341,757 of record NZ_CP046915.1, on the reverse strand, counting down.
GGTGGGGCGTGGGGTTCGGAAAATCGTCAGCCGACAATAAACTGCGAGCAATAGCAACTGAAGTTGCGTAAAGTTGCCTTTTGGGCAACGCTCGCCGCCGTGCGCGCTTCCAGGCCCGCGCCGGAATCCCCGTTCGAACACCGAAACTCCCTCATGCGCGACATCAACCAGAAACGTTTGCGGTATTTCCAGGAAGTGCTCACGCAAGGCTCGATACGCGGCGCGGCGGACAGCCTGAACACGGCCGCCTCGGTCATTACGCGGCAAATCCGGCTGCTCGAAGAGGAGATCGGCGCGACGCTGTTCGAGCGGCGCGCGCGCGGCGTGGCGCCCACCGAGGCGGCGCAGCATCTCGTCGAATACTGGCGCGGCTGCCAGGCGCAGCAGGAGCAGTTCGAGCATCGCTTGCAGGCGCTGCAAGGCTTGCAGCAGGGGCAGGTGCGTATCGCCACGAGCGAGGGGTATATCGACGGCCTGATGGACGAGGTGCTCACCGAGTTCTGCGTGCGCTACCCGCGTCTCGAAGTGGGCGTGGAGGTGCTGCCCGTCAACGACGTGGTGAGCGGCGTGGTGGAAGGGCGCGCGCATATCGGCCTCGCCTACAATCCGCCCGCGCATCCGCATATCGAGTATTGCGCGAGCGCGAGCGCGCCCGTGGTGCTGCTCGTGCATCCGCAGCATCCGCTCGCGCTGCGCGCGCAACCGCTGCGCGTGGACGACCTGCTGCCGTATCCGCTCGCCGTCATGCCGCCCGCGTTCGGACTCGGCCAGATCGTGCAGATGCTCGCGTATTCGGACAACGTGCATCTCAACGCGACGCTCACGACCAACTCGCTCACCGTGCTCAAGCACTTCGCCAAAAAGGGCGACGGCGCCACGCTGATGGGCCATTTCGCGGCGATGCACGAAGTCGCCGCGGGCGAACTGCTCGCGCTGCCGGTGCAGCATCCGCTGTTTCTCTCGGCGAAGGCGCGCATGCTGGTGCGCGCGGGACGGCCGCTGTCGGCCGCGGCGAATGAATTGCTGCAGTGGATGCTCGCGCGGATGAGTGCGTTTCGCGAGCGCGAATGAGTGCGAGTGAGCATGAGGGTCGCGGCCGCCGGCCGTGAACGGTTGATGGGAATGAGCCTTGCGCCGCTTGCGGTGGAAATGACGGCCGCCCGTTTGCAGGCGATCTTCAAGACTTGGATGCACTGAGTGGCACTGAGTGGCGGGCTGCACGGCCTTCTTCATCGGCGATCAAAGGGGAATGGACATGAGCGATCCAGGATTGAGTGACGCGTTCATCGAAAGTCAGCGGCAGCGTTTGCTCGCGATGCAGCGCGAACTATTGGGCGGCGAGGAAGGGACGATTGCGGCGGAGCGCGATCAGCAGGAAGAAACCGGCTCCGAAGCGGAAGAATACGAAGACGACGCGCAGAAAATGGAGCAGGACGTGGCCAACCAGGCGTTGCGCGACGTGAACGACCATCGTATTGCCGACATCCAGCGCGCGCTCGCCAAGATCGCCGACGGCACGTATGGTTATTCGGACGAAAGCGGCGATCCCATTCCCATCGAGCGCCTGAAAGTGTTGCCCGAGGCCATTCTCACCTTGCAGGAACAAGGCGCGCGCGACGCCAGAAATCAATAAGCGCGCATGCCGCGCGCGTTGTCCGGGCTTGCGATCAGCCGCCCAGATCGCTTAACAACTTGCGCGGCGGCGCGAAGAACGTGACGCCCGTCACGGCTTTGGAAAAATCCAGAATGCGGTCGTGCAGCGGTGGCGGATCGCCGATAAACATGCGCTCGAGCATTTTCTCGATCACCCACAAGTGCCGCGAATAGCCGATGAAATAGGTGCCGTATTCGTTGCGGCCCGGCGTGGCGAACGGCATGTTGTCGCGCAGAATGTCGTGTTCGCCCTCGGCATCTTCGATCGTGCAGAGCGTTTTGTGCGACTTCTGGCCTTCTGCCGCGTCCGGCAATTCCGTGTTGTCGAATTTTTTGCGCCCGATGATGGCTTCCTGCGCTTCCACGCTCTGCGCGCGCCAAGCCGCCATGTCGTGCAGATACTTCTGGATCACCACGTAGCTGCCGCCCGCATAGGCGGCGTCTTCGTCGCCCACGAGGGTCGCGGCGGGCAAATCCAGGCCGTCGGGGTTCGCGGTGCCATCCACGAACTCGAGCAGATCGCGCCCGTCGAAATAGCGAAAACCCGCCACGTCGTCGATCACCTCGACCGCCGCGCCGAAATTTTCGAGCAGGATCTTCTCGAACTCGACGATCACGTCCATGGATTCCGCGCGAACGTGGTAGAGCAGGTCGCCCGCGGTGGAAACGGCCGTGTGTTTCGCACCGCGCACCTCGCGAAACGGCGCCAGTTCCTTCGGCAACGGCTTGCCGGTGAGCGGGCCCCAGCCGTGATGGGAAATCCCCACGTTGCAGGTGAACAGGCCGTTGCGGGTGCGAATGCGGATGTCCTTGACCAGATCGTCGGTGCTGCCGACCACCGCCTGCGCCGTGGCGAGCGAAGCGGAATCGGTCTTGAGCGCGAGCACGAGGAAAGCGGCGGCGGCCGAGAGCGGCGCGTCGATCGACTGCGGTTCGGTGTCGATCGCGGCGTGCGCAGCGGAATTCGGCGAAGTGGGCGAGTTCAAGCTCCCTCCCATTGCGAGGTCGTGGAAATGAGGGTTCGAAGCGAGGCGGGGCGCGGAAGCGGGTCTTCGGGCGACCCGGACCTTCACCATAGCATCGTTCGAATGAAGCGATATTCTGGCGGCCGCTTCACACAAATGCGCCGTGGCGCCTGATTTTTCATAGGAAAACCGCGCATTAGGCGGTTTTGCGGCGAGTTCGCGCCGGGGTGCCGCGCGCATTCGCGGAATTTTCGTTTGCCAACGCAAAAGCGGCCGTTGGACAATATCGATGCCGCACCTTTTTGCGCGGCACGCCAAGGACAAATTGAACGCTCAAAAAATCACCGAAATCGTCGCGAGTTGCGACCGCGAGCCCATTCATCTGTTGGGGCGCATCCAGCCGCACGGCGCGCTGTTGTGCTTCGACCGGCAAGGGCGTCTGATCGCGCGCAGCGCCAATGCCGCGCACTGGCTCGGGGCGGTGCCGGCTATCGGCGAGACGATTCGCGACGAGCATCTGAGCCCGCTGTCGCGCCAGACCATTCGCGCGGCGCTCGCCGACCGCGCCTCGCAGGACGAAAGCGTGGAGTGCAAGGGCGCCGACGGCGAGCGCTTCGACCTTATCCTGCATTGGTCCGGCGAGACGCTGATCGTCGAATTCGAGCAGATCAGCCTCAAGGCGCCGGCCGCCACGCAATTCGCGCTGTTCGCGCAGCGCGCGATCCAGCGCCTGCAAGCCACCAGCTACGACGACGTGCCGCAACTGCTGCAAGCCGCCGCCGAAGCCATTCGCGCCATGACGGGCTTCGACCGCGTGATGGGCTATCGCTTCATGGCCGACGGCAGCGGCGAAGTGATCGCCGAGGCGAAACACGACGATCTCGCGCCGTATCTCCAGCAGCGCTATCCGGCCAGCGATATTCCGCAGCAGGCGCGCCGCCTGTACGTGCTCAATCCGATCCGGCAGATTTCCGACGTGAACGCGCCGCCGATCTCGATCGAACCGCCCACGCATCCGCAAACCGGCGTGCCGTTCGACCTGAGCCATTCGGTGCTGCGCAGCGTCTCGCCCATCCACATCGAATACCTGCGCAACATGGGCGTGGGCGCGTCGATGAGCATTTCCATCGTGCGCGACGACAAGCTCTGGGGCCTGTTCGCGTGCCACCACATGAAGCCGTATCGCGCGTCGCACGCGGTGCGGTTGTCGTCCACGGTGCTCACGCAGGTCGTGTCGATCCTGATCGCGCAGATCGAGGCCAAGCAGCGCGCGCTGGCCGATCACCGCATCAGCGAGCAGCGCAGCCGTATTGCCGCCGCGCTGGCGCAGGCCGAATCGCCGCTCGCGGGGCTCGTGAGCGCGGCGCAGGACATCGCGGCACTCGTGAATTGCGAGGCGGTGGCGATCGTCGTGGACGGCGAAGTGGTCGTGCGCGGCAAGCACAGCGCGATGAAACGCGAGCTGTTGCTGGAACTCGCGCAGCACCTCGCGCGCGAGCGCACCGACTATTTCGTGAGCGCCGCCATCGACGAGATGCTGCCCGCCGAACTCGCGAGCGGCTTGCGCAGCGAAGGCGTGGCGGGCTGTCTCGCCATCCAGATGCTCGGCGATAGCCGCAAGACCATTGTCTGGCTGCGCGACGAACTCGTGGAGACGATCCACTGGGCCGGGCCGCCCGACAAGGTGGTGGCGATGGGCCCGAACGGCCCGCGCCTCACGCCGCGCGGCTCGTTCGAAGTCTGGAAGCAGACCGTCACGGGCCGCAGCCGCGACTGGAGCGATGTCGACCAGAACGCCGCGCGCGAACTCCGCTCGGTTCTCCAGGAAGTGGCGCTCATGCAAATGCGCGAGTCAGAGCGCGCGCGGACCACGCTGCTCGCGACGCTCGGCCACGACCTGCGCGATCCGCTGCAGGCGATCAACATGGCGATGCTGCTGATGGGGCGCGGCCTCGCCTCGAACAACGACACCGCGAAGCGCGTGGAAGGCTCGACGCGGCGCATGCAGTCGCTGATCGGCTATATCCTCGACGTGAGCCGCATCCGCTCGGGCATGGGGCTCGGCTTGCGGCGCGTGGACGTGGCGCTGGGCGATCTGCTGGAGTCCATGGCGGAACAGGCGCGCCTCGCGCATCCCGGCATGACGCTCGACATGCACATCGACAATCGAGCGGCCACGGTGCACGTGGACCCCGACCGGCTCGCGCAGGCCATCACCAATCTGCTCGGCAACGCGCGCAAGCACGGCGACACCAGTCAGCCCGTCACGCTCACGGCCACGACCAGCGCGGCGGGCGTGGCGATTGAAATTCGCAACCGCCTGCTGGCGCCGCCCACGGTGCCGTTCGATCGTCTGCTGGATCCGTTCAAGAGCGGTTCGCTCGACAACCCCGCCAATCGCGGCGGCCTGGGCTTGGGGCTGTATATCGCGCACGCCATCGTCAAGGGTCACGAAGGCACGCTGGCGGGCCGGTTCACCGAAGACGAGGCGATTGTCGAGATCAAGCTGGGGAGCGGCGACCCGCACGAAGCGGCGCCTTGAACGCGCCGGGTTTTTTGCGCCAGGCCAGCGGCAGCGGTTCGCGCCGCTGCGCTTAACCTGACGTGTCGCGATCCGGCACGACGCGGCGGCCGTTCAGGATGCCGGCCGGATCGACCAGCTGCTTGATCTTGCGCATCAGGTCCAGCTCCGGTTCCGAGCGCGTGAGGCCGAGAAACGCCTGCTTGACCACGCCGATGCCGTGCTCCGCCGAAATACAGCCGCCCGCGTCGCGCACGGCTTCGTACACGAGCGCTTCCACTTCGAGCAGGTCCGTGCCTGCTTCGTACGGCCCGCTCAGCAGGTGCAGATTGCCGTCGCCGAGATGGCCGAAGAACAGGTGCCGCTGCGCGGCGAAGCGCGCCTCGAGGCGCGCGCGCAGCGTCGCGACGAGGCGCTCCATCTCGTCCATCGGCACGCCCACGTCGAAGGCCGCATGCGGCCGCGTGGCCGCCAGCAGTTCCCCCACCGACTCGCGCGCGGCCCACAACTGCTTCGCCTGTTCCAGCGACTGCGCGACGATCACGTCGTCGATCGTGCCGTGTTCCAGCGCATCGCCAAGCGCCGCTTCGAGCGCCTGCTGCGCGTCATCGCCCGCGTCGCCCAGAGTTTCGACGAGCGCATAGACGGGATAACGCGTCGAGAACGGCGGCTTGAGCTTCGCCACTTCGCCCGCCGCGACCATGAAATCGTCCCACATGAGTTCGAACGACGAGAGCGCGGGCAGCCGCATGCGCAGCGCCTTGAGCAGTTGCGCGGCCGCGTCGAACGAACCCAGCGCGCACAACGCCGTTTGCGCGGCGGCCGGCTTCGGTTCGAGCTTGAGCACGAGCCGCGTGATCACGCCGAGCGTGCCTTCCGCGCCAATGAACAGCTGCTTGAGGTCGATGCCGGTGGTGTTCTTCGTCGTGCGATTGAGCATGGAGAGCACGGTGCCGTCGGGCAGCGCGACTTCGAGCCCGAGAATGCGTTCGCGCATCGTGCCGAAGCGCAGCACGCGATTGCCGCCTGCATTGGTGGCCGCGTTGCCGCCGAGCTGGCACGAGCCGCGCGCGCCCAGATCGAGCGGAAAGAACCAGCCTGCGGCTTCCACCTGTGTCTGCAAGGATTCGAGCACGATACCGGCTTGCACCGTCACGGTGCCGCCCACGGTATCGAAGGCTTCGATCGCGGTGAGGCGCGCGAGCGACAGCGCCACTTCGCCGGGCTGCGGCGTGGCCGCGCCCGCGAGACCGGTGAGCCCGCCTTGCACGACGAGCGGCTGGCGGTACTGCGCCAGCACGGCGAGCGCGCGGGCGACTTCCTCGGGCGTGCGCGGCAGGATCACGAGCGGCGGCGCGCAGCGCGGCGCATCGCTCCAGTCGCCGGCCTGCGCCTCGGCGAAGGCGGGGTCGGTGTTCAGGCGGTCGGCGCCCAGGGCGTGGGCGAGCGCGTCGTGGAGTGACATCGGGGGCGAGGCTTGCATGGTGTCGTCGATGAAAATGGAGCGGAAAGCGGTCAGCCCGTGTGCTGCATGCGCTCGACCTTGCCGCCGAGCCGCTTGAGCGCGAGTCCGGCCACGAGACCGATGCAGGCGATCGCCGTCATGTAGAGGCCGGGCGCGACGGGACCAAAGCGATGCAGCAGATCCGTCACCAGCAGCGGCGTGATGCCGGTGAACACGACCGTGGCGAGATTGAGCGACAGCGCGATGCCCGAGAAGCGTACCTGGGTGGGAAAGAGATCGGCGAGCAGGAACGCATAGGTGCCGTTGACGAAACCGCCGACGAAGCCGATCACCGCGAACATCGTGAACGGGTCGATTTCGTGCGCGGCCACGAGCCGGTAGAACGGATAGCTGCCCGCGAGCATGATGAGCGCGCCCGCGCGATGCACGAGCCGTGGCGGCACGCGGTCGCCGAGCCATGCGCACGCGAGCAGCGCCGCCGACATCGTCGCGATCCCGAGGTTTTGCGCCGCGCTCACGCTGGCGGGCGCGTAGTGCAGCACCGTCGCGAGATACGAGGGCAGCACCACGAACAGCAGGCTGTTGGCCGCGTTGACGATGCCGGCCACGCCTACGCCCGCCGCCACCTGCCACGGATGCGCGCTCAGCACGGTGCGAAACGGCCGCTTCGCCTTATGACTGCGCAGCCGCTGGAATTCCGTCGACTCTTCGAGCGAGGTGCGCAGCCAGTACGACAGCAGCCCGATCAAGCCGCCGAAGATGAACGCGATGCGCCAGCCGTACGTGACGACGTCGGCCGCGTCGAGGGTGGCGTGCAGCACGAGACTCATCAACGTGGCCGTGAGCACGCCCGAGTTCAGGCAGAAGACCACGAGACCGCCCACGAGACTCGCACGCCCGGGCATCTCTTCGACCACATAGGTGATCGAGCAGGGCAACTCGCCCGCGAGAAAGAAGCCTTGCGCGAGCCGCAGCAGCACGAGCAGCACGGGCGCGAACACGCCAATGCTCGCATAGCCCGGAATCAGGCCGATGCCGATCGTGGACGCCGACATCGCGAGCACGGAAACGAGAAAGATCGCGCGCCGCCCGAAGCGGTCGCCGAGACTGGACAGCACGATGCCGCCGAGCGGCCGCGACACGTAACCGATCGCGAACACGCCGAACGTGCTGATGAGCGAGGCGAGCGGGTCGGCGGCCGGAAAGAACTGCCGCGCGATCTCGCGCGCGAACACGCCGTAGATGATGAAGTCGTAGATTTCCAGCGAGCCGCCGAGACTCGCGAGTATCACCGTCTTCCATTTGCGGCGGATTCCGGCGGGCGCGGCGGGGCCCGCATCCGCATCGGCCGCGCGGCCGTCAGTGGCTGAATGCATGCTTGTCTCCAGTCTGTCTTTGTCGTTTTATGGGTCCTGCGGTAAGGCGTTGCCGCCCGGCCAGGCTTACGGCACCGGTGTCGCCGCGGGCGTACCGGTCTTGAGCGCGGCCTCGCGCCCGCCGAACGACGCGATCAGGCGAGCCTGATCGGCTTTGGCGGCGGCGTCCACGGCCTCGGGATCGAGCAGCGCGCGCAGGTTCGCCTCGAAGCGGGCGAGTACGGGTGCGTACGCGGGGTCGGCGGCCACGTCGTTCAGTTCTTCGGGGTCGCGTTCGAGATCGAACAACTCGGGGCGCATGCCCACGTAGTGGTGATACTTGTAGCGCGCATCGGCGAGCATATAGGCCGCGGTCTCCGAACCCACCGCGTGAAATTCGCTGAACGCGAGCCGCTCCGGCTGCGCGGGCGCGTTCGCGAGTTGCGCGAGCGAGGTGCCCGGGCCTGTCATCAGCGCGGCGGGGCAGCCGGTGACGTCGAGCAGCGTGTTCTGCACGTCGACGAGTGACACCGGCGTTTCGTTGACCGCGCCCGCCGGGATGCCGGGACCGGCCACGATCATCGGCACGCCCGTGGATTCGCGGTACATCAGGCACTTGTTCCACATGCCGCGCTTGCCGAGGTTGTCGCCGTGATCGCTGCTGTAGATGACCGTGGTCGTGTCGTCCAGACCGTGTTCGCGCAGCGCGCCGAGCACCTTGCCCGCCTGCGCGTCCATGAACGACACGAGCGCGAGATAGCACGCCACGGCGAGGCGCCGGCGTGCCTCGCTGCCGATCGCGGAATCGTGGTCCATGTGGCGCGCCTGGCGCTCGACCCACGGGTGCCGCACGTAGCCCGTGGACGGATGCAGCAGCGGCAGATCGAGCGATTCGGGCGGATAGAGATCGAGCCATTCCTGCGGCACGACGAGCGGGAAGTGCGGCGCCACGAGCCCGACGTAAAGCACCCACGGCCGTTCGTCGCGCGCATGCTCGCCGAGCCAGGTCACGGCGGTGTCGGCCACGCGCATGTCGAAGCGGTTGTAACTCGAGGTGCCCGCGCCAATTTTGTCGTAGAGCGGCGAGCGGCCCATGGTCTCAGGCATGGGCTCGCGCACCGAGCCCCACACCTGGCCGATGCCTTCGAGAATATGCACCGCGTGATGCTGCCGATGCAGACCCACGGGCGCGTCTTCCGAGCGGTAATGCAGCTTGCCCACCGACTCGCAGAGCACGCCGTGATCGGCGAGATGATGTGCCCAGCCGCGCGGCACGCCGTCGTAGGCGATCGCGTTGTCCCAGCAGCGGATGTCGTGCACGTGGCGGCCCGTCGCGAGGCTCGCGCGCGCCGGCACGCAGATCGGCGAAGGCGTATAGGCGTTCGGGAAGCGCGTGCCGCGCGCGGCGAGCGCGTCGAGATTCGGGGTGCGGATGAACGGATGGCCCGCGCAGCCCATGAGGCCTTGCTGGTGCTCGTCCGAGAGAATGAAGAGGACGTTGGTGGGTCGCATGATTATGTCGATTGGGGTTTGCGCCGGGCGCTCGCGGCTTCCGGTATCCGGTTGCTGCGGCGCTGTCTCCGTTGCGTCAATGGTGGTACGCTGACGCATAAGACGCAAGTGACAAATTTTGAAAGGCGAATAACTTCTGGTTATGCGCCTAAAGCGGCCTTCCTGCGCGGCTTCGTATTCCGCTTGGCTTCCGGCTTCACCGTTTCTCCTCATCCACTCGCGCGGCCGTCTCTCCATGAATCCCGTCGAACGTTTTTTCGAAGCCGGTCTCAAGCTGAGTCATTTGCGGCTGCTCGCGCTGTTCGACAGCCTCGGGCAGATTCGTCTCGTGGCCGAGCGCCTGAGCATCACGCAACCCGCCGTTTCGAAGCAACTGGCCGATCTCGAAGCGGGGCTTGGCGTGCCCGTGCTCGAACGCGTGGGCAACCGTCTGCGTTTCACCGCCGTGGGCGAAGTGCTGCTGCGGCACGCGCGCGAGGTGTTTCATCAGATCGAGCGGGCGCGCTACGAAGTGGATACGCTCACGAGCGGGCTTTCGGGGCGGATTGCCGTGGGGGCGGTGCCCACCGTGCTGGCGGTGTTCGCGCCCGAACTCGTGCTCGAATTGAAGAAGCGTGCGCCGCACGTGAGCGTGCTGTTCCATGAAGCCACCAGCGACCGGCTGTTCGCCCAGCTCGCCGCGGGCAGCCTGGACATCGTGCTGAGCCGCAACGAGCCGCAGGAAGCGCTGGAGGGGCTCGCCTCGCACGCGTTGCTCGACGATCCCATCGTGATCGTGTGCGGGCGCGATCATCCGCTCGCCGCGCGCCCGGCGCTCAAACGCGCGGACCTCGCCGGTCTGCCGTGGATCTTGCCGCCGCGCGAAGCGCCCACGTATCTCGCGCTCGAGCGCTGGCTGCGCAGCGGCGGTCTCGAGTTACCGGCGGGCTGCGTGCAATCGGTGTCGCTGCAGGCGAACGAAACCATGCTCGGTCTCTATCCCTTTCTCGCGCTGATGCCGCTCACGGTCGCGCGCCGCGGCGTGGCGCAGGGCACGCTCGCGATCCTCGCGCTCAAGGGCGCGCGGTTTCTCGAAACGGTGCGGCTGTATTACAGCGAGGCTTCGCCCAATCCGGTGCTCGCCACCTCGCTCGACTGCGTGGCGGTCGTGAAGGAACGCATTGCGATGTCGTTGAGGGCGTGAGCGGGAGGGTGAAGCCATGCACGGAAAGGTCGGACGCAAAACCGGGCGACACCGAACGCCGCGCTTTATGGCAGCATGCGCGCTTCGGCTCATGCGCTTCGGTCCGGCATGCGCCATTTTTCAGCGAGACCCGCTTCATGTTCCAGCCGCGCCGCCCCGCCGCCCAGGCGCCCACTTTCCGCACCGATCCGGCCACCGCCATCGATCGGCGGCTGGCGTTGCTCGGCATCTACGTCGGCTCGATCTGGGCCGTGTTCATCGTCTCGGCCGTGTTTCCCGGGCTCGAACTCGAACGATACGGCGTGCGGCCGCGCTCGCTCGCGGGCCTCGAAGGCATTCTGTTCGCGCCCTGGCTCCACGCGAATCTCGCGCATATTCTCGCCAACAGTGGCGCGTTGATCGTGCTCGGCTGGCTCACGATGTGGCCGCGTATCAGCGTTTTTTGGGCAGCCACGGCAGGCTCGATGCTGGGCGCCGGGCTGTGCGCCTGGCTGCTCGGCGCGCCTGACAGCGTGCATATCGGCGCGAGTGGCGTGGTGTTCGGTTATGGCGCGTTTCTGGTCGCGCGCGGCTGGTACACGCGCCATCTGCTCTCCGTGCTGGTGGCGCTCGGTGTGGCCGCGACCTATGGCACGAGCATGCTCATGGGCGTGTTGCCCGTGGATCCCGCAATCTCTTGGCAGAGCCATCTCGGCGGCGCGATTGGCGGCCTGATCGCGGCGCGCCTCGTGAGCGCACGCGTACGCAACGCGCGCGAGGTGCAGGGCACCCGGCCGCGGCAATAGCGCGCGGCGGGCGCCGGCATCGTCAGACTTTCTTGCCGGGGTTCGCCAGCAACGCCGAACGGCCGATCACCGCGCGTTCGGTATCGGCCTTGTCCGCGTCGGAAAACCCGGCCGCTTCGATAACGGGCGTGAGCGCCTTGAGCGCCACTTGCGGCTTGGCGCTGCGCAGCGACGCCATGCCTTCGTTCCACGCGTGCAGCATCTGCCGGGCGATCCAGTGCCAGCGCGTGTCGTTTTTCGCCGCTTCGGCGAGGTCTTTGCCCGTCGATACGGCCGAGTCGCACACGGCCTCGACCATCTCGCGATAGCGCTTCGGCGCGATACCTAGCCGCGTGTTGAAGAAGCGCTCGAGCGTCTTGCCGGGTGCCCAGGTTTTGCGCCCGTCGATACTCAAGCCCGGCGGATTGTTCGCGAAGCGCGGATACGCTTGCGTGGTGACGATGTCGTAGGCGGGCGTGTAGACGACGTCGTCGATATGCGCATAGAGCAGGGCGATGTTCTTCGCGTGGCAGTCCGCGTTACGCACGACGTAGTTGGTGATGAGCTGCCAGCCGAGTTGCTCCGCTTCGCGCCGCCAGACCGCCGCACCGATGTACGGTTTGGTCGCGTTGAGAACCTGTTCGGTGGACGGGCGATACTTCTCGTGCGGCGGCAGGCCGAGCAGGCTGCACGCGTCTTCCACGCCGAACGCGGGCTGGCCGTTCGCATCGACGTCGAAGCGGTCCACGACCAGCACCCGGCCGTCGTCCGACATGGTGGTGTTGGCGACGCGCGCCACGCCGAGTCGCGCGAGCACCTGCATCGAGTAATGCTCGTTGAGGCCGAGAAAGGGCGTTTGCTCGTCGGAGCCCTTGATGATGTGCCGGCTCGTGCGCAGCGTCTGCTTGCCCACGGGCGTTTGCACCGGCGAGCGTTCCGGCGCCAGGAATTTGGGCACCGCGCCGGAGATGGCGGCGCGCGCGTAATAGCGCACGAGTTCCGCGAACTGCGCGGTGCTGATGTCGTCGTGGAGCAGGCTCTTCAGATCGAGCGGATCCAGCACGCCGCCCGGCGCGCCGTCTTCGGGAACCACCGTGACCCGACCGATGCCCGCGCCCCCGATCACGGCGAGCAGCGAAAGATCCGTGCCGTCCAGGTAGGGGCCGAATTCGTCGCGAATCACCTGCAGGAGAAAACCCTCCGGCAGGTTCTGGCGGAAGAACGGATGCAGATCGCGCGGCCACACCCACGCGTCTTCGCGCACCGGCATGGCAAGGCTGATGAAGTCGCCGGCGTTGGCGTCGGCGGTGTAGCGCAACGCGTAGGCGTCGGCTTGACGATAAAGATCGGCAACGCGCTTGCCTTGGGCGTAGACATGGAGGCGCACGTTATTGCTCCCCGGCGTTGCGCTGCTCGGTCAACACGTCGTCGAGCGTGCGCCGGTGGCCGCGCTTGACGGTGCGCAGATCGTATCCGGCCGCTTCGAGCAGCCGGGCGAGCGCCGAAACGCTCATGTCGCCGCGTGCGAGCGTTTCCATGCGTGCGAGCGTCGAGCGCGCGACGCCGGCGCGATCCGCCAGTTCCTGCTGCGAAAGACCGGCCTCGCGACGGGCCTCGCGCAGCATGTCGCCAACATCCGCCAATGTGGTCATCGGTAGCCTCTGGGCATCAGAAAACAGGATACTGAGGTGAATTGTAGCCCGAGTGCTACAAAATGCTGGCGTAATTTGTGGCCTTTGGGCTACATAAATGGCGATGATGGCGAGTTTTGTAGCCCATGGGCTACATCCGCGCGAAATGACGACGACACGTTCAACGCAACCTGACTCGTGACATCGACGAAAACCGGGCGTAGAATATGATCTTCATCATATTTTTTGCCGCTACCGTGCCGCGTTCGTCGTCCGCCTCTACCACCCAGCCTGCGCTCAGCAAGAAGGAAGCGACGCACGAGCGCATCCTCGAGGTCGCTTCGCGCGCGCTGCGCCGCCATGGGCTCGATGGCGTGGGCGTCGCCGACGTGATGAAGGAAGCGGGCCTCACGCACGGCGGTTTCTACGCGCATTTCGAATCCCGCGAAGCCTTGCTGGCCGAAGCGCTGGCGCGCGTGCGGCGCGACATGGCGGCGGTTATCGCGCGGCGTGTCGCGCAGCAGCGGGCCGGGCAGCGGAGCGCGTTCCGCGTGTTGATCGAAAGCTATCTGGCCAGCGCGAATTTGTCGGCGTTCGAAACGGCCTGCCCGGTTGCGGCGCTCGGGTCGGAACTGGCGCGTTGCACGCAGCCCGGGCCGCAACGCTCGGACACGCTGCAAACCGCCGCGCGCGATCTCGCCACCGATCTGATTGGCGGCGTGCGCAAGGCGCTGCCCGAAGCGGTGCCGGCCACAGCCGCGCCGGTTATCGCCAGTACGCTCGTGGGCGCCTTGCAGTTGGCGCGCATGCTCGCCGACCAACCCAAGGAAGCCGAGGCGGTGCTGGCGAGCGCGCGTAGCGCCCTGTTGAATCAGTACGACGTTCCCGCTTGCGGGAACTGACCACCCGAGGCGCGCCACTCCCGCCGGACAGCGCGCTTTTTTATCCGCCGAAATATGACGATCATCATATTTTGACTCGTTTTTGACTGACTCAGGAGTGCATCATGAAGATCCAGGACTCGGTTGTTTTCATCACGGGCGCCAATCGCGGTATTGGCGCGGCGTTCGCCAAAGCGCTGCTCGCGCGCGGCGCGAAAAAGGTCTACGCGGGCGCGCGCGATCCCGACAGTGTGACGCTGCCCGGCGTGGTACCGGTGCGGCTCGACGTCACGAACGACGCCGATGTCGCGGCGGCCGCGGCCCAATGCCAGGACGTGACGCTGGTCATCAACAACGCCGGCATTGCGCGCTATGGCGCGTTCCTCGCCGAGCAGGCCGCGGACCTCGTTCGCGAGCAGCTCGAAACGAACTTCTTCGGCGTGCTGCGCGTGAGTCAGGCGTTTGCGCCGGTGCTCGCGGCGAACGGCGGCGGCGCGCTGGTCAACGTGCTTTCGGTGGCGTCGTGGATCAATCGTTCGCTGCTGGCGGGCTACGGCGCGACGAAGTCCGCGGCCTGGGCGCTGACGAACGGGCTGCGCTCCGAACTGCAGGAGCAGGGCACCCAGGTGCTCGCGCTGCATATGGGTTTCGTGGCCACGGATTTAACCCGGGATCTGGACGTGCCCAAGCAAACGCCGGAGGCGATCGTGGCGGCGGCGCTCGATGCGCTGGAAGCCGGTGCAAGCGAAGTGATGGCCGACGAGATGACGCGCAAGGTCAAGGCCGGACTCTCCGCGACGCCGGCGAGCTACATGGCGTTGCCGCAGGTTTGACTGCCGCGCGAGCGCGTCGCGTCGTTGTCGCGGTTTTCCCGGCTCGTGTCCCGTTTCCTTGTCGGGGCGAGCCGCCGGAGCGCGACGTGCGTCGCTCTCGACGATGCTCGCCGCGCACAGGATCAAGCTTCAGGAGTAGCGAAAGTCCTTGAACAGCTGCATCAAACCGTCGGGATTGACCGGCTTCACGAGATGATGATCGAAGCCCGCGTCTTTCGCGCGCGTGAGATCCTCCGGTTGTCCGTAGCCGGTGATGGCCACCAGTTTCACCGCGGACATGGCGGGGATCGCTTTCAGGCGGCGCGCGACCTCGTAGCCATCCATGCCAGGCAGGCCGATGTCCAGCAAGACCACCTCCGGTTGCTGCAACTTGCATTGATCCAGCGCGCTCGGGCCGTCGTTCGCCGTGCGGGTCTGGTGGCCTTTCATCTCGAGCAAGGCGGCAAGCGAATCGGCCGCATCGACATTGTCGTCGACAACCAGCACCTCGAGTGAGAAGCGCTGCGTGGCTTCCACGCGCGCGGGCGAATCGCTCGTGCCGGGTGAGAGCAAAACCGGCAGCCGGACACGGATCGTCGTTCCGAATCCGAGCCCCCGGCTGTGCGCTTCGACGCTCCCCTCATGCATGCTCACCAGCGAGCGCACGACGGAAAGACCGATTCCGAGCCCCCCTTGAGCGCGGTCGAGTGCCCGATACGATTGCGAAAACAATTCGAAGATTTTGGGCAGCTCGTCGTCGGCGATCCCGCTGCCGTTGTCTTCCACGCTGACGAGCACGTGCCCCGCGTCCACCGACGCGCGTATGGCGATCTGGCCGCCGTCGGGCGTGTACTTGGCCGCGTTGTCCAGCAGGTTGCCGAATACCTGCGCCATGCGAGTCGGGTCGGCGTCGAGGAACACCGGCGCGTCGGGCAGGTGCAGGCTGAGCGTGTGGCAGCGCGAATCGAGTGCCGATCGGGCCGCGTCCGCCACCGCAACGAGAATCGGCCCCAGCTCGACCGTGCCGCGTTTGAGCGTGACCTTGCCGGTCGTGATCCGCGAGACGTCCATCAGGTCTTCGAGCAACTCCGAAAGATGCTGGCTCTGGCGCGCGATCATCTCCGCCGCCCACTGGATCTTTTGGGGCAGGTCGTTGTCGGTTTGGCGAATCAGTTCGGCGGCGTTGCGTATCGGTGCGAGCGGGTTGCGCAACTCGTGGGCGAGCATCGCCAGAAAGTCGTCCTTCTGCCGTGCGGCGGCGAGGAGCCGCTCGTTGGCCGCGGCGCGCTCCGCGATCATCGCGCGCGCCTGGTATTGGCGGCGGCGCGCGCGCTGGGCGCTGAGCGCGGCGCTGATCAAGGCCTCGCTGCTCACGGGGCGTTCTATCAGCATGACGTTGCCGAGGGCCTGCAGGCGGCGTCCGTCGGCCGTGGGAATGCCCTTTTTGCCATTGCCCATCAGCAGGATGAACGGCAGGTCCGACCATGGCGGTTGCAGGCTCAACCATGCGTCGAGCGATTCCAGCGCATTGGTGTCCAACGCTTCGTCGACGATCAGCACGCAGGCGGCACCTTCGCCCAGGCGCGCCATGAGCGCCGCGATACTTTCGCAGATGACGCATTCGATGGCCTGACGCGCGAGCACGCGCTCGACGATCTGGGCATCGCGCCCGAGCGGAGCGACTACGAGAATGCGCTCTTCCATGGGCATCTCCTCAGTCGTCCGGATTCTGCTCGAGCAGTGCGTGCGTCCCGCGATAGGACGGCAAGCCCGTCAGCACGCCTTCGAAATCGCCTAGCGGTTCGCCCACGCGCAGCCCGCCGGAGTCGATGCGGAATTCGCGTATGGTGCGCTCGTGCGCGCTGGTGCGGCTTTTGAGCACGGCGAGCGCGGACAGCACTTGTCCCGCGCTTTCGAAGAAGCGGAAGAGCAGCAGGGAATCGCTGAGGTAGCTGAGGTCGATTTCCGACGCCACGTTGCCGATCAGCCCGTGCTGACCGAGCACCAGCAGCGTGATGACGCCTTGCTGATTCAGATAACTCAGCAATTCGTGCATTTGCAACAACAGGTAGCGATGCCCCGGCATCGCCTGGATGTAGGCGTTAAGGCTATCGATCACCACCATCGACGCGCCATCGCGTTCGACCGCCTCGCGGACGAGGGTCGCGAACTGGCCTGGCGACATCTCGGCGGGGTCGATCTGCTGGATCGAAAGTTGACCGCTTTCGATGAAGTCGTCGAGCGCCATGTCGAGCTTTCTCGAGCGCGAGAGCAGGGTGCCGAGCGTCTCGTCGAAAAGCAGATACTTAACCGGGCGGCCGGATTGCAGCAAGCTCAGCGCACACCGTACCGCGGTGGTCGTCTTGCCCGCTCCCGAAGGACCGACCAGCAGCGTATTGGTGCCGGGAACGAGGCCGCCGCCCAGCAGCGCGTCCAGTTCGGCAACCCCGGTCGTCTGCGTCGCGTTGTCGAACTGACGAAAATGCGAAGCGGCGACGAGGCGCGGATACACCGTGATGCCACCCGTATCGAGCCGGAAGTCATGGTAGCCGCTGGCGAACGCGATCCCGCGCATCTTGACGATCCGCAGCCTGCGCGGATCCGTGCCGTATTCCTGGGTCACATGATCGAGTTCGATCACGCCGTGCGTGATGCTGTGCAACTGCAGATCGCCGGGCTGAGACGTCTTGTCGTCGAGCAACCACACCGTGCAGCCCTGGGTGGCGAAAAACTGCTTCAAGGCGAGCACCTGGCGCCGGTATTTCAGCGCATCCTGGGCGAGCAGGCGCAGTTCGGACAGACTGTCGAAAACGACGCGGCGCGGGCGAAGCGCGGTGACCTGGCGCTTGACTTCCTCGATGGTCTCACCCAGTTCGACCTCCGAAGAATGAAGGATCGACTGGTTGGCGTCGGCGCCCAGGCCTTCTTCGCCGACCAGTTCGTGAATGGCGAGGCCATCGAGCGACCACTTGTGCGAGGCCGCGACGGTGCGTAGCTCCGCGGCCGTTTCGGACAGCGTGATGTAGAGGCCGGGTTCGCCGCGGCGCATGCCGTCAAGCAGAAAGTGCAGGCCGAGGGTAGTTTTTCCCGCACCGGGCACGCCCTCGATCAGATAGACGCGATTGGCAACGAGCCCGCCGTTGAGCAGATCATCCAGTCCGGCGACGCCCGTCGATATGCGCTCGGGCATATCCGCTTCAACGGCGTCTCGGGGGGCCTTGGCTTCCATTGCGCTCTCCTCCATAAATGGCAATAAAGCGAGTAAGCAATCGACATGCCAGCCGGCCCGGCGGGTAGTCAGGGCTTGCGGGGTGGGGGCACGCGTGCCTTGCGAGCACGGGGCGCGCGCCGCTTTCATGAGAAATCGCGTTCATGACTGCCTCCCGACCCAAGGCATCGGGCGCCCAAACATTCAAGATAAATAGTTGACCGAGCGAAATTGTTTGCGATAACATCCGCAAAAATGTTTGCGCAATCATTTTACGGCCAGACCCGGCTCGTGGTGCAGCGCATGGAAACCGGAGCATCGCCACGCCAGCCAGGCTCAAGGCGAGATGCGGACAAACAGGAGACATCGTGTACGTAACCAGCAATGGAGGGGCGGCTTCGCCCGTTTCGAACGCGTTCAAGAGCTTTTTGACTTCACGGGAGGCGGGCGTACTGGCCGCGGTGATCTGCCTGTGCGTGCTGTTCGCGTTTTCGAGTCCGGTCTTTCTGACCAGCGTCAATATCCTCAACCTGCTGCGCCAGATCTCGTTGCTGGGCGTGCTCGCGATCGGCGCGACCTATGTGCTGATCATCTCCGAAGTCGATCTCTCGGTGGGTTCGCTCTACGGTTTTTCGGGGATGGCCGCGGGCATGATGCTGGTTCACGGCACGCCCGAAATCGTGGTGATCTTCGCGACCTTGATACTCGGCGTGCTGTTTGGCGTGCTCAACGGCGCCATCACCGTGATGGGCCGCATTCCTTCGTTCATCACGACGCTCGGCACGCTCTATCTGATTCGCGGCGCGACGCTGGTCATGAGCAACGGCATGTCCGTTTCGCTTCCCGACGACCGCCCGATCGCCCCGATCATCACCGCCATCGCGCAGGGCAGCCTGTTCGGCCATCTGTCCAACCAGGTGCTCGTGCTGATCGTGATCGCCGTGCTCGGCTACGCATTGCTGCACCGGACCACGTTCGGCTTCCACATCTTCGCGGTGGGTGGGAATGCGCGGGCTGCGCGCATCGTCGGCGTGCCGGTCGCGCGCACCAAGATTCTGGCGTTCGCGCTGGCAGGCGGCCTGGCCGCTTTTGCCGGCACGATCAATCTCGGCTTCCTGGAAAACGTGCAGGCCGTGACCGGCTCCGGCATGGAACTGGACGTGATCGCCGCCGTGATTATCGGCGGCACGCGGCTGGGCGGCGGCGAAGGTTCCGTGGTCGGCACGCTGCTGGGCGTGTTGCTGATCGGCGTGGTGCGAGACGGGCTGATTCTGCTCGGTGTGACGCCGTTCTGGCAAACGACGCTGATTGGTGTCGTCGTGCTCGTCGCCGCGTTGATCGGAGGTGTGACATCGGCGAAGAAATAACGCAAAGCAATGACGCAACGAAATAACGACTGCATCCAATAACAAGGAGACAACATGAAATTCGTATCGAAATGCATGGTGGCGCTGTCGACGACCTTCGCGCTGATGTCGGCGGCGCACGCGGCAACGCCGGCGGACAGCTTCCAGCTTTCGCCGCGCATCAAGGCTCAAGCAGCCGCCAAGGCGAAACCGACTTTCGTGATTTCGTACCACGATCCGGCGCTGTCCGTAGCGGTGCCGATGCGCAAAGGCGTGGCCGCCGCCGCGAAGGAACTGAACGTCAACGCGGTCTTCACCGGTCCCGTGGGCGGCGGCGCCGAGAAGCAGGTCGCCGAACTCGAAAACTGGATCACGAAGGGCGTGGACGGCATTGCGGTGTCGTCGTCGTCGACCGACGCGCTCGCGCCGGTCATCAACAAGGCGATCGCGGCCGGCATTCCCGTCGTCACCTTCAATACCGACAACCCCGCGTCCAACCGGCTGACCTTCGTCGGGCAGGATCTCGCCTACTCGGGCGTGGTGATGGGCGACACGCTCGTCAAGCACATGGGGCAGAAGGGCAAGGTGCTGGTGTTCACCGTGGACGCCGCCGCCGAGTGGTCGAAGGACCGCGAGAAGGGCCTGCGCCAGGCGCTCGCCAAGTACCCGGGCATTTCCATCGTCGGCCTGGTCAATACGACCAACGAACCGCAGCAGATCTACGCGGCGATCGAAAACGCGATGCTCGCGCATCAGGACGTGAACGGGATCGTTTCGCTCGACTGCTGCAGCTTCCCGGCCATCGGGCAGTACCTCAAGCGCAATGGCCTGGGCGGCAAGATTCCGGTGGTGGGTTCGGATCTGCTGCCGCAGACCAAGGAGTTGATCAAGAACAAGGTGCTGACCGCGACGATCTCGCAGAACCCGCAGCGCCAGGGGCATGACGCGGTCGTCGTGCTGAACCAGATCTACACCGGCGGCAAGATGCCCGACCCGCATACGGATACCGGCGTGCAGGTGATCGACACCTCGAACGTGGATCAACATGCTGCCGAATAAGCCGCACGATCCGTCACCGGCCGGTGCGGCGGCCACGGCGCTGCACCTGAAGTCGATCGGCAAGGCGTTCGGCAGTTTCTGGGCGCTGCGCGAGGTCAGCATCGACTTCGCGGCCGGCGAGGTGCACGCGCTGCTCGGCGAGAACGGCGCGGGCAAATCGACGCTGATCAAGCTGATCGCCGGCGTCCATGCGCCGACCGAAGGCGGCCTGTTCGACGAAGCGGGCACGCCGCTGAATCTCGTGACGCCGCGCGATGCGCTGAACGCCGGTATCGGCGTGGTGCACCAGGAACTCGACCTGTTCGACAACCTGACGGTGGCCGAGAACATCGCGCTGGGGATCGAGGACAGCGGCCTCGCGAAGCCCTCGAAGCGCGACATGCATACGCGCGCCGCCAGGGCGCTCGCCGAACTGCGCGTCGGGACGATTTCGCCCGAAGCCCGGGTCGGCCAGCTTTCCACTTCCGACAAGCAACTGGTCGCGATCGCCAAGGTGCTGACCTGGAAGGCGCGCATCATCATCTTCGACGAACCGACCTCCGCGTTGAACGCCGCCGAAGCGGCGCGTCTGTTGCAGACCGTCGCGCATCTGAAGGAGTCGGGTGTCGCGGTGATCTACGTGTCGCACAAGCTCGCCGAAATTTTCACGATCGCCGATCGCATCTCGGTGATCCGCGACGGGCGTCTGGTCGCGAATGGCCCGGCACACGATTTCAGCCACGAAACGGTGGTCGAAGCGATGCTCGGGCGCAATCCCGCCGAGCTGTTTCCCGGCCGGCACGCGAAGGCCGCCACCACGCCGCCGTTGTTGACGGTGACCGATCTCGTGGGCCAGCGTCTTCAGGGCGCCTCGCTGACCGTGCGCCAAGGCGAGATCGTCGCGCTCGCCGGGCTGCCGGACGCGGGGCCTTCGGATCTGCTGCAGCATGTTTTCGGCTTGCAAAGGGCGAAGCGCGGCCGCGTGGAAATCGCTGGCCGGCAGGTGCGGCGTTTGTCTTCGCGCGAGGCGATCCGTCACGGCCTCGGCTATCTGCCGGCGGATCGCTTACTCGACGGCATCCTGCCGCTGACCAGCGTGCTCGGCAACGCCGAAGCGACCAACCGCGCGATGCACGCGAGCAGCCGGGCCGCGGGCCGTAGCGCGGCATTCGAGAACATCAAGCGGCTCGCCGTGCGCGCTTCGTCGCTGTTCAATCCGATCACGTCGCTCTCCGGCGGCAATCAGCAGAAGACACTGCTGGCGCGCTGGCTCGTGATGAAGCCGAAGGTGCTGATGCTCGACGACCCCACGCGCGGCGTCGACATCGGCGCGAAAGCGGAGATTTACCGCATTCTGCGGCAGATCGCCGACGCCGGTTCGGCGGTGATCTTCACGTCTTCGGATTCGCTGGAACTCGCCAATCTCGCCGACCGCATCGTGCTGTTCCGGCACGGCCGCGTCGCGCACGAATACACCGAACCCGTGACGCACGCCGAACTCGACCGCGCGATCGCCGCCACCCAATAGCCACCCATCAGGGAGACTTGCCATGAAACGAAGCGGTATTCTCAACCAGCAGCTTTCGGAAGCCGTCGCCTCCATGGGCCACGGCCAGATCATGATGATCGTCGACGCGGGCTTTCCGATTCCGCGCGACGCGTGGCGCGTGGATCTCGCGATCGGTGCGAACCTGCCCACGCTCGAGCAGTTGTATGCCCTGATCGCGCCCGAGTTGATCGTCGAAAAGGTGATGTTCGCGGCCGAGGTGAAAGAGCACAACAAGCCGCTCTATGCGTCGCTCACGAAGTGGTTCGACGAACGCGATTTCGCGCCCGTCACCTACGAAGACACGGTCGGCCCGCTCGCGCAGCAGGCCAAGGTGATCGTGCGCTCCGGTGCGCTCGACCCGTGGGGCAATATCGCGCTGGTCGCGGGCGTGGACTATCACGCGTACTTCACCGATCCGGCCGTTTCGGTGCCCGACAAGTTCCGTTCGCTGATGGAGCGCACGCCGTTTAAGCCGGGAGCCGGTCATGAGTAACGCCGCGCCGGCGGGCAGGAAGGTGCGCCTCGGGCTGATCGGCGCGGGGTCGTGGGCCGTGGCCAATCATTTGCCCGTGCTGCGCGCGCGCGACGACGTCGAACTCGTCGGCGTGGTGCGTCCGGGCGAGGCAGAGCTGCGGCAGGTGCAGGAAGCGTTCGGCTTTCAACATGCATTTGAAGACTACCGCGCGCTGCTCGAACTGGACCTCGACGCGGTGATCGTCGCTTCGCCGCACCGGCTGCACGCGGAACACGCCATCGCGGCGCTGCGCCGCGGCTGTCATGTGATGGTCGAAAAGCCGATGGCGACCTCGACCGAAGAAGCGCGCCGCCTGCTCGACGTGGCGCGCGAGGCGCAGCGTGAAATCCTCGTGCCGTATGGCTGGAATTTCCAGCCGTATTTCCGGCATGCGCACGGGCTCGTGGCGCAGGGGCGCATCGGCGCCATTCGTCATGTCGTCGCCCAGATGGCCACGCCGATCGAAGACCTGATGTCGGGCGGACAGTTGCAGGGCACGGAGCAGGAAATGTTCCGCCCCGAGTCCGCCACGTGGACGACAAAGGGCAGCGGCGGCTATGGTTGGGGGCAGCTCGTGCATCTGCTGGGCGGTCTCTTCTACGTGACGGGACTCGCGCCGCACGAAGTGTTCGCGATGACCGGCCAGTCGTCGATCGACACGGATCTCTTCAACGCGCTCACGGTGCGTTTCACCTCCGGCGCGACGGGCGCGATCTCGGGCGCGGCTTCGCTGCCGCCCGGCTCGCCGTTCCAGGTGGATATCCGCGTGTTCGGTACGGAAGGCTGCCTGCTGCTCGATGTCGAGCGCGAACGCCTGTGGCTGCGCCGCCTCGACGGCGCGGACGAAACGATGGAGATTCCGGCCGGCGCCGGTGCCTACACCTGCTCGGGTCCCGTGGACGCGTTCGTCGATCTGTGCGCCGGCAAAGCGGTCGAAAACTGCGGTTCGGGCACGGTCGGTCTGCACTCGGTGCAGGTGGTGGAAGCGATGCTCGCATCGGCAGGATCGCGGCGAGCCGTCTTGCTAGACTAGCGGGTACCGCATCACCAGCTCTCGACATGAAAACAAGGAAGCCCCAAAAAGAAGCCAAATCCAGCGGCACGATCACGATGCTCGATGTCGCGGAATATGCCGGCGTTTCCGCGCAGACGGTATCGCGCGTGGTGGGCAATTCCTCGCTCGTCGCGGAGAAAACGCGCCGGCGGGTGGAGGAGGCGATCCAGGCGCTGCGCTACATCCCGAACGATGCCGCGCGCAGCCTCGCATCCGCGTCGAGCCGGGTGGTGGCCGTCATCATCCCGACGCTGTCGAGTTCGGCGTTCGCCGCCGAAGTCAAAGGGGTGATCGACGCGCTGGAGCCGCACAAGATTTCGGTGATCATCGGCAATACGGAATACTCGCAGGCGCGCGAGGAAGCCATCTTGCAGAGCTTGCTGGAACGCCGCCCGATTGGCGTGATCCTCACGGGCTTGCAACATAGCCCGAAAGTGCGCTCGCTGTTGCAGCAAAGCGGCGTTGCGGTGATCGAAACCTGGGACACGGACGGCGACCCCATCGACATGGCCGTGGGGTTCTCCAACTTCACCGCGGGCTACGACGTGGGCAAACTCCTGTGCGAGCGAGGCTCGAAGCGAATCGCCTTCGTCGGCGGCGGGAGCGCCCAGGATTCGCGCGCGCAAAGCCGCTATCTCGGCCTGTGCAAGGCGGTGAAAGAGGCGAAGCTGCCGGACGTGCATCGCGTGGAATTGTCGCTGCCGATGAGCGGCAACGACGGCATTCGGGGGCTGGACGAAGTGCTGCGCGACGCGCCGCTCACCGACGCGATCTTCTTCTCCGCCGACACCATGGCGCTCGCCGCGATCCTCGAATGCAACCGGCGCGGCATCCGGATTCCCGAGCAACTGGCGATCTGCGGATTCGGCGACTATGAACTGGCCGCCATGGTGACGCCGTCGCTCACGACGGTGCGCACGCAGCCCGACGAAATGGGCGCGACCGCCGCGCAGATGCTGCTCGCGCGCATCAGCGAGTCCGGCAACGCGAAACACAAGGTGGTGCTCGCGCATCAACTCGTGCGGCGCGGCAGCGCCTGAGCGCCAGCCGTCCCGTTTGTCTTCGGAGCGGCCGGTTACGGTCGTTCCCGTGTTCGTATTCTCCGCGCCGCCGGGCCGGTATTCCGGGGCGTTGTCGCATCGAATCAACCCGCTGTTGCCATGTCGTGCCGACGGTATAAACCCCAGGCGTTCACGCTTTGACCGTGCAACTTTGTTTGCGCTAACATGTTATCGCAAACAATTACTCAGGATCCTGCCTTCCATGTCACAACCAGCTTCGAAATCGATCCTCTCGGGTTATCGGGTGGTGGATTGCACCATCGCCATGGCGGGCCCGTTCGCCACCCAGCGTCTCGGCGACCTTGGCGCCGACGTCATCAAGGTCGAGCCGCTCGACGGCGAGTGGCAGCGCCACACGCCGGCAGGCGGCGCACAAGGCAACCGGATCAATGCGTCGTTTCTCTCGCTCAACCGCAACAAGCGTTCGTTGGCGGTCGATCTGAAGAACGAAGCGGGGCGCGCGGTGCTCGCCGATCTCGTGAAGTCCGCCGACGTGTTCGTGCAGAACTACCGTCCGGGCGTCGCCAAACGGCTGGGTGTCGACTACGAGTCGCTCGCGAAGCTCAACCCGTCGCTGGTCTATGTGTCGATGTCGGGCTACGGAGAAGACGGCCCCTATGCGCACCGGCCGGGTCAGGACCTGCTGTTGCAGGGCATGTCGGGCGCCATGCTCTCGACGGGCCGCGCCGGCGACGCGCCTTCGCCGGCCGGCCAGTATCTGGTGGACGCGGTCGCGGCCGCCACGGCGTTCGAAGCGGTGATCGCCGCGCTGCTGCATCGCGAACGCACGGGCGAAGGCCAACTCGTGACGGTCAACATGCTCGATGCGATCACCACGTTGCAGATGCAGGAACTGGCGGTGTACATGCAAGGCGGCCTGCCGCAAAAGCGCTCCGCCGAGCCGCATGCGCATGTGTATATCCGTGCGCCGTACGGTGCGTTCGCCACCCGTGACGGGTTCGTGATCGTCGCGATGCCGTCCCTGAAGACCTTCGGCGAAACGATCGGCGAGCCCACTTTCGTCGAGATGAACGATACGACCGATCCGTGGACGCATCGAGACGCGATCTACGCCCGCACGCGCGAACGTCTCGCCACGAAAACGACGGCCGAATGGCTCGCGCTGTTCGACGCGAACGGGATCTGGGCGGGCCCCGTGTACGGCTACGAACAACTGCTCAAGGACCCGCAGATCGTGCATAACGGCACGTTCGTCGAGTACGAGCACGCGACCGAAGGGCGGGTGAAGGCGCCCGGTTTCCCGTACCGCTTTTCGAAGACGCCGGGCGCCGTGCGGCTCGGGGCGCCGCTCGTCGGCGAGCATTCGCGTGCCGTGCTGAAGGAACTCGGCTATGACGCCGACAGCATCGAAGCGCTGCTGCGCGATCGTGTCATCAACGAGACGGCGGCCTGAATGACAACCGACGTCATCCAGGGACTCACGTGGGATCACCCGCGCGGCTTCGTCGCACTGGACGCGGCTTCGCGTCTCGACGATGCGGCCGCGTTGAATCTGCACTGGAGCAAACAGCCGCTGGAGGGCTTCGAATCGCATCCGATCGCCGATCTGTGCGATCGCTTCGATCTCGTGGTGCTCGACCATCCGCACATTGGCGAGGCGGTGGAGGCGGGCTGCGTGTGGGCGCTGGATGAGCTGTTCGCGCCCGAGGAATTGCGTGCGTGGGCCGCGCAGTCGGTCGGGCCGAGCTACGAATCGTACGCGTGGCAGGGCCGCCAATGGGGGCTGCCGCTCGATGCGGCGACGCAGGTGGCCGTGGCGCGCGCCGACCTGATCGACGCGCGCTTGCCCGCTACGTGGGCCGACGTGACGGCGCTCTCCCGGCAAGGCGGCGTGGTGCTTTCGGTGGCGGGGCCGCACGCCATGCTCAGCTTTTGCTCGATGATGGCCGCGTGGGGCGCGCCGCCCGCGACGGACCCGAAGGCGAAGCCGTTCGTCGACGAAGACACGGCGCTCGAGGTGCTCGACACCATGGCCACGATCTTCGGCGGGATGAGCGAGGCCGCCCACGATCTCAATCCGATCCGGATGCTCGAATGGCTGGCGCGCAGCGACGAAGCGCGCTATTGCCCGCTTATCTACGGTTATGTGAACTACGCGACATCGGCGAGCGGGCGAAAGGCCGTACAGTTTCTCGACACGCCCGTGCGCACGGCGGGCGGCCGTCACGGGTCGACGCTGGGCGGTACGGGTATTGCGCTGAGCCGCCGGGCCAAACCGGCGCCCGCGCTGCTGGATCATCTGCGTTATCTGATGTCGGCGCGCGCGCAAACCGGCTTCATCCCGTCGCACGAAGGGCAGCCGAGCCATCGCGAGGCGTGGCGCGATGCGAGCGTCAACGCCGCCGCGGGCAACTTCTACCGCAACACGCTGGCGACGATCGAGGACGCGTATGTGCGCCCCCGCTGCGCCGGTTATATCGAGTTTCAGACCCGCGCCTCGGCCGCCATCCGTTCGGCGCTGGCGAGCCGAACGCCGCATCGGCAACTGGTATCGGGCTTGAACCTCGGGTTCGAACGACTGAACGAGCGGTGAACTGAGCGGTGAGCGAGCGGTGAACTGAGCGGTAAGCCGGCCACACACCGGTTCGACAAAAAACGCGCGATTTCAGATCGCCGCAACAAGCCGGCCAGCCGGTCAGGAGGAGACGATGACTCAACGCAACAGCGCGCTTTCGGGAAGCGCGCCACTCGACGCGGAGCATTTCGCCGCGGCGGCTTCATCCGCGGCGCCCGCCGACGCGCGCAGCCTGCGCAACGCGACGGTCTCGGCCGTGATCGGCACGGCGCTCGAATGGTACGACTTCTACATCTACGCGACCGCCGCCGCGCTGATCTTCAATCGTCTGTTTTTCCCGGCGCTGTCCTCCGGCGCCGGCACGCTCGCCGCGTTCGGCACTTACGCGGTCGGTTTTCTCGCGCGGCCGGTGGGCGGCGTGCTGTTCGGCCGCGCCGGGGATCTGTACGGGCGCAAGAAAGTGCTCGTCATCACGCTCATCTTGATGGGCTGCGCGACGATGGCGGTCGGCTTTCTGCCCACCTACGCCTCCATCGGCATGGCCGCGCCCGCGCTGCTGATCGTGCTGCGCATTCTGCAAGGTCTCGCGGCGGGCGCCGAGTACGGCGGCGCGGTGACGCTCGCGGCGGAGAGCGCGCCCGCAGGCCGCCGCGGCTTCTACGCGAGCCTGCCAACACTGGGCGTGTGTCTCGGCACGCTCTTGTCGGCGGGGACCTTCTTCATCATCACGAGCGCGATGAAGGAAGCGGACTTCATCGGCTATGGCTGGCGCATTCCGTTCGTGCTGAGCATTTTCGCCGTGCTGGCCGGGATCTGGATTCGCCGTCAGGTCAACGAATCGCCCGTTTTCGAAGCATTGCGCAAGCAGCGCAGCGTGACGAAGGCGCCGCTTCGCGACATGTTCCACGAGGCCGGCGGGCGCTTCTGGATCGCCTTCGCGGCGCGCTTCGCGGAAAACATGTCGGGCTATTTTTTCCAGATCTGGTCGCTCGCCTACGTCACGCGGCAACTGGCCGTGTCGCGCGAGATCGGCCTCGCGGGCGTGCTGATCGGGTCGAGTCTCGGTATCGTCACGATTCCGCTGTTCGGCTGGCTCTCGGATCGGGTCGGACGCAGGCCCGTGTATCTGTTCGGCTCGCTGCTGTTCGGTCTCGGCACATTCCCGTATTTCTGGGCGCTCAACTCCCGCAGCGACGGCCTCATCATCGCCTCCATCGCAATCGCGATCGGCTTCTCGAACTACGCGATGCTCTCCGTGCAGGG
Organism: Paraburkholderia acidisoli; assembly: GCF_009789675.1. NCBI lineage: Bacteria > Pseudomonadati > Pseudomonadota > Betaproteobacteria > Burkholderiales > Burkholderiaceae > Paraburkholderia > Paraburkholderia acidisoli. The sequence continues at coordinate 1,313,446 of NZ_CP046915.1, read as the reverse complement.
CTCGTACTTCAACGAACTGTTCGGGGCGCGCACGCGCTTCACCGCGATCTCGACCGTGCGCGAAGTCTCGGCCGTGTTTGCCGGCGGCATCGCGCCGTTCATCTGTACCGCGCTGTTCGAATCGGGCGGCAGCTACGTGCCCGTGGCGCTGTACGCCATTCTGATGGCCGCCATCACCTCGGTCGGCCTGTTCGTCAGCCCTGAAACGCGGGGCCGGAATCTTTCGGAATAAGCGGGCTAATCCCGCAATTTCCCGCCATTTGTGGACACACCATGCACTCGACGACGCTGAACAAGTTTGGAGATCTCAAAGAGGGCGACACGTTTCGGACGCCGGGCATCACCGTCTCCGAGAGTCAGATCCTCGCTTTCGCCGGTTTGACGGGCGATTTCATGCCGCATCACACCGACGAACAATTCGCGAAGGACCTTGGCTTTCGCGGCCGCCTCGCGCACGGGCTGCTCGTGCTCGGCCTCGTGGACGGACTGAAGAACCGCTCGATGGTGCAGTTCGACGTCGTGGCCGCGCTGAACTGGGACGCGTGGCGCTTCGTGGGGCCCGTGTTCGCGGGCGACCGCATCGACGCGGAGATCACGATTGCCGAGCGGCGGCTCACGCGCTCGGGCACGCGCGGCATCGTCACGCTGGACATCAAGGTGCGCAACCAGCACGGCGAGATCGTGCAGGAAGGCCGCAACCAGCTGATGCTCGCGGCCTGACGCGTTACGTCACGCCAACGCCATTCCCGGCCGTTCCGTTGAGCCGGTAGCGGCCCACATCAACCTGTAGAGGCAGTGATGGAATCAGACGACTTCGCCTTTGTCGACGCCCACCACCATTTGTGGGATCTCGAGGCGCTGCACTATGCGTGGCTCACCGACCGGCCGTTCGAAGGGCATCCGTCCGGCGACTATTCGGCGATCAAACGCAATCACGTGGTGGCCGATCTCAAGGCGGCCGGCGCGCCGGTCAACCTGATCAAGTCCGTGCATATCGAAACCGCGGACGGCGAGACGGACCCCGTGCGCGAAACGGCGTGGCTTCAGAGCGTGGCCGACCGCGACGGCTTGCCCAGCGGGATCATCGCGCGCGGCGAACTGATGGACGCCGGAAGCGACGCGCAACTCGACCGCCACCTCGAATACGCGAACTTTCGCGGCGTGCGGATGCTGACGTTCCACGGCCCCGACATTCTGGGCGACGCGGCCTTTCTGCGCGGTTTCGACGGCCTGCGCAAACGCGATCTCGTGTTCGACATGGACGCGGACATCGCGCACACCGACAAGGTCGTCGCGCTGGCGAAGCGCTTTCCCGACGTGCGCATCGTCCTCGGTCATTGCGGCTTTCCGAAGCGGCGCACCGTCGACTATTTCCACGCGTGGCGCAAGGGCATGAAGGCGATCGCGCAGGCGCCCAATATCGCCTGCAAGCTCTCGGGCCTGCTGATGGTCGATCACCAGTGGTCGATCGAATCGATCGCGCCGTGGATCGAGGAATGCATCGAGATATTCGGCGTCGAGCGCTGCATGTTCGGCACCAACTGGCCGCTCGACGGCCTCTATGCCGACTACGCGACGCTCGTGAATGCCTATCGCCAGATCGTCGCGGACTATTCGGCCGACGAACGCAAGGCACTCTTTCAACGCTCGGCGGAAAGCTGGTACCGGATCTGAGCGGGGTCGCCCGCCGTGCCCGCGGCAGGGCCCGGCACGGCGAGTCGTTTTCGTGAAGGCTGACGATTGATGGACATCCTGGTTGCAAGGAACGTCGAGAAGCGTTTTGGTCATGTGCGCGCGCTGGCCAACGCGCGGCTTTCGCTGCGCGGCAACGAGATTCACGCGCTCGTGGGCGTGAACGGCGCCGGCAAATCGACGCTTTCGAAAATCATCAGCGGGCACTACCAGAAAAGCGGCGGCGAGCTGCTGTACGAAGGCCGCGCGACCGACTTCGCCTCGCCGCGCCAGGCGATGGACAGCGGCGTGTCGATCGTGCTGCAGGAAACGAGCATTGCGCCCGACCTGAGCGTGTTCGAAAACCTGGTGCTGCCGCGCTTCGCTTCGCGCGGCCGGGTCGACTGGCGAAGCCTGCGCGCCGACGCCGCGCACGCACTCGCGGAACTCGAGGTCTCGCATCTCGACCTGAACGCGCGCGCCGGGGCGCTTTCGATGGCCAACCGGCAACTGGTCGAGATTGCGCGGGCAACGCTCCAGCGGTCCCGCGTGATGATCTTCGACGAGCCAACGGCTTCGCTGTCTCCCGGCGAGGTGCAGCATCTTTTCCGCATCATGCGCAAGCTGCGCGACGCGGGCAACGCGCTGGTGTTCGTCTCGCATCGGCTTGAAGAGCTGTTCGAAATTTCGGATTGCTTCACGATCATGCGCGAAGGCGCGACCGTCGAAAGCGATCTGCCGGTCGATCGCACCGATCCGAACGATCTGGTCGAGCGCATGGTCGGGCGCCGGGTGCTGTCGCTCTACGCGAAGCCGGCTTCCACCACGAAAGCCGCGGCCGGCACGCTGCTGGAGGCACGGCACCTCGCCACGGAAACGGGCGTGGAGGACGTGTCCTTCGTGCTGGAGCGCGGCAAGGTGCTGGGACTCGGCGGACTCGTCGGAGCGGGGCGCACCGAAACGCTCGAAGCGCTCTTCGGGCTGCGCAAGCTCAAGCGCGGCACGATCGAGCTGGCCGGCGCGCGCTTCGCGCCGCGGCATCCGCGCGACGCGATTGCGCGCGGCATGGCGCTGCTCACCGAAGACCGCCGCAGCCAGGGCCTCGTTCCCGATCTCTCGGTGCGGGAAAACCTCACGCTGCCGCTACTGGGCCAACGTGGCAACGGCACGCGCAAGGCCGCCGCCGCGCAGGCCATGACCACGTTTCTGCGCGACTTCGACATGCCCGCGCACGTGGTCGACGCGCCGGTGACGGGCTTGAGCGGCGGTCAGCAACAGAAACTGCTGCTGGCCCGCTGGCTGCTGACGAACCCCGAGATCCTGCTGCTCGACGAACCCACGCGCGGCATCGACATCGGCACGCGTAGCAACATCTATACGGTGATCCGGCAATGCGCGGAGCGTGGCGTCGGCGTGGTGGTGGTGTCGTCCGACTTCGAGGAACTGCTCGGCATTTCCGACGACATCGTGGTGCTGAGCGACCGCAGGTCGATCGCACGCGCCGCGAGCGAGGTGTTCGATCCGCAGACGCTCACCCTGTTCGCCGCGCCGCGCCTGTCTTCGACCGCGCTGCGCTCGGTGATCGCCACGCTGCCGGATGCGCTCGGCTGCACGACGTACTGGATCAACGTGGTGGCCGGGCGCGTGTTCTGTTTCGACCTCGTCGAACGCGACGGGCTGGACGTGGGCATTGCGCGCGACAGGTTTCCGCTGATTGGCGACACCGCCATTCCCAACGCGCTCGGCGATCTGCGCAGCGCGACGTTCCGGCAGGACGGCGAGCGCCGCTCGGTGCTTTTCGAGCTCACCAACGAGACCGGCCATTCGTTCGGCTGGCTGGGGCTGACATTCGCCACGAACTGGGCCGGCACGGAGGCGGCGCTCGAGTCGCGCATCGTCGACACGATGCAAACGGCCGGCATACAGCATCTGAAATTAGGCGGGAGAGACTTGCATGCGTGAAGGAAAAGTCGAAGGCGCGTCGTTCGACGGCACGAGCGAAACGGGCCGCGCGCCGCGACGCCCGCTGCGCGTCCCGGCCGACGCGCGGATCATTGTCGTGGCGCTCGTGATTTTCGTGCTGATGTCGTTCGCCAGCCCGCGCTTTCTCACCTCGGGCAACCTCTACAACCTGCTGGACCAGTCGGTGGTGGTCGGCATCGTGGCGATCGGGCAGACCTTCGTCGTGCTGGTGGCGGGCATCGATCTGTCCGTCGGCGCGGTGACGGGCGTGGCGGGCATCGTGTTCGGCACGCTGGTGGCGAAGGCCGGTTTGCCGATGTCCGTTGGCGTGCCGGTCACGATCCTCGCGGCCACGGCGCTCGGCCTGCTGAATGGCTGCCTCGTCAACTTTGGCCGCATCGCGCCGTTCATCGTCACGCTGGGCACGATGTCGATCTGCCGCTCGGCCGCGTATCTGATCAGCGACGGCAATTCGATTTCGAATCTGCCCGACAGCCTGTCCGCGTTGAGCGTCGCCGAAATTCTGGGCGCGCCCGTCAACTTCCTGTTTCTGCTCGCGCTGTTCGCGCTCGCCTGGTGGTATCTGCAACGCACGAAGGGCGGCCGGACGATCTACGCCACGGGCTCCAACCGCGACGCGGCCATCGCGGCGGGGCTGCGAACCACGTTTTATTCGAACGTGGCCTATGCGGTCTCCGGCGCGTCGGCGGGACTGGCGGCCGTGCTGCTCAGTTCGCGGCTGATGTCGATCGATCCGCTCGCGGGCAACGGTCTCGAACTCGACGCGATCGCCGCCGTGGTGATCGGCGGCGCGAGTCTGTTCGGCGGCCGCGGTTCGATGCCGGGCACGCTGTTCGGCGTGTTCATCATGGTGCTGATCCGCAACGGGCTGAATCTGCTGGGCGTGGGGCCGTACTGGCAAGGCACGGCCATCGGCACCATCATCCTCGTCGCCGTGCTGATCGAGCGCATGACGAGCGGCACCCGGCGCTAGCCATAACAAACCCATCGAAACTCATGGAGGAGAACGTGAATATCAAGCTCAATCCGGTCGCCAACCTGCTGCGAGGGCTGACGTTCGCCGCGCTCGCCGCGTGCGTGCCCGCTCATGCGGCGAGCGCCCAGGCAACGCCGGGCCAGCACTACGCGTATATCGCGCCGGCGCTCGACTTGCCGTTCTGGCGCGTGGTGGGCGACGGCGTGGCGGCGAGCGTCAAGGCGCACGGCGGCACGATCGATTACATGGACTCGCACAACGACGCCTCCACGCAGCTGAAGAACGCCCAGGATGCGATCGCGCAGGGCGTGGCCGGCATCGTGCTGTCGCCCACCGATTCGACCACGGCGCCGAGCGTGCTGGCCATCGCGAAGCAGCACCACATTCCCGTGAGCATCGCCGGGATCGGCACGACCTCGGGCGAGTACAACACCTACGTGGGTTCCGAGGACGAAAAGGGCGCCTACGCCGTGGGCAAGGCACTGGCTCAGGTGATGACGCAGAAGGGCTGGCAGAAGGGCGGCTACGGCATCGTCACGATCTCGCTGGGCCGCGAGAACGGCAAGCTGAGAACGGCGGGCTTCCGCCGGGCGATGACCGAAGCGGGCATTCACGAAGTCGCGCTGAACCAGATGCAGAAGTACACGCCCGACGAAACCTTCAGTTTCGTGCAGGACATGATGACGGCGCACCCCGACATGCACGCGATCTTCGTCGAAACCGATACGCCAACGCTCGGCGCGGCGCGCGCGATCCGCATCGCGCATCGCGACAAGGACATGGCGCTCGTGGCGTTCGACGGCATTCCCGAGTTCATCGACATGCTGAAGAAAGGCCAGCTCGTGGCCTCCGGTATGCAGCAGCCGTTCCTGATGGGACAGCAGGCGGCGGACGGTCTGTACGACGCGAGCGCGAGCCAGAAGAACGTGTCGATTCCGGTGCTGCTCGTCACGCCGGCGAACGTGGACAGCCTGATGCCGGTTATCAATCGCACGGTGATGCCGAAGAAGGGCAACTGACGCGGCGCCCGAATCGCGGCCGGGCGCGTCGATCCGTGCGCGGCCGCGCATGAACACCTGTATCACCCAACGGAGACTGATTGAATGGATCTGGATACCGCGCGCGGGCTGCTTCCCGTCGATCTGGACAACGCCTTGCTGGTCGGCAGGGTATGGCGCAAAACGGCGGCGTTCGAAGGCCCGTGCGTCGTCGTGGTGCGGCACGGCCAGGTGCTCGACATCACCGCGAGCGCGCCCACGACCGCCGATCTTTTCGACCAGCCGGATCCCGCGCGGTTTGCGCGCGAATGTCCGGGCGAACCGGTCGGCGATGTCGTCGAACTCATGGCGCAGCAATTTTCGTCGGCGGCGCCTGCCGTGAAGCTGCTGGCGCCGTGCGACGTGCAGGCGATCAAGGCGTGCGGCGTGACGTTCGCCGTGAGCCTGATCGAACGCGTGATCGAGGAGCAGGCGGGCGGCGACGCGAGCCGGGCGGAATCCGTGCGCGCGACGATCCAGCAGTCGATCGGCGCCGATCTTTCGCGCATCGTGCCGGGTTCCGACGCGGCGATGCGGCTCAAGGCGGAACTGCAGGAGCGCGGCCTCTGGTCGCAATACCTCGAGGTCGGCATTGGGCCGGACGCCGAAGTGTTCACGAAGTCGCAACCGATGTCGTCGGTCGGTTGCGGCGACGAGGTGGGTCTGCTGCCGGCCTCGAACTGGAACAACCCCGAGCCCGAAGTCGTGCTGGCCGTCAATGCGCGCGGTGAAACCGTGGGCGCGACGCTCGGTAACGACGTCAATCTGCGCGATATCGAAGGACGCTCCGCGCTGTTGCTCGGCAAGTGCAAGGACAACAACGCGTCGTGTGCCATCGGGCCGTTCGTGCGTCTGTTCGACGCGCATTACACCATCGACGCCGTGCGTTCGGCGTCCGTGAGTCTGCGTATCGACGGAGAAGACGGCTTCGAGCTGGACGGCGTGAGTCACATGCGCGCGATCAGCCGCGATCCGCTCGATCTGGTCGCGCAGACTTATGGCGAGCACCACCAGTATCCGGACGGTTTCCTGCTGTTTCTCGGCACCATGTTTTCGCCGGTCAAGGATCGCGACCGTCCCGGCGAGGGATTCACGCATCATCCGGGCGACCGCGTGGCGATCGCCACGGAATCGCTCGGCGCGCTCGTCAATCGCGTGGGCTCGTGCACGACGGCGCCGCCCTGGACATTCGGGACGCGCGCGCTATTCCGCAACCTGGCCGCGCGCGGTCTGGTCATGGAATAAGCGAGTTCGTTGACCATGGCGTGACCAGGGGGCGCGCCATGGCGGGAACGCAGCGTTGGGACGCCGGGTTTTAAATGTCGATAATTATGATTATGTTAAATTATAGATACAGGGGATGTTGAAAGCAGAACTTCGCTGTTGATCACTCGGCGCGGTGGCGACGGCGAGCGCTCCCGAGATTGCGTCCCTCGGGAACGCGCCGCCCAGTGGCTCGGGCAAGTTGAAACCTGCAACCTGGGTCGCCGATGGAGACAGGGACTTCATGCGATTCGGTTGGCTCCGCGCCGGACCTCGAGCGCGGCCACCATTAAAAGAAACCCGCGTGACCGCTTGCCGTCGCGCATCAACCCAACTTCAGCCGCCCTGACAGACAGTATCAAAAATAGTGATACTGTTCTCACACCTACTGTTTTCCTGAAGTCGTCGCCCTACACTGTTTTCCAAAGGTGCGGACACCGGCGCCTTATTAGATACAGGAGACGATTGTGAGCAAGCAGGTCCTACTCGAAGATTTGCCTCTTCGCCCCTTCCACGTGGGCGTGGCCTTCAGCGGAACGGGCGGCCAATTCAGCGATGGCTTCGTGCTCGGCATCATCGGGATCGCGGTGAGCATGGCGGCGGGCCCGCTTCACCTCGACGCGCTGTGGATGGGTCTGCTCGGCGCAGCGTCGCTCGCCGGCCTCTTCCTCGGCAGCATGCTGGCCGGCCCGATCGCCGATAAATACGGACGCCGAACTATCTTCGCGTACGACATGCTGCTGTTTGCGGTCGTTTCCGCCGCGCAGTATTTCGTGACATCACCGCAGCAGTTGCTCATTCTGCGTCTCGTGCTGGGGCTGATTCTCGGCGCCGACTACGTGGTGAGCAAGTCGCTCGTCACTGAATATTCGCCGCGCCGTTATCGCGGCCGCCTGCTAAGCGTGCTTGCGGCGGCATGGGCGGCGGGCTATGTGGGCGCCTATCTTGCCGGCTTCGCCATGCGCGGCATCGGTCCCGACGCCTGGCGCATCATGCTCGCGGCGAGCGGCGTTCCGGCGCTGCTGATTCTGCCGTTCCGCCTCATCGTGCCCGAATCGCCGATGTGGCTGATGAAACGCGGCCGTAGCGACGAAGCACTGGCCATCATCCGCCGCCGGTTCGGCCCCGAAGTCACACTTGCCACGCCGGCATCGACCGATGCACCGCAGCGCGAAGGCGCCTGGTCGCAACTGTTCTCGCCGCGCTGGCGCAGGAACACGCTGGTCGGCTGCGTCTTCTACACCTGTCAGGTGATCCCGTACTTCGCGCTGGGCACGTTCGCGCCGCGCGTTCTCGAAGCGCTGCACGTCAAGGACAAGTTCGAAGGCGGCCTCGTGTACAACGTGCTGCTGCTCGCGGGCGCCATCGCCGGGTTGCTGCTGGTCGACAGGATTTCCCGCCGCGCGTTTCTCCTCGGCACCTTCTATCTCGCGGCGCTCGGCCTGGCCGTGCTGACCTGGACCAGCCTCGGACCGCTCGGCACGATGCTCGTGTTCGGCGTGTTCGCGTGCATTCTCTCCGCCGCGGCGAACCTCGAGTTCGTCTATCCGCCCGAACTGTTCCCCACGCACCTGCGCGCTTCCGGCGTGGGTCTGGCGGTCGCGTCGAGCCGGTTCGGCTCCGCTATCAGCACGTTCCTCCTGCCGATCGCCGTGCAACAGGTGGGCATTCACGCGGCGCTCGGCACATGCGTCGCGGTTCTGCTGTTCGGCGGCGTTTTCTGTCACTTCATGGCACCGGAAACGGGTAGCGAAAACCTCTCCGACGTGAAGGCCGACAGCGCCGCAGACGAAGCCGACGCCGCCGCGCGCCGTCACACGGCATTCGCGGAGTCCGCGACGGGCGCAAGGAAAAACCACCTGTGACGACGGCGCGGGCGTCGAGGTCGCGGCGCCGCGCCAAATGCGAGAACATAGCCCGTGACGCTCACACCAGGACACGACATGCCGCCAAACAAGCCGCTCGATATGCACGCCGTACAAGTTTTCGTGGCCGTTGCGGAAGAAGGCAGCATGTCGGCTGCCGCGTCGCGAATGGGCGTTTCCCAGTCGGGCGTGTCGCAGATCATCCGGCAACTCGAGGAGGAACTGGGCGTCGTGCTGGTGAATCGCACCACGCGGCCGATGACGCTGACGCCGTTCGGCATTGCGCTCAAGAATCGCGGGGCCGTGTTGAGCGAGGAGATCGCCAACCTGAAGGCGCAGGTCGTCGAAGCCGGCAGCGGCATCAAACCCGATCTGCGCATCGGGCTGGTCGACTCGTTCGCGTCCACCTGCGGGTCGGTGTTCACGAAAAAGCTGCTGGACAAGGTCTCGCAGTTGTCGATACGCACCGGTTTGAGTCCGCAACAGGGCGAAGCGCTGCTGCGTCGCGATCTCGATCTGATCGTCACGAGCGACCCGCTGATCGACGCCAATGACGTGGTGCGGTATCGCATGTTCTCCGAGCGCTATTTCGTGATCACGCCGAAAACGCTGCGCGCACCGGTGCAGACGATCGACGACGTGCGCGCGCTGATCAACCGTTTGCCCATTGTGCGCTTCAACCGCACGTCGCAAGTGGGCATGCAGATCGAGCGATATTTGCGGCGCATCGACATCCGCGCGCCCGCGCGACTCGAACTGGACAACGCGGATGCCTTGACGTCGATGGTCGCGGAAGGTATCGGCTGGGCCATTACCTCGCCGATGTGCTTTCTTCAGGCCGCCGCGCATGTTGGCAACGTGGCCACGCATGTCGTCGAACCCCTGGGCCTGGAGCGCTCGCTGTATCTGGTAGCGCGCCGCGACGAATACAACGCTTTTTTCGACGACGCCTGCGATACCGCGCGCGAAGTCATCGAAACCTCGTTCCTGCCGAGACTCGACGCGCTCGGCGGGGGCATCGAAAAACTCATTACCGTTGGCGGAAGGAATCCTCATGAATAAGCCTGCACCGAGCGAAGTTCGCACCGAACGCGACTATGTCGGCGAAGTCGTCATTCCCGGCGACAAACTCTATGGCGTCAACACGGTTCGCGGCGTGGAAAATCTCACGGTCTCGCCGTTGAACATCGCTTACTACCCGGCGTTTCGCGACGCGTTCGCGCAGGTGAAATGGGCGGCGGCATTGGCCAATCGCGACAACGAGGTGATTACCGCCGCGCAATGCGACGCCATCGTGGCCGCCTGCCAGGAAGTCATCGCGGGCGACTTCGACGCTTCGCTGGTCGTCGATCTCATGGAAGGTTCGGGCGGCACCTCGACCAACATGAACTTCAACGAGGTCATCGCGAATCGCGCCCAGCAAATTCTGGGGCACGCCGCCGGCAACTACGAGATCGTCCATCCGAACGATCACGTGAACCGCTCGCAATCGACCAACGATGCCTACCCCGCCGCGCTGAAGATCGCTACCCACGCCATGCTGGGCGCGCTGATCGAGGAAGTCACGCAGCTTGCCGCGCGGTTCGCCGCCAAGGCGAGCGCGTTCGCCGACATCCTCCATCTCGGCCGCACCTGCCTGCAAGACGCGCAGCCCATGCGGCTCGGCCAGGTTTTCGGCGGCTATGCGGCGCTGACCGAGCGCCTCGCGCAAGAACTGACCACGGTACGCGACAAGCTGCGCACGCTGCCGCTAGGCGGCACGGCGATCGGCACCGGATTCGGCGCGCCGGCCGGCTACCGCGCCGCGGTCTACGCCCATCTGCAAAGCGTGACCGGCGTGGCCTACGAAGCGCCCGCCAATCCGTTCGACGCCATGCAGAACATGGACGTGTTCTCGCGCGTGTCGGCGGAACTTCGCACCTGTGCGGTATCGCTCGCCAAGATCGCTTCGGATCTGACCGTGCTTTCCTCCGGTCCGGTCGGCGGCCTCGGCGAACTGAAACTTCCCGAGGCTCAGGCCGGCTCGTCGATCATGCCGGGCAAGGTCAATCCGGTCCTGCCGATGGCGATCATCCAGTTGAGTTTCGCGGTGGTCGGCAACGACGTCGCGGTCGCGCAGGCAGTTCAGTATGGCGAACTGGAGATCAACCATTTCGAGCCGGTGGTGGCATCGCGCGTGTTCGACAGCATCTCGCTGCTGGTCAACGGCATCCACCGCTTCGGCGAAAAGTGCGTGCAAGGCATCGAGGCCGATATCGACCGCAATGAAACGCACCTCATGGAATCCATGGCCGTGGCCACTGCGCTCGTGCCGAAGATTGGCTATGCTCGCGTGAGCAAGCTCGCGCGCCAGTCCGTCGCCGAAGGTCGTCCGTTGATCGCGATTCTGGACGAGTCGGGACTGCTCTCTCGTGACGAGACCCTTGCGGCAATCCGCGCGGCGTCGCACCCCGTGTTCGGCGGCTGATCCGCTTGCGCGTACGCGATTGAAGCCGGCCCCGGTGCATTGCCGGGGCCGGCCTGATTTGATGAAGAGAAAAACCGAATGCTGGGAAAAACCGAAGTCCTGAAAAGGCTCGACGAATGGCAGATTGCGTACGAGTGCGAAGAACACGAATCGGTGCTCAACATGGCCGAATCGGGAACGTTGACGCTTTCCGTCAGCGGTGCGCGCTGCAAGAATCTGCTTCTGCAAGACAAGGCAGGACAGTTTTTTCTGGTCGTCACCACAGCCGACAAATCGCTCGATCTGGCGGCGGCGGCCGCGATACTCGGCAGCAAACGCCTGTCGTTTGCGTCGGCGGACAAACTCTTTGATCTACTGGGAATTCGGACCGGCTCGCTGAGCCCACTCGCGCTGGTCAATGACGAAGCTAAGCGCGTGACACTGGTTATCGACGCGCACTTGAATGGCGAAACGCGTTTCCTGTTTCACCCTCTGGAGAACACCGCGAGCGTATCGCTTTCCAGAAGCGGGCTGGACGATTTTCTCGCCCATGTCGGGCACGCAGCAAACTGGCTCTCCCTACCAGCGCGTGCGCAAGCGTAATGGGTCGACCTGTTCGTCGATCCCTATCTTGTCGAGCGATTGATTGGCGTTCGCGGGTCGGCCGCCCCGCTTTGCCGCTCGCTTGAGCAATGCGACGGTCGTTCGAACAAGTGGTTCACGGCAAGGCCGTCACGCGGCTGGGCGAGCTGGTTTCTTGCCCAAAATGTGGCGGCGTCTATCCCAACGTTCAGGTCACTCCGCGTGGAGTGTCGATGGGTGGAAAGCACCCCGCGTTAGCATCGAGCTGGATGCCTTCGAGTCTGAAAGCCCACGCGTCCACCATGCGCTTGCCGACCTTCCGCAAATCCGGGCAACCGCCGATGTTCGCTGCTGAGTCAAGGGGATATCGATGCAGCGCTTAGCCCAATGCTACGTCGCGCGCACCAGTGCCCACGTAACCCAATGCACCACGCGGTCGCCGAGATTGTCGACAGCGAGCAAATCCGGCATGACTTGCCCCTCCTCCATCTTCACGGTTTTGCCGCCGAATTCCTCCGTGTGCCATTCTCCTGACGCTGGGCAGAGCTCACCCGTGCGGACCTCGGTTCGTGTGGAGACTGGCTCACGCAACGGATTTTCACGACGTGAAGCGAGAAAGTAGGAGGACTCATCCGGAATCGTGCCGTCCTTGTAGCGAGTGTCCTCCCACAACAATCTCCAATGCGTCGGAACCGGGACGACGTCCCATTGGTCGTCCGACAATTGCGACAAATTGGGAGCGAGAGTCTGCGCAACAAAGTAATTAAAGCAGCCCCCATTGCGCATCACCTCCACATTCAGCGGCAGCGCATGGGTCAGCCGGGCAGATTCGATCAGCATGGGTTCCCAAATACCGTCGCAAGGTACCTCTTCACCGGAACGAACCATCAACCCACGCGGTTCTGGCATCTCTGGCAAATCGTGTGGGAATGCGGGGAACTCAAGCTCGTAGAAGTTGTAGTTATACTTGTTTTTGTCGAGCAACCATGCCGGGGACTCGATCGAAGCGAATCGATCACTGGTGCCAGCCACCTCCAACGGTGCCTCCTCTCCCTGGTACATCGACGCGCGTAGCAGTCGTGCAAGCGCATCGACCTTCGGCGGGTACGGCAAGAATTGTGCACCACGCTCCCAATAGTTCGGATTCCTGTAAAAATAATCCGATAGATAGCTACTGAGCGCGACCACGCGCTCGAGCGCCTCATTCGTGCGCCAGACAAAACGGCGCCCGTGCGCCAGATCGTCGAGCCCCGTGTCATACAGGCCGACCACCTCGTAGATCTTCGCAAGGTAGTCGGCGGACACCATTTCGGGATCGTTCGGCGACCACGTCTTGACGGCCGTCTCGTAGGCTGCGGCAAATATCCGGAAAGCCTCGCGTTTGCGGGACCAGAGCGTGTAGCTCGTGAGGCGCTTGAGGAGCCAGAAAATCTTGCGACGTACCCCTTCGTCTTGCATATCGACGCCTTGCATCAGTTGCTCCACCGTTGCCCGTTAAACGCGCTAAATAAGCCTTTCATCCTCGCTCTCACTTCTCACGTACTTCGTCTTCGGTGAGCCTGCGTGTTGTTGCGGCCTGCTTGTTCGAGGCCTCGCCATACCCATGCACACGTTCCACGTCTTTCCAGTTGGTCTTGAAGAAGTCGAAACGCACGCCGTCGATCATTTCGGTTCGCACCTCGTTCGAGCCCGCTGCCTTGACCTCGTTGCCAATGGCAGTGATTTGCTCTACGAGATTCTTGCCAAAATTGGCGACAAGTTGCTCGCCGCCGCCTTCGAGATATTGAAAGGGTGAATCGGGGCTATATTGCTCGGCGATCCGTCCGATCCACGCTTTCGCCTCAGGCCAGAGTTCCGCCAGATTGTCGGGCAGATGGGCGACAACCATGAAGCCGTTGGCATTCCAGTCGTCGAGCACGGCAGCGCTCTCACGCCACGCTTTCGCCGTTTTCGGCACTTCACCAACGCCCCAGTATGCCGCCGCCCAAAACCCGCCGGCGAACGATTCACTGGCCGGCGTCACTCGACTTGCGTTGCCAAATGCTCGATAAATTTTCTTCCCCGCCAACTCGCGAGACGTTACCGCTGTGATAGCACCGTGAAACGAGGCGATGTCCTTGTAGACCCTTTGAGCCCCAAACACGGGCATTTTGGAGATTCCGGATCACCGCTTGCCATGCGTACGCCTGGCTGACCGCCGGTGGAATCTTTTATCTAGGCGATGAGTTAGACCGGCTTTTTAACCTGGATATTTTGCTTGTTCCATTAACGGCAATTCCCGCTCTGATCGCCATTTTCACTCTTTTCTGGAGTCTGGTTACCCATCTTCGTGCGCACCGTTGGGTGAGCTTGCCTCTAGTCATTGCGACACCGCTAATAGTCATCGGCTTGCTCATCGTCGCTCGCCAACTCGCAATTGATCCGAGTTGGATCCGATTTCAGGTTGAACAGGATTATTATTCGAAGCTAGCGCATGATCTACCAGGGGCACCTCCAAAATATGGTGAGTGGGATTGGGGAGGCACGGGAGGTGCAGCCACAGCCAACGTCTTTTACACACTTGTCTACGACGAAACCGACGCCCCTCTTGATCGTTTTAAAGAGCGCGGACACGAAGGCGCGCAACTATCCGTCCGATCTTTCGGCCATCACTTCTTTCTTGTAGACGAAGTTTATCAATGAACTCAAGGCTAAACGGAGTAACCTATGCAGCGGCGATACCGTCCGCAGGTTCCCACTACGATGGCTACCATAACCATGAGACACAATGCGGCCAGAAGCCGCCGGTCGGGGCCGCCGTCCAGTTTGAATAGCTAGGGTCTCGCCCGCGCTCCCTCAATGGCCGGTTTCCGGCGAGCAAATTGCTGGGAGTACTGCCTCAACCCGGCCAGCTTCAGTCGCTCGACTTTGCAGTCTAAATTACCGACAATTTGAAACAGTTTATCGAACCTGCTTTCCGGCAATGACAAGCTGCTGGTCTAGGAAAGTCCTAACGAAGATGGAGAAAAATGGATTTCACCGAATTCGAGCGGATCTGGTCCGCAGTCTATGGGCATCCTGCCTGGTCGGTGAAGAAGGGGCACGGGAGCTTTCTTACGCTAGAGTTTGGACCGCCTTCGCTTCGGATAAGGGAACCGGGACTCGCCTCGCCCGATGCGTCCGAAAAGGTCCGTGAACTCTTGGGCCGCAGACAGGTGACGGTGACCGGAAACTGGCGCTTGTGGATTTATTGCTGCAATTGGTCAATTGAACTGGGCGGCAAAGAGGTCGCCCACAACGAGTCACCGGACGATGATATAACGTTTGCGGCACAGCGACTTGACGGTCAAAAGTTGCTGTCTGTCGCGCGTGGCTCGACGCCCAGTTCATGGGTGTTCGCTTTCGACCTGAGCGGTGTGTTGAGAACCTGGCCCTATGACAATGACTTGTCAGTTGAGCAATGGCTTCTCTATGAACGGGATTCCGGCGACGTACTTTCTGTACGAGCAGATGGCCTTTATTCTTATGGTGCAGGTAGCCGCTCTCCCAAAGACGAAGTCTGGGAGCAGATGTAAAAGTTTGGCGACGCGGTGGATTCGCAATCTGCGCACTTCTGAGTGGCCGCATCCAGAACCGGCGTCGGTCCGCTTAGGGTCGAGAGCGGTCACCCGCGGGTTTCAAGCCGAATAACGTTTTCGGGTCGCTTCGGCATCTTCATGAGATGTTGGTCCCACCGCTACAGCCTTGTTTCACAATGAAGTATTCGAAAGCGAAAAAAGCACCGGAAAGCGAATATCCGCACCATCGTCAGCGTCCGTAAACATTCTTCGTGCGTTCAGATGCGCATCGGCAAATAGCTCGGAAGCGTCCAGGACGGGCGTCAACGGAACGTCGGCTCCTGAAAGCAGTTCGATCCATCGCGCGAGGGGGGCGGCCGCAAAGGTCCGCGTGAGTAGTTCATGCAACGCGGTACGGTGCCGTTGGCGGCCGTCGACCGTGGCGTATCGCGCGTCGGCGAGCAAAGGCGCATGTGCCTTAACGGCGCCAACGAAATGGCACCAGAACTTGTTCTCCAGAATTCCGAGTGCGATGTGGCGGCCGTCTGCCGTGCGATAAAGACCGTTTTCCGCCCTCACCGCGGGCGGGGCGGCGGGCGCACCCTGCCTGTCGATCATCATCGACGCGAACGGCGCCGTCCATGCCGTGAGACACTCGTGGATGGACACGTCGAGATGCTGGCCCATGCCACTTTCCCGCGCGCTCATTATCGCGACAGCCAGCGAGAACGCGGCATAGCTCGACGCGGCGAAATCCGCGACGCGAAGGCGCGGCCGCGATACGTCCTCGTCCATCGCCGACGGAATCGCCCAGTATCCGCCGAGCGCAAGAAAATTGAGGTCGTGACCCGGGCGCGCAGCATAGGGACCCCACTGCCCGAATCCCGAGATCGAACACGTGACGATCGCCGGGTTGAACCGCGCGAGTTCGGCATGATCGAGGCCGAAGCGCGACATCACGCCTGGACGAAACCCTTCGACCAGTGCATCAGCGGTTTCAACGAGCGACAAGAGTTCCGCACGCCCCGCCGACGTTTTCAGGTCGAGCGTGACGATGCGCTTGCCCCGATTCAACGTCTCGAAGAGCGCAGGCGCAAACGTTCGCAGGGAATCGCCGCCATCCGGCGGTTCCACTTTGACGATATCCGCGCCCATGTCGCGCAGCATCGACGTTGCGTGCGGCCCGGGCAGCAACTGGCTCAGGTCGAGAATCTTCGCGCCTTTCAGGCAAGACCAACTGACTGACATCGCACTCTCCCGAATCAACCGCCATGGGCTCGTACGCCCGCCAAATCAAACCGCTCAATACGCGGTAATCGAGACGGCTTTGGCCACGAGATACGCATCCAGCGCCTCGGGACCGCCCTCGGACCCATAGCCCGAATCCTTGACGCCACCGAACGGCAGTTCAGGAAACGGCGTCGCGGGCTGGTTGATCCAGAGCATGCCGACTTCGACGCCGTGCATCAGCCGGTGAATCGTGCCGAACGAGCGGCTGAACGCGTAACCGGCGAGGCCGTATGGCAGGCGGTTCGCTTCGTCGATGGCGTCGTCGAGGCGGTCGAAACCGCTCACCGCCGCGACCGGGCCGAATGGTTCGTCGTTGAAGATCGAGGCGTCGCGCGGCACGTCGTCGAGCACGGTCGGCGCGAAAAAGTAGCCTGTGTCGTGCAAGCGCGCGCCGCCCGCCGCCACGCGCGCGCCCTTCGCAACCGCATCCAGCGTGAGCGTTTCCATGGCTTCCAGCCGTCTTGCGTTCGCGAGCGGTCCCAACGTGGTGGTGTCGTGCAGACCGTCGCCGACCACGAGCTTGCCCGCGTAGCGCGCGAGACCTTCGACGAATTGCGCGCGCAGGCTGTTGTGCACGAGAAAGCGCGTCGGCGAAATGCAGACTTGCCCGGCATTCAGGAACTTGGCGATGGCGGTCGCCTTGACGGCGCGCTCAATATCCGCGTCCTCCGCGACGATCACCGGCGCGTGGCCGCCAAGCTCCATCGTCACGCGCTTCATGTGGCCGCCCGCCAATGCGGCCAGTTGCTTGCCGACCGCCGTGGAGCCCGTGAAGGTGACTTTGCGGATGACCGGATGCGCGATGAGCTGGCGCGAAATCCGCGCGGGATCGCCGTAAAGCAGCCCAATGACGCCCGCCGGCACGCCCGCGTCGACGAACGTCTCGATCAGCGCCGCCGGCGAGGCCGGCGTTTCTTCCGGCGCCTTCACCACGATCGAGCAGCCAGCCGCCAGCGCGGCCGCCAACTTGCGGACTACCTGATTCACGGGGAAATTCCACGGCGCAAACGCGGCCACCGGACCAACTGGCTCGCGCAGAACCAGTTGCTGTGCCTTCGCGCTTCGCGACGGCACGATCCGTCCATAAATCCGGCTGCCTTCTTCCGCGAACCAGTCGACAATATCCGCCGCCGCGAGAATTTCGCCTCTCGATTCGGCGAGCGGCTTGCCCTGCTCCAGCGTCATGAGTTGCGCGATCTGCGTCGATCGTTCGCGCAGCAGCTTCGCCGCGGCTCGCATGATGAGCGCGCGTTTGACCGCGGACATCGCGCGCCAGACGCGAAACCCGTCCGCCGCCGCGTTGGCCGCGTCTTCGACGTCGTCACTCGTGGCGCGCGCGACCTGACCGACGACCTCCGCACTCGCGGGATTCAGCACGTCCAGGGTGCCCGCATCGGCGGCGGCACGCCATTCGCCGGCAATCAGCAGACGCACCGCCGGATACTCGGCGACGATGGTATGAGTCGTCGTCATTGCGCGTCCACTCCGCTGAAGTCCAGAACCGTTCGACCCAGAATGCGCCCGCTGTTGAGATCGTCGAGCGCTTCATTGATTTCGGCGGCGTCACGCACCCGCACCGGCGTGGGCGCAAGCTTGCCGTCCTTCGCAAGCTGAACCGTCGCCTTGAGGTCTTCCAGCGTGCCGACGTAGGAGCCCATGATCGAAATGGAGCGCTGCGAGAGCAGCGGCAGCGGCGTCGTCCACTCGCCACCGTGCAAGCCGCACAGAACGAGCGTGCCGCCCTTGCGCAACGCGCCATAGCCGAGGTTGAAGGTTTTAGGCATGCCGACAAAGTCGATCGCCGCCGCGAGCATACCGCCGGCCGCCTTGAACAGCGCCCTGGCCGCGCCGTCGGCATCCGCACGCAAGGTCTTTGTAGCGCCCAGCGACTGCGCCGCTTGCAGCTTGTTATCGTCCACGTCCAGCGCGACGATGTTCGCAATGCCGAGCGCTTTCAGAATCGAAATCGCCGTCATGCCGACGCCGCCACAACCGATCACGGCTACCCAGTCGTCGGCGCGCAGTGTCGGCAGCTTGCCGACCGCCGCATACGACGTCACGCCCGAACAAGCCAGGGTGGCGGCGAATCCGGCGTCGAGTCCGGTCACGTCGACGAGATACTTTGCATCGGGCACGACCATGTGCGTGGCGAATCCGCCGGGCAGCGCAATGCCGATGTTCCTCGGCTTCGCGCACAGGTCGGAGCGCCCGGCGTCGCACGCCCAGCAGCTACCGCAGCCGATCCAGGGAAATACGAGGCGCGTTTCGCCCACACCGACCTCATCGACTTCCGCACCCACCGCGACGACCGTGCCCAGCGCCTCGTGGCCGAGCGTGAGCGGCGGTTGCAAGCCCGCGTCGCCCAGCCTCTGCTTTTTGTCCGGGCCGAGTTCGAAATAGCCTTTCCAGAGATGGATATCGGAATGACAGAGACCCGAATGGCTGATTCGGATCACTACCTCGCGCGGGCCTGGCACAGGCGTCTCGCGAAGGCGCGCTTGCAGCGGTTGGCCGTGCTCGACGACGTCGTAACTGAGCATCAATAACTCTCCTTGAAAAATCGAAAACGGTCGCTCGACGATCGCGATAGCGGCGTGGGCCACGCACGGGCAGTCACCCTTTTCGCGCGCCGCCTCAGAACTTGTGACGAATACCGACCGTGACGAGCGTTTGCTGGTTGCTGGTCGAAGCCGTGTTGCCGGGCACGATCGCTACGGCCCGGTTGCCAGTGGAATCGACACCCGAAGCGACCTGATGCACGAGGAGGCCATAGAGATCGGTCCGCTTGGACACGAAGTAGTCGATGCCCGCATTGGTCTGACTGTAGCCCGCGCCCTCGCGGCCGTTGGTGCCGCCGTTGCGTGTATAGGAAAACGCCGCGCCGACCAGCAGGAACGGCGTGACGAAGTAACCGGCGTTCGCTTCGTACACGTTGATGCTGGCCACGCCGCGGTTGGCGGCCATGGCCGGCGTGAGTCCGCTGACCGCAACCGTGCCGAGATGATCGAAGCGCGTGTTGGTGTAGATCAGGTTGAAACGCGCCGGGCCGGCCTTCCACGAGGCGGCGGCCGCGAAGATGTCCTGCTTGCCGGCCGTGGCGTAGCCGCGAAGAATCGGGCTGGCAATATTGCTGCCGGTCGTGCTGTCGTTGGCCTTGTCGCCCCAGAACGAATAGTTGGGGCGATCGGTCGATTGATACGAAGCCGCGAGTCCCAGCGGACCTTGCATATAGCGAACCGCGACGTTCCAGATCTGATTGCGGGCAATCGATCCGGGCTGGCCGCCGAAGCTGTACAGCGCTTCGCCCTTCAGCCCGTGATAGTCGGCAGTCGTTATCTTCAGCGAGTTGGCAATGCGGTTGAACGTGTCGAGGTTGTCGACGTCGCCGGGATGAATGCCGAACCCCGACCCCGCCGAACCGTTGGAAATGGGGAGAAACGGGAAGAACAATTCGAATGTCGGCGAGTATTGGCGGCCCAGCGTGACCGAACCCTCCGCGCGCGACAACCCGACGAATGCCTGGCGGCCGAATTCCGTGCCGTTCTGTCCGATCGCACCATTCGCGCTGTTGAAACCCGCTTCGAGCACGAAGATCGCATCGTTGCCGCCACCGAGGTCTTCGCGCCCTCTCAAACCCCAACGGCTGCCCGAGTGCGCGCCGTTCGCCATCGAATATTGATGCGCACCGCCCGCGTTGGTCACGTAAGCCACACCGGTATCGACAAGGCCGTACAACGTAACCGAGGTTTGCGCATGACAAACCGAGGCACATACCAACGCACCAATACCAACCAGTTTCGTCTCCATTTCGTACTCCTGTTTATTATTTGCTGATTTTTTTAGAACACTCCAAACCGATTCCCTTCTCACCGACTGACTACATTGCCCGCCGCGCTCGACAACTCTTCAGCGCCCAATTCCAAAGTCACGGCTCCACGACATTGAAGCGGCCGTTGCCGCGTTCCAACGTGGCCACGAAAGCGTCGAACCATGTTCGATTTCCTTCAACGCTCACGAACGCTTTTTCGATTGCCGAGAGAAATCCCGTCTCGCCCATCAACACGAGCACTTGCGCGGCATCGTTCATATGCACGACGAAATCGACAGCCGCGCGATGTGGCGTCTTCGACCACGTCAGAGCGCCGTTTGCGACTCGCAACGCGTATCGTTGATCGCGTTCCGTAAACACCCAGTCGATACGCAGATCGAGAACTTGCGCTTTTTCCCCGTTGACGGTCACGGCGAGGAAATCGAAGAACTGACCTGGCGTCATGGCCTGCAGCAGATCGCCGCCGCGCGTGGAATGTCTCGATCCGTCGCCGACGCCTTCGCGCAACTCGCGCGCGCCGAGCAGGAACGCGTTTCGCCACGTAGCCGATTCCGCCTGAAAGCCCATCTGTTCGAGTGCGGCGGCGCCGAGTTCGCGCGCCTCGCGACACTGCGGATCGGCGAACACGACGCGGTTCATGACTTCCGCCACCCACCGGTAGTCTCCGTTGTCGAAATCGCGCCGCGCGCGCTCCATGATCGCGGCAATGCCGCCCATGTATTCGACGTATCGCGGCGCGGACTGTTCATCCGGCAACGCGTGAAGATGTGAAGGATTACCGTCGTACCAGCTCAAATAATGCTGATAGATCGCCTTCACATTGTGCGAGACGGTGCCGTAGTAGCCGTGCGTGTGCCATTGTGCGCGCAACGAATCGGGCAGCATCATCTCTTCGGCGATCTCGGGCGCGGTGCGACCCTGGTTCATCAACCTTACCGTCTGGTCATGCAGGTATTTGTACAGATCGCGCTGCTGCTCGAGAAAGCGCGTCAGCCGTTCGTTGCCCCACGTCGGCCAGTGATGCTGCGCGAGCACCACGTCGGCATGCGGCGCGTAGCGCTCCAACGCGAGGTTCAGATAGTGCGACCAGAGCCGCGCATTGCGCACTTGTGCGCCGCGCAGCGGACACAGGTTATGCAGCGTACGTGTGGCATTTTCCGCGAGATTGAGCGCACGGAATTGCGGAAAGAAAAAATGCATCTCCGCAGGCGCTTCACTTTCCGGCGTCAACTGAAAAACGATTTCCACGCCGTCTATTACGTGGGTTTCGCTTTCCTGTTCAATGAGGACGGTAGGCTCGATGAGCGTCACAGTGCCGCTCGGCATGTTCTTGCCGAGACCCGAGTCGATCTGACAACAGGCGCCGCGAGCCAGCGTATGCCCGAACTGGAACTGCGCGCGGCGATCCATCGCCCGGCCCGCGAGCACATTTTCGGACACGGCCTCTTCCATGAAGCCTGCCGGTGCAATTACCGCCACCCTCCCCGCGCGAACGTCTTCCACCGACGTTACGCCCTTCACGCCGCCAAAGTGATCGGTGTGGCTATGGCTGTAAATCACGGCAATCACCGGCCGCTTCGGTCGGTGAGCATAGTAAAGATCGAGCGCGGCACTGGCCGTTTCTTTCACCGTGAGCGGGTCGATGACGATAATGCCAGTATCGCCTTCTACTATTGTCATGTTTGCGAGATCGAATCCGCGCACCTGATAGATTCGTTCGGTGACCTTGAAGAGTCCATGAATGCGGTTCAATCTGGCCTGCCGCCACAGGGCGGGGTGCGCGGTCGGCGGCGCGTCTTGCGGGTCAAGGAAACCGTATTCCGCGAGACTCCAGATCAGTCGTCCGTATTCATCGCGCACTTCGGCGTCCGGCACTGTCGCGACGGAACCGCGCCGCGCTTCTTTTTCGTCCAGACCATCTTCTAACGGAAGCGACTCGAGTGCGGCGCGATGTGCCGCGATGGTGGAAGCCGTAGGGGCGTGAAGAATGTTCTCGACGGGTTGAAAGTGCGTACCGGTTTTCTGCATGAATGCCAATTCTCGAATGGGTGAGCGCGGTCACTGGCGCTCGTATCAGCGAGGCCAGTCCGCTTTGCGCAGGATCGCGATTACGTCAGGATTCCGCGGTGCCGGCGAGCGGCGTCTTGTGCTTTGTCCATTGCGACGCCGCGGGATTCAGCCAGCGTATGCAGACCAATCCCGCAAGGACCAATACCGCCGCAGTGAGCACGCAGGAAGCTTCGAAGCCATTCGCGGCGAAGCCGGCGGCGTGTTCGATCATCATTCCGGTAATAACCGGTGCAATTAATCCCGATACCGAACCGATCGCATTGCTCAAGGCGAGAATAGTGCCGCGCTGCGAGTCCGGCGTCACTTCGCCGATCATGGTCGCGCCTACCGAGAACATCACCTGGCCCATGCCGTTGCCGATCATCAGAAGCAGAATCTTTTCGATAGGCGTCAATGGAAGCGCCACCGACGCGCGAAATAATCCGGCGACAATTAGCGAAATTGCGATAAAAACTCCGCGTGATTTCCGCGACGGCACGCCCGAAAGCAACAGCTTTTGTGAAAGCCACGCCAGCGCGAAAGCGATCAACGTAGCTCCCGCAACGATCAGCGAAAACAGATGACCGGATCGCGCAGCGGGAAATCCCAAGCCGGCCTGAAGATAGTGCGGCAACCAGGTCAACGTCACCGCGAGCATCCAGTAAGCCGCGAAGTGCGCGCAGAACACGCCGAGAATCGTTTTGTCGGCCAGCAGGACGCGGTACGGAAGCCGGCGGCCGCACCCCTTGTCTTTCGACTGTCTGAGCGTGCCTTCGCCACCGATGAATTGCCACAGCACGCACCACACCAGCCCCACGACGGCGAGCACCAGAAAGTTGGAACGCCAGCCCCATTTCAAGGTGATCGCCGGAATCAGAATGCCTGCGAGCAACAATCCGAGCGCGCTGCCTTGATACAGAACGGCGGAAGGCAAACCGCGCTTCTCGTTGGGAAACCATTTCGACAGCGCGTGCAGCGAAAGCGGCGAAGCGGGCCCCTCGGAGGCACCCAGAAGCACACGCAGGATCAGCACGGTGAGCGCGGAGCTGGCAACCATCATCGGCAGTTGAAGGACCGACCACGCCAGCGCCATGATCATGATGAGATGCCGCGTTTTGAACCGCTCGCTTGCCAGGCCGCCGACAATCGCGAAGATCGCGAACAGCCAGTTCAGACTGCCGCCGATCAGGCCGAACTCCGTCGGCGTCACGCTCAAGTCGCGCATGAGCGGCACGGCGACCATGCCCAGCACGACCTTGTCGAGAAAATTCACGGTCATCATGCATGCGAGCATGATGGCAATCACCCACGCGCGTCTGGGTTCGTACTCGTTCTGATTCGCCAGCATAGTGTCTCCTTGTATCCGGGTCCGTGTTTTGATTTGTGGTTACGGGTGGACCCGGTATGGGCTATCGACTGCGTCTATGTTGCCTGATCCGCCAGAATGACCTTGGCGATGGTGTTGCGTTGAATCTCGCTCGTGCCGGTGAAAACGCGGAACATGCGCAGTTTGCGGAACGTCTGTTCGACGGGATGATGACGCGTGACGCCCACGTTGCCGTGTATCTGGATTGCCTTGTCGGCGACTTCGAAGCAGCGTTCGGAGACGAAGAGCTTGCACGCCGCTGCGCGCATCCGCAGATCGCCGCCCGAGTCGGCGAGCGCGGCAGTTTGCGCGATCATCGACTCGCACGCCCATAACGCGGACGCCATATCGGCAAGCATGTGCTGAATCGCCTGAAAGCGGGCAATCGGGCCGCCGAACTGCTTGCGGGTTTTCGCGTAGTCGAGCGAGGCGCGGTAGGCCGAAGTCGCGAGGCCGAGCATCGTCGGGCAATGCAGCAGCCGGTTGACGTTGATGCGCGACATGCCCAGCTTGAAGCCATTGCCGAAGCCGCCGAGCACGTTCGCGCGCGGCACGCGCACGTTGTCGAACAGGATATCGGCGTCGATATGCTGACCGGACATCGGCACGTATTGCTCCTCCACGCGCACGCCCGGCAAGTCCAGGTCGACCAATACGGCCGAAATGGAGGGCGCGTCGCCAGTATCGTCGGTGACGCACATCACGATCGCCACGTCCGCGAACGGCGCGCCGCTGATGTAATGCTTGTGTCCGTTGATGATCAGGTCGTCGCCGTCGCTCACAGCGGAAGTCCGAATGCTCTGCGCGTCGGAGCCGGAATGCGGCTCGGTCAACGCGAAACAAATCGACTTCTCGCCGCGAATAATCGGCCGGAAATAGCGCGCCAACTGGTCCTCGGTCGCGGACTTGATCATGCTGCCGATGCGCGGCGGCCCACCCAGATCGCCGAGCACGTGCGGCGCGAGCGCCGCGCCGCTGGCCGCGAGATCCGCCTTGAGCGCGCATTGCTGCAGCACGTTGAAGCCTTTCCCGCCGAGTGTTTCGGGCAAACATGCCGCGTAGTAACCGAGTTCGGCGGAACGTCGCCACACCTTGCGCAACACCTCGCGCGGCCAGACATCTTCGGTGTCGAGGCCAAGCTCCTGCTGCAACGGTATCAGTTCGTCTTTCAGGAATGCCTGAATTCCGCCGCGCGTCGCGTCGAATTCCGGAGTCGAGACATATTCGAACATGGTAACGCCCTCAATTGACGCGACGATCGGAACCGGTCCAGTACTGCTCGCGCACGACCTTGCGCGCGATCTTGCCGCTCGGGTTGCGCGGCAGTTCGGCGACGAACGAAATCGAACGCGGCAGCTTGTAGTCGGCGAGCCGTTCGCGACAGTAGGACACGATCTCGTCGGCCGTCACGCTTGCGGCAGGCTTCAGCACGATGGCGGCTTTCACGCCTTCTCCCCAGCGTTCGTCAGGAATGCTGAATACACAGGCCTCCATGATGGACGGATGCTGATAAAGCACGGCTTCCACTTCGGTCGGATACACGTTGAAGCCGCCCGAAATGATCATGTCCTTCTTCCGGTCGACGAGATAGATATAGCCTCGCTCGTCTACACGAGCGAGGTCGCCGGTCTTCAGCCAGCCGTCGACGAGAACTTCGGCCGTCAGCTCGGGCGCGCCCCAATAGCCCTGGAAGACGTCGTCGCCGCGAATGACGATCTCGCCGATATCGTCGCCGGAAACCGGCTCGCCCGATTCGTTCACTACGGACACCTCCGTTTCGCCGAGCGGGCGTCCGCACGACGCCAGCAACTCCGGCTGATGCGCGATGGCGTGCGCATGATCCGCCTTCGTGAGCCGGGTCACGCCGGATGTCGATTCGCTCGCGCCGTAGCCTTGCGACAGCACGGGCCCAAAACGCTCCCAGGCTTCGCGAATCCGCGCCGGAGCCATCGGCGCGGCGCCGTAGGCGAGTTGCTTGAGTGCGCCGAGGTCCGTGCGAGCGAGGCTGGGTTCCTGCAACAGCATGTTGACCATTGCCGGCACGAGGAACGTATGCGTAATCCTGAGTCGCTGGAGATCGGCAAGGAAATTCGCCGGCTCGAACCGGTCGAACAGCACGAGCGTCGCGCCACAGAAAAGATACGGCTGCATCAGCATGCCCGATGCGTGCGTGACGGGACCGACCAGCGCGAGCCGGTCGCCCGGACGCGGCAATGCGTCCATGCCGACCAGCAATTTGCGCAGCGAAGCGAGCCGGTTGCCGACCGAATGCATCGCGGCTTTGATCTTGCCCGTGGAGCCTGAAGAAAAGTGCAGAACGGCCAAATCGTCGTTCGACGTCTGGACGTCCGGCATCGATGCGCAAGCGCGCGAGAGCAGCGCCTCATAGCCGTTGTAACCTTCGGCGCCCTGCCCGATCGCCACGAAGGTTTCGATGGAATCGAAGCCTTCCGTTTGAGGAGAATAATGCGTGAAGCCTTGCCCCGCGATGATGACGCGCGGCAGGCAGTTCGAGACGACGTCCGTTGCCTCGGCCGCGGTAAAGCGCGGATTCAAGGCGGCCTTGACGAGCCCCGCCTTATACAAGGCACATTCAATTTCCACGAGTTCGATGCAGTTGCGCGACTGCACGGCCACCCGGTCGCCCTGCCGCAATCCAAGGCCTAGCAGCGCGTTGGCGAGTCGATTCGACCGTTCGTCCAACTGCCGATACGTGATGGCCCGATCGGCTTGCATGACAGCCGCGTGATCGCCCCAATAGGTCGCCGCACGGCGCAGAAAATACGCGAAGCTCATGCCTGTCTCCAATGTGTTTGATTCATTGTGTAACATGAGGGTCATCATCGCAATTAAGCGAATGGAATAAAGTCATAACCATCAGGAATGACATGGAGACACGGGATCTGGAGTATCTGCTGGAGGTCGAGCGCTGTGGCGGCGTAGGCAAAGCGGCGGAAGCGCTGAGCATGAGCCAGCCGGCGCTGACCAAGGCGATCAAGCGTATCGAGGCGGAGGTCGGCGTGCCGCTTTTCATGCGCAACCCGACCGGGGTTGCGTTGACGCCCTATGGGAAAGCCTTTATCGAGCGTGCACGGCGCATCACGCTCGATTTCGACGACGCACTGAAGGAGTTAGCCGCCATTCACTCGGGCGAGCTTGGCGTTCTGAGAGTGGGCTATTCGCCGTCCATTCCGGATACGCTTATCCTAAGGAGCTGTCGACGTCTGCTCAACGAACGGCCGGCGGCCAAGCTGCGGCTTCGGCGAAATATCGCGACCGATCTGTTCCGGCAAATTTCGGCGGGCGAACTCGATCTGGCCATTGCACCCGCGCCCGCTGTCTCAATCGAATACTTCGAAACCACCCCGCTATTCAACGACCGGCTATACCTCATGGCGGACAAGAACCATTCGCTAGGGGAAAAGTCGTCGGTGAAATTAAAAGATCTGCTGGGACAGGAATGGCTACTCCCCGGCTCCAACGCAGCCATACGGCAGTTGGTGTCGAGCGCATTCAAACGTCAGGGATTGCCGGAACCGTCGATCCGGGTTCAGACCGACTTCGCCATTCCAGCGCTTCTCGAACTCGTGCGCGGATCGCAGATGCTGTGCATCGCCGGGCACGATCCCGAGAATCCGCAACGCGGCGTCATTCATCTGCCGCTTGCCGACACCGAACTGGACCTCAAGCGCGAGGTCTGCGCGATTCACCGGTCGGGCGGTTTTGTTTCTCCGCTAGCGACGCGTTTAATCGACATTCTCAGATCCATCGACGGCACGATGCCGAACAGCTCGAAAGCTCGTCGCTAGAAACCAGGCCGACACCGGCTTGACGGGGATGGTTGACGCTCGATTTATGCCGCCCTCTGTGGAGCCAGCCAGAATCCAATTCTGCGGCAGACTCGTGACGCCGAGAGGTGAGTTGCCTATTCATTTTCTGCGGCTTGAGCCGCCGCTATTTGTCAATACGACCGGCGGGGGGCAAATTATCCTGCTTCATTTGCAACAGCTCCGCTGCTCACGCAGATTCCAGCTGTTGCATCGACCGGTTGAATCTGCCGTCGATATGCGACAGTCATCGCGACAGTGGGCAGGTCGCACAGAACAAATAGTCAATCCACCGTGAGATCGAGGAGTGCCATCGTCTGATGGTCAAAGGGGAAAGGAGCTGCTCTGAGCCCGCGGAACAAGTCTTACGCGTCCCGACTCCTCCCTGCCACCAGCAACACAAAAGCTGCCAGTGCGATGGGAATGAACGTGAGCCGCAAAACAGCACTCCATCCATAAGACGTCAATAGACTGCCTGAGAGGAATGAGCCCATCGCCATCGTGCCGAACACGATAAAATCGTTAAGCGATTGCACCTTCGCTTTCTCCTCCTCGCGATGGCACTCAAGCACCATTGCCGAAGCGCCGACAAATCCGAAATTCCACCCGACGCCGAGCAGTATCAACGCCACCCAGAAATGACTCGCATCAACGCCGTGCAGCCCCGTCAATGCCGCCATTGCTGTCAAGACCAATCCGGCCGCTACGACACGACGCGCACCGAATCGCGCGATCAATCTTCCCGTAACGAAACCGGGTGCGTACATGCCGATGACATGCCACTGGATACCCAGGTTGGATGAAATCTGAGGCAGACCGCACATCTGCATGGCAAGCGGTGCCGCCGTCATCAGGAAGTTCATGAGCAGATAGGACACGATTGCGCACACGGCAGCGACCATGAAGGATCGCTGCCTCACAATCGTGAGAATCGGACGCCCCCGCGCCCTATCCGCCACCGATGGCATTGGAATATCCACACCTGCGAGCACAACGCCAGCGAGAGCAGCGACGGCCGCCTGCGCCAGAAACGTCGCTGAGAACGTGTGAGGCGGCGCCAGATTCATCGTGTAGGTCACCAATTGCGGCCCGATGACCCCCGCAACCACACCTCCGGCCATGACCAGCGACAATGCGCGTGCGCGCTGGTCGGGTTCGGCGCAATCAGCGGCGGCAAAGCGAAACGACAGCACCACTGCGGCGTAGGCACCACCAAAAAACATCGCAGTGCAAAACAGCCAGAACGAACTGAGCACGACGGCTATCGCTGCCAGCAATCCGACGACAACGCCACACGCCGTACCGGCGAGAAAGACCGGACGCCGACCATGGCGCTCGGACATCAACCCGGCGGGGAGTGACAGCGCCGCCATTCCGACCACAAACACCGAGATCGGCAATGTCGCCAATTCCGGACTGGGGGCAAGCAGATTCCCGATGATCGCCCCCGTTGCAAAAATGACGGTGGAGTTTGCACCGGCCAACGCCTGCGCGATCGTCAATCGCGCGATGTTCCCCCGCGAGCGACTCGTGCCAGATACTGGCACCGCTTCCACGCCTTCAAGACTCACTTCAATCGCTCCTTTCACTCACAAACTGCGGTGATACACGCTTCACTGCCGACCTGCTTCAAATCCCGTTCGACGAGCCAGATCAAAAAATCCTGCGATGCAGGCAATCTCTTCGTCACCGTGGCGCACGCCAAGGTGAATCTGCTTGTGAATACCTTGTTCGCCGAGCCACACCGTGCGGATCGCGTATCCGCTACCCCGCGTCGCGCCGCCACGAGTTGCAGCATCAACTCGATCTGCTCGGCCGTGCGGTGAAAATTCGGCGTGCACTGAGCCGGCAGCAGAAAACGCGTGTAGATATCGAGTCGCTCCTTGTTGACCGGCACCGTAATCAGTTTTTCGTCGAGCCGATCCTGCGGTTCGATCAACGGCCGGCAAGCGCTGCTAATTCAGCAGACCATTCGCCCGCCAGAATTCAGGCTACCGACAGTTGTTCGCGCCAGCGCGCATCGCGCGGCGAGGGGCGGCGACGCAAACGCCGGTCGAGCAGATCGCGCGCCCTCCTGGCTTCGCCACTGCGCATCAATGCCACCAGCAAGGTGTCCTGAACGATCTCGCGCTGCGCGCCGCTGCCGCCGATCCGCACTACCTCATGCGCCACCGGTTCGAGAATTTCGGCAACCAAGCCATACTGTTCGTCGGCGAACGCCACCGCTGCCCGGCAAATTGCGGGGACCATGGATCCTCCCGGCAAGCCGCCCTGCTCGATCAACTGGTTCAGTGCGCTTACGCGAGCGGCCACGGCTGCGTGATCGCCGGTCGCCGCGGCGAGCAATGCCATATGGAAATCGGCAAAGGGGAACCCGGCATCCTTGAAATAGCCAGAAGCGTAGTTCGCCGCCTCGTCCCACTTGCCTGCGGGTACGGCGTGACCGTAGGCCTGCATGCGCCAGAGGAAAGAGGCGGTGTCGCTGACGATATTGACCGGTGTGCCTTGAGACGCGGAAGGTGCGACATGCTCGTCATACACCGCGAGTGCACGCGCGGTGTCGCCCCGCTCCAGCGCAATCAGCGCGGAATGCCACGCGATGTGGCCATGCAGCACGCCGGACTTCGGGTATTCCGGCAGCCAACCTGTGATGACGGTCTGCGCGTCGTCGTTCGCGCCGGTTTCGTAAAGAACGTGGGCCACGGCGTGCACGGCGTTGACGTTATGTCGACGCAGTTCCAGTGCTCGCTGCGTCATTTCGCGCCCCAGCGCAACGTTACCGTTTTCGCCATGCGCCCAGCCACGGTAGGTCAGGAACCACCAGTCGTCGTTGCCGAAATGACGGGCGTGCCGCTCGCACAGATCGACGCGTGCCTGGTCGTGGTCGGCCATGCCGGAAAAAGCGAAGAGCCCAAACGCGCCTAGCGGCATGGAGAGGATCACGATGTCGCGCGGCCACTTGTCGGTGTGCTCGAGTGCACTGGCAAGGGCCTTCGCAGACTGGCCGTGGATCGCATACGAAAGGGTCTGCACGTGGCTACGCTCGCGCTCGGTCCCATAGCGGCCGACGACTTCGAGCGCGATCGCGATCTTCGCGCGCGCATCTGCCGGCTGGGCGCTGATCGCATGCAGACGTGCACGTGCGGCATGCGCGAGCGCGAAATCGGGATCGGCAGCAATCGCTTCGTCGAGCGCCTCACCCGCACCAGGCCAGAGCGACAGCAGCAGATCTACGCCGGCGCGATAACGCTCAGCAGCAAGATCGGAGGTTGTCGAAAGCGGCAGGTCGTAGCGGTCAAAACGGGCCATAACACGTAAAACTCCAAATATTCCCCAAGGCCTTCGCGTCGCCAAAATGCCTGTGGCGCGAGTCGTGGCTCAAAAGACGGTTGTCAATTAAACCAGTTATCGAGATGACTGCCTTTCGACTCGTTGCCACAATGTATAGAATATCTGCCAAATCAGGCAGACTGAAATGAACTGGAAAACCATTGAGGCACCCGCAGGTCTCCTACCCCCACAGCCGCTGAAAGTCCGCGTCCAGTCGATCCCCGCGCGGCACTCCTTCCCGGAACACGCCCATCGCTGGCACCAGATGGTGTATGCGATCTCGGGCGCCTTGACCGTGATATCCGAAGGCGAATCACTGGTCATCTCGCCCGAACAGGCCGTGTGGTTGCCCACGGGTTTGCGCCATCGCGTCGGCTCGCTGCTGGGCGCGGAATTCCGCAGCCTCTGGATCGACGACGCCACCGGCCGCGCGCTGGCAGGCGAAAGCCCGATGGTCTTTGCCGTGTCGCCGCTGCTCAAGGCGCTGATCGTCGAAGCCGCTGCCATCGAAGGCCAGCCGGACGAGGACGGGTACGTGAGCAGGATTACGCGCCTCATCCTCGACCAGCTCGCCCGCGCCAGGCCCCTACCCGCCGCGCTGGCGTGGCCGCGCGACGACACGCTCGCCCGCCTCTGCGAAGCCTTGTATGCCGATCCGGCCGACCCGCGCGGCCCTGATGAATGGGGCAACGTGTTAGGCATGTCGGCACGCACGCTCGCGCGAAGGTTCCTGGCGGAGACGGGCATGAGCCTGCGCACGTGGCGTCGACGCATGCGGCTCTTCAGGGCGGTCGAACTGCTGGGCGGCGGGATGGATGTCACCCGCACCGCGCTTGAGCTTGGGTACGGCTCTACGTCCGCGTTTATCTACGCATTTCGCCTGGAAATGGGCCGCAGCCCGCAGATCTATATGCGGGGCCGCGAACAGAGCGGCGCGAGCCGGCTGGCCGCGCCCGCCTCGCACTGACTGAATCGACATGAGAGATCGTTGAATCGTCAGGCAAAAAAACCTCCCGCGCCAGTGAGGTCGAAAAAACCACGGGCGGGAATCGCTCGAACGCCGCAGCGTTTCCCGGCCGGCATGCTCAGGCGGTGAAACGCTCGCAGACGAACTGCGCCGCCGGCACGCCCGCCGCCGCGGCCGCTGCCTGCGCCGCGCTCACCATGCCGGGCGGCCCGCACACGTAAATGTCGGGCGACGCCGTGCAACCCGCCAGCGCGGCGGCCAGCGCATCGACGGGCGTGCCGAGCCAGGCGTCGTCGCGATCGTGCGGCTCGCGCACGCACAACTCCACGCGCAGTTGCGGCAGCGACACCTGCAACTCGCGCAGCGCGTCGATCATGCAAAGCTCGCTCGCGCGATTCACGCCGAAAAAGAGCCGCGCCTCGTTCATCTCTTCGCACTCGGACATGCGGCGCAGCATCGAGAGCACGGGCGCGAGACCCGTGCCGCCCGCCACGAACCAGCGCGGCCGCAGGCTGCCGGCGATCAGGCCGAAGCCGCCTTGCGGGCCGTGCACCGTGAGCACGTCGCCGGGTTGCGCGCGCTCGCGCAGATACGCGGAAAACACGCCCTCGGGCCGCAGCCGGATCAGGAACTCGAGGCGCCCTTCCCAGTTGCTCGTGTTGGCGAGCGAGAACGGGCGGCGCAGCGGTTCATCATCGACCGATCCTTTGGCATGCGCATCGGCATCCGCCTCGGGCAACGCCAGCTCGACGAACTGGCCCGCTTCGAATTCCGCCGCGCTGCCGTTCGCCTCGTCCGCATCGAGCAACAGTTCGAGACGGCGCGTGTCCTGCGCGACGGTTTCCAGCGCGACGATGCGCGCGCGGCGCACCGCCACCGGTTGCAGCAGCACCTTGCTCCGGTCGTACGGCGCGACGATGCGCAGGTCGCTCGACGGCGTTGTCCGGCACAGCAGCACGGCGTGGCGGTCGCCGGGCGCGAGCGCGTCGGCGCTGTGGTCGCCGAGCGTGAACTCGCCTTCGGTCACGCTCGCGTGGCACGCGCCGCAACTGCCGCGGCCACACTGCGACGGCAACCGGATCGCCGCCGCCGCGGCCGCCGCCAGCACGTCCTGGCCCGGCTCGCAGGCAAAGCCGAATGCCTCGCCGTCGCGCGTCATCAACTCGATTCGATAACTCATGGTGTTCGCTTCGTCCCTGTCGGCAGGTTATCCATTCGATCGGTCGATGCCATCACGCGGCCTGGCGCGCGAGCGCGGCAGCGAGATCGGTTTGCGCATCGCCGATCGGCTTGATGCCGAACTGCGCAACGAGAATGTCGAGCACATTGGGCGTGAGGAACGCCGGCAACGTGGGACCGAGATGGATGTTGCGAATGCCGAGCGCGAGCAACGTGAGCAGCACGGCCGCGGCCTTCTGCTCGAACCACGAAACCACGAGCGTGAGCGGCAGGTCGTTGACGCCGCACTCGAACGCGTTGGCGAGCGCGATGGCGATCTGGATGGCCGAATAGCTGTCGTTGCACTGGCCCACGTCGAGCAGGCGCGGAATGCCGCCGATCTCGCCGAACGCGTGGCGGTTGAAGCGGTACTTGTTGCAGCCGAGCGTCATGACGACGGTGTCGGCGGGCGTGGCCTGCGCGAACTCGGTGTAGTAGTTGCGGCCGGGCGCGGCGCCGTCGCAGCCGCCGATCAGGAAGAAGTGGCGGATCTGGCCGGCCTTCACGGCGTCGATCACCTTGTCGGCCACGCCGAGCACCGCGTTGCGCGCGAAGCCGATCGTGACCGTTTCCTCGGGCGCGTCCGCATGAAAACCCGGCAGCGCGCGCGCGGCCTGCACGAGCGGCGCGAAGGCAGGATGCGCGTGGTGATCGAGATGGCGCACGCCCGCCCAGCCCACCGGCCCGGTCGTGAAGATGCGCTGGCGATACTGCGGCAGCGGCTCGATCAGGCAATTCGACGTCATCAGGATCGGGCCGGGGAAGTTCGCGAAATCGGCATGCTGATCCTGCCACGCGCCGCCGAAGTTGCCGGCCAGATGCGGATACGCCTTGAGCCTGGGATACGCGTGCGCGGGCAGCAGTTCGCCGTGCGTGTAGATCTGCACGCCGGTGCCGGCCGTGGCTTCGAGCAGCGCTTCGAGGTCGCCCATGTCGTGGCCGGAAACGAGAATCGCCTTGCCCGCGCGCGGCGTCATGCGCACCGCCGTGGGCTCGGGAATGCCGAAGCGGCCCGTGTTCGCGGCGTCGAGCAGTTCCATCACCGTGAGGTTCAGGTTGCCGAGCGCGAGCGCGTGTTCGAGCAGCGCATTTGCCTCCGTGGGCTCGCTCGCGAGGAACACGAGCGCGTTTTCCACGCCTTCGTAGACCACCTCGCTCTCGTAGCCGAGCACGCGCGCGTGATGCGCGTAAGCGCACACGCCCTTGAGCCCGTAGAGCACGAGCGCGCGCAAGCCGACAATGTCGTCGCTCACGCCGCCGCCCGCACCCGCCTGCCCGGCCAGAATGCCGACGAGCGCGGCTTGCGCGAGCAATTCGGGCAGATCGTTGCCCGGCTGCCATTGCGCGGGACCGCGCGGCGCTTCCACGGCCACGCCTTGCGCGAACACGAGCGTTTCATAGGCGGCCTTCACGCGATCGCGATGCTGCCCGGCCTCGCGCAGCATCGTGACGAAGCGACCGGCGTTGAAGTTGACGTTGGTGAGCGTGGTGAACAGCGCGTAGAGCGCGAAACGGTCGGCTTCGCGGTCGGGTGCGCCGAGCCCGCGCGCGAGCGCGCCGTATTGCGCGATGCCCTTCACGGCGTGAATCAGCAGATCCTGCAGGTCGGCGGTCGTGGCGTCCTTGCCGCAGTTGCCTTTCGCCGATGCACAACCGGGCGTGGCCTGAGTGCGGTCGGTCTGTTCACATTGATAGCAAAACACGGCTTGCTCCTTTTCGTGGGTGACGTCGATGGCGCAACGCGTCCAGATTCAGGATCGACTGACGGATCGGTGCGCCAT
Source organism: Paraburkholderia acidisoli (assembly GCF_009789675.1). Classification (NCBI taxonomy): domain Bacteria; kingdom Pseudomonadati; phylum Pseudomonadota; class Betaproteobacteria; order Burkholderiales; family Burkholderiaceae; genus Paraburkholderia; species Paraburkholderia acidisoli. The sequence goes on along the minus strand of NZ_CP046915.1, from coordinate 1,278,430 downwards.
TCTTGTAAGATGCAATCTCAATGCATCTTTTTTATCGTCGCTTGGCGAAGCGAGTTTTGCCGTGATGTAGATCAGAAAAGCGCTCGGCGGGAACAGGAAACGGGGAAAAGTGGGCGCAAACGTCGCAGGGATGCGGCGCGTTCGAAGCGCAATGAAGAAGCCCCGGTCCGTTCAGTCTCTCCGACGCGCAAGTTGCGGCCGTCGTGACTTACCGTACGCAATCAGTGGAGCAACGCGGCACCCGCCGTGACCGTTGATGAAGCGACGAAAGCGCGCAAGGCACTTGAAGCGCATCCGCAACTCGTCTCCGTGCGTCCGCATTCCTGACGACGCCGGGCGCGGTGGGTTCCGTCAACCGCCGCGCCTTCCAATGCTCCGGGACAATCAGCCGTGCAACGCCGTAGATCGCAGGCAGTCCGATGGCAAATGAACTGCAACGGGGCAAATTTGCAAGGGTTCTCCACGGCCGCGTTGCGACGATATAGATGACTGCCCTTTAGTGGACAGACAAGCGACGTGGTTGCATTCTTGCGCGCTTGCCGAATGAGGATCGCTATCCCGCGACCGCGTTAATCGGGCCGACTCCGAAGGCAGCTTCTCCGTACAATTGCTACGCAGAAACGGCTAGTATCGCCGTCCGCTCATCGACTCGCCGGCCACGATCGTCGAGAATCACCTCCGCAACACGATAGCCAAAGCAACTGCTCACGCGCTGTTGACAAGCACCAAGATGAGCGCTCGCCATTTCAGGCTCTAGCGCGTTCCCCGCCGCCACCCGGTATGGGGCGAGCGAGTTTTGCGGCGCAACCGCCGCCGGTTCGTGCCACGCTCGCCCTCTGTCGATCGCGTTAGTGACCTGCCACGCGCGGCAGCGCTTCGATCTTTTGCCGGCCGCCGGCAACCCAGGCCTCATAGTCGGCATACGACTGCGCGCTCGGCGGATACACGCCCCAAAGCGCCTCGCCCGCGGCGATCCGCATCGCCAGATAGTGCTCGATGTCGTCCTGCTTCTCGCAGATCTCCACGAGTTCCTCAGCCAGATGCGCGGGCACCACCGTGAGGCCATCCGCATCGCCGACGATCACGTCGCCGGGATAGACCGCCACGCCCGCGCAACCGATCGGCACCTGCAAGTCCGCGACATGGTGATACGAAATGCGCGTGGTCGCCGTGATCTCGCGCGCGTAGGCCGGCAGCGCCATTTGAGCGATTTCGGTGCCGTCCCGCAATGCGCCGTCCGTGACGATCGCGCGTGCGCCGCGTGCGAGCAGACGCGTGATGAGGATATTGCCCGCCGAAGCCGCGCGCGGATCGTCGCGGCTGTCGATCACCAGCACGTCGCCTTCGCGTACCTGCTCCACGCCTTGCCATTGCAGATTGTCGGTGTTCGGACGGGTGGTCATCGTGCCGTAAGTGTCGATGTCCTCGCGCGCAGGGATGAAGCGCATCGTGAACGCGCGGCCCGCGAACGGCTTCACTTCGCGATTGACGGCGCGCAGGCCAACCAACGCCGGCTGACGGAAGCCGCGCTTGAATAATTGCGTGGTGAGCGAGCCACTGCTGATTTTGGCGAGACGTGCGAGCGTTTCGTCGCTGACGTGCACGGCGCGGTCGACTTCATGGTCGAGGCCCTCGGCGTAAGCGTGAAGTGTCATGGGATTTCCTGTTACGGTTTCGAAAAAACTGGCTTTAGTTCCAACTTGTGGAACTGCGAGGCGTTTGCTGCCCCAACGAGATCGATCCTACTGCTAAAGTCGTGGGCATCGATCGGGCCATCCAGGCGTGCTAGCCCGTGAATCCCAAGAGGTGGAAATATGAGTGTCGGAGACGGAACTGCAGCGCTATCGAAGGCGCTCACGGTGCTGGAAATGGTGGGCGCGACGCCGCATGGCATGACGAACGCGGAACTGCTCGACGCAGCCGGCCTGCCGAAAACAACGCTCTATCGCATTCTTGCCACGCTGATCGAGCACGGCCTGCTACGGCGCGACGCCACGCATCGCGTCTATCGTCTCGGATTCCGCTATCTGGAACTCGTGCGCAACTCGTATCTGATGCCCGATCTGGTCGCAGCTGCTACCGCCGAGCTGCGCGCGCTGCGCGATCTCACCGGCGAAACGACGTACCTCGCCGCGCTCGACGGCAGCGAAGTCATCTCGCTCGAGCGCTGCGACGGCGCGCATTCGCAACGCTCGGCCTCCGCGCTCGGGCGCAGCAAACCCGTCTATTGCACAGGCCAGGGCAAGGCGATTCTCTCGCGCATGCCGCGCGACGAACGCGACACGCTGCTACGCAACGTGACGATGACGGCGCTCACGCCGCGCACCATCACCGACCGCCGCCGCCTTCAGGTGGAATTGCGCATCACGGCCGCGCGCGGCTATGCCGTCGACGACGAAGAGATCGTGCTCGGCGTGCGTTGCGTGGCGGCGCCCATCGTCGATAACGCGGGGCACGTGCGCGGCGCGTTGAGTGTCGCGGGACCGGCTTACCGCATGTCGCTCGCTCGGCTCGAACTGCTCGGTCCCGAGCTCGTCGAGGCCGCGCGGCGCGTGGGCGCGCAATTGCAAAGCGGCGGCCGCGCGACGGAAACCGAGGAGGTTTCGGCGGTGAGTCCCGCGTGGGCGTTTCACGGCGCGTTTCCCGTGTGGTGGAACGCGCGCGGCACGCTCTATTGGGCCGACACGCTCGCGCCCGCGCTGCATGCGTTCGAAACCGGCGCCGACGGCGTCGGGACCGACCGCATCGTATGCCAGCTCGACGCGCCCATCTCCGGCATGCAGTTGCGTCCCGAGGGCTTGCTACTCGCTCAGGCTGGCCGCCATTTACTGCTTGCCGCCGACGAAACCCTCACCGTGCATGAAGGCGCGAGCGTCTGGAGCGAACCCGACATCACGCTGCTCTGCACCGATCCGCACGGCCACACGTGGGGCTGGTTCCAGCGTGGCAGTCACGGACATCTCGGCTTCGTGAACGCGTCGCAACGTTTCGAGGCCGTGTGGAAGTTCAGCGAAGTCATCGACTCGATGACATGGTCCGCCGACGGCACGCACGCCTATGCGGCGGCATCGGCATCCGGCACCGTCTACATGCTTCGGCAGGGCTCGTCTAGCGTGCGCCGTTTTGCGGCCATGCCGCCGGGATCGGGCCGTCTATCGGCCGTCGCGCTCGACGATCGCGGCGGTGTGTGGACCGCGTTGCGCGACGGCTGGAGCCTCATGCGCTTCTCCGAGGAAGGCGCGCTCGACCGCATCGTGAGTCTGCCCGTGGCCGCGCCCACGGGCCTCGTCTTCGTGCGCCACAGCGAGGCGCGTGCGGCGCTCTACATCACCAGCGACCGCAATCACCAACCGATCGAATCGCTCGCGAGCGCCCCGCTCTCCGGGCATTTGCTGCGACTGCAATTCGACGCCTGATTGCTCCCTCACAACTTTAGCGATGACGCAATTCACCTTGCCAGACCACCGTATCACGCTCGACAACGGCATTCTCGAAGCCGAAATCGCGCCGCAACTCGGCGCGCGCGTGTGCACGCTGAAAGCGCACGACGGCAACGTCGATCTCCTCGTGCCGCTGCACAAGTGGGACGCGCCCGAGCACGGCTGGCCGAAGGCCGGCGCGTATCCGCTGATCCCGTACTCGAACCGCATCGTGGGCGCACGCCTGAATTTCGGCAATGAAATCCACGCGCTCAAGCCACATCCGCTCGATCTGCCGAACAGCCTGCACGGCCACGCGCAGCGCCGCGCGTGGCAACTCGCCTCGCACACAGTTCAACGCGCCGAACTCGTGCTGCACAGCGAGGCGAGCGAAGACTGGCCGTGGCCGTTCGAGGCGCGCATCGTCTTCACCCTGAATGCGGCAGCGCTCGACGTGACGCTCGCGCTGCGCAATACCGGCACGCGCGCGATGCCGGCCGGGCTTGGCTGGCATCCGTTTCTTGCCGTCGACAGCACTTCAACGGTGCACTTCCAGGCGAGCCGCCGCTGGCAACTCGACCCGGCCTTTGTTCCCACCGGCGCGTCATTCCCCATCTCGGGCGTCACTGAGCTGACGCCGAACGACTGGCAAGACCGCGACTGCGCGATCTATGCGAGCGAATGGAACGGCTCGGCCAGCATCACGCGCACGGGCGGCACCGTGCGTCTCGCCACGGCAGCACCGCTTACGCACCTCGTGGCCTATGCGCCCCGCTCTGGAAGCTTTTGCTGCATCGAACCTGTCAGTCACGTGGCGAACGGTTTCAATTTCGCGGCGCAAGACATCGAAGGCACGGGCACGCATGTGCTCGAACCCGGCGCGAATTTCGCGGCGCAGGTAACGCTCTCCTGGAAAGCGAACCGCTAGCAGTCAGATTCGCGTGCGATTCCAGATGCTGAGACTCACCCCGACTCGAATCCCGCTTACCCGTCTACGCCGCAAGCCGACGCTTCTACACTGTGGGCCAGAGTCCATCATGCCTGGCCGCCTCGCGCGCCGGGCACCCAACAGGAGGCATGCCACTCATGGCCGATCACGATCCGAACCGCTACGCAGCGCTCATTCGCCGCTACTTCGACGCCTGCAACGAGGCCGACTACGACAAACTCGTCTCGTGCTTCACGCCCGATGCCGTGCACTATTTCCCGGCCGGGCTGCCCGACATTCCGTGGCGCGGCGCCGACACCATCGCGCGCAAATGGCAATGGTGCGTGGCCGAACTCGGCTCGCAATGGACCATCGAAAAGATCCTCGTCTCGCACGACTCGCATGAAGCCGTGATCGAGTGGACGCACTGGAAGTCAAAGCTCAACACTGCGCTGCGCGGCGACGAGTGGTACGTATTCGACCCGGAAACCGTCCGCATCAAGGAGATTCGCGCGTACTACGCCTCGCCCGCCGACAAGACCGTGGCGATCAACGAACTCGTCGATTTCGACTACGAAGGACGCGGCTACCACCTGGAGGCCAAATCGTGAGCACGCAATTCTCCATCATCGATCGCGCCGTGGAAGGCGCCCACGCCGCGCAGGCGCAATACGGCGCCGCACCCGCCGCCGTGCGCGCTCGACTGCTGCGCGGTCTCGCCGACGCACTCGAAGCGAACCAGGCCGCACTGGTTTCCGTCGCCGACGAAGAAACCTCGCTCGGGGCGGGTCGCCTGAATGGCGAACTCGCGCGCACCGCGTTCCAGTTGCGCGGTTTCGCCGATCGCGTCGATAGCGGCATCGCACATCGTCAGATCGACGACGCCGCGGTGCCCGGCGCGCCGCCCGCGGGACGACCGCACCTCACGCGCGTGCTCGCACCGCTCGGCCCGGTGGCCATGTTCTCGGCCAGCAACTTCCCGTTCGCGTTCTCGGTGCTCGGCGGCGATACGGCTTCGGCGCTCGCGGCCGGTTGCACCGTCATCGTCAAGCCGCATTCGGGCCATCCCGAACTCTCGCGCCGCGTGCATGCGCTCGCGGCCAACGTGCTGCGCGAGCAAGGCTTGCCCGAAGGCGTGATCGGTTTCGTCGATCAGGCTTCGCGCGACGCCGCCGTACATCTGGTGAGTCACGCCGACGTGAGCGCCGTTGCGTTCACGGGCTCGTATCAGGGCGGCGTGGCGTTGTGGCGCGCGGCCAATGCACGACGTTTGCCGATTCCGTTCTACGGCGAACTCGGCTCGATCAACCCGCTCGTGGTCACGCCCGCCGCGCTCGCGCAAGGCGTCGATGCGCCCGCCGCTGCGCTGGCCGCGTCGATCACGCTCGGCTGCGGCCAGTTCTGCACCAGCCCTGGCCTGATCGTCGTGTATGACGATGTAGACGGCGAACGTTTCGTCGCGGCGCTCGCCCAGGCGCTGGCCGCGCAACAACCGCACGCGATGCTCACGCAGGCGATGCGCGGCGGCTTCGAGAAGGCATCTGCACATATCGCCGAGCAGGCGGGCGTGCGCGTGCGTCTCGCGGTATCGGCGGAAAACGAGGCAGCGACCACGCCCGCGCCGCGTCTCTACGAAACCGACGCCGCCACCTTTATCGCCAACGCTGCGTTGCGCGAGGAAATGTTCGGCCCCGCCGCGCTAATCGTGAAGGTGCGCGACGAAGCCCAGGCGCTCGACGTGCTCGCCGCCGTGGAAGGCACACTCACGGCCACGCTCTGGGGCGCCGAAGCCGACACGCCCGCGAACCGCGCGCTCGCCGCTGCCGCGCAGCGCATCGCCGGACGCGTGCTGTTCGGCGGCGTGCCCACTGGCGTAGCCGTATGCGACGCACAACAGCACGGTGGCCCATGGCCCGCTTCGACGCAGCCGCAAACCACGTCCGTGGGTTATGCGGCCATCGAACGCTTCCTGCGCCCGGTCGCGCTGCAAGACGCGCCGCAATGGGCGCTGGACGCCAACGCCGGAGGGATCACGCGATGATGCAGCACGTGGTGATGTTCCGCCGTCTCGAACACGTGGCCGAGGATATGCATCGCGAAGCCGCGCTGGTCGAGCGCATGCGCAATCTCGAAGGCGAGATCGACTTTATCCGCGCGTGGCGCGTCTCAGCCAACGAACTGGCGCGCCCGATCTGCTGGGACTATCTGCTCGAAGCGAGCTTCGACGACGCCGAAGCCGTCGAGCGCTATCTTCCGCACCCGGCGCATCAGGCCCTCATCGCGGATCTGAAAACCTACTTCGAATGGGTCGCCTGCGACTACACTCGTTGAAAACCATGAAGACAGTGCGATGAAAACGATACTTGTGACCGGCGCGGCCGGCGGCGTCGCCGCCCGCGTGCGCCCGTACCTGCGCGAGCGCTACAACCTGCGTCTGCTCGATCTGCGCGAGGCGTGCGATCTGGCCGCCAACGAAACGGCCATCGTGGGCGATATCGCCGACCGCGACGCCGTGCTGCGCGCGGCGCAAGGCGCGGACGCGATCCTGCACCTCGCCTGCGCGTACAGCCTGGACATCGACTTCGAAGCCACGCTCGACGCCAACTATCGCGCGCAGCTTTATCTGCTCGACGCCGCGCGCGAACACGGCATCGGCCGCTTCGTGTTCGCCAGCAGCCATCACGTGCTCGGGCAGCATCGCGTGGACGGCTTCGCGGGCGACCACGCGAGCATTGCGCCGGACGGCTTCTACGCGCTCTCCAAAGTGTTCGGTGAGGCCGCGTGCGCGCTCTACGCGCATCGTCACGGCATCAAGACGATGTCGATCCGCATCGGCAGCGCAACCGACACGATCGGCGACGGCCGCCGTCAGCATATCTGGGTGAGTGGACGCGATCTCGCGCAACTGATCCGCGTCGGTCTCGAGCACGCGGACGTGTCGAACGAAGTCGTGTACGGCGTGTCGCGCTGCGCCGCGCCCTTCTTCGACAACGCGCGCGCCACCGAACTCGGCTACGTGCCGCAGGATTCGGCGCAGGATAATCTCTCGCCCGCATTTGTTGCGCGCGAAGCGATGCCAGCTTCCGAAGGCCCCGATTTTGTGGGCGGCCCGTATGTGCCGAAGCCGCTTATCGTCAGGACACCGCAATGAAAATCCGTTCCCTTGAAGCGCGCGTGGTTGAAGTGCCGTTCGAAGATCGCGGCCGCGGACTCGGCATCACGCCTTCCGCGTGGAAGTCGATGGAAACGGTGCTGATCCGCGTCGAAGACACCGACGGCAACGTGGGCTGGGGCGAAGCGTTCGGTTACTTCGTGGCCGACGCGACGCTCAGCGTGGTCGAAACGCGTCTGAAGCCGCTGATCGAAGGCGCGACGGTCGAATCGATTCCGGCGTGGACCAAAGCCGCGCAGCGCGCGTTGCATATCTTCGGCCGCTACGGCATCACGATGTTCGCGATTTCGGGCGTCGACATGGCGCTGTGGGATCTGGCCGCGAAGCGCAAGCGCGAGCCGTTGTGGAAAACGCTGGGCGGCGCGGAACCGGTCACGCTGCGCTCGTATGCGAGCCTCGTGCGTTACGGCGAAGGCGACGCCGCCGCCGCGATCTGCCGCCGCGCGCTCGACGAAGGTTACGCCGACATCAAGCTGCACGAAATCGACATGGCGGTAATCGAAACGGCGCACGCCGCCGTGGATGGCCGCGCGCCCGTTTCCGTCGACGTGAATTGCGCGTGGACCGACGCGCAATCGCTCGCGAATATCGAGCAGTTGAAAGCGCTGGAAGGCATCTCGTGGCTCGAAGAACCCATTTTCCCGCCCGAAGACTTCGCGCGTCTCGCGCGCCTGCGCCACCACGGCGTGCCGATCGCGGCCGGGGAAAACTGGTGCACGTCGCTGCAATTTCAGCAGGCCGTGGCGGCGCAAGCGGTCGATTATCTGCAACCGAGCGTGAGCAAGGTCGGCGGCGTGACGGAGTTTCTGGAGATCGTCGAACTGGCGCGCGCGGCGCAAACGGGCGTGCTGCCGCATAGCCCGTATTTCGGGCCGGGCTTTCTGACCACGCTGCATCTGGCCACCGCGCATCGCGACATGTTGCAGGTCGAATGGCTCTATGTCGAACCGGCGGCGGAATTGATCGATCTTTCATCGATCGGGCCCGGCCACCAGCTTCGTCTCGGCGACGCACCCGGCATCGGTCTCGCACCCGACGAAGCGGTCGTTTCGCGATTCGCACGCGCTCGTTAAGCGTTCGCGTTTTCAGCCGGGAAAAGGCGGCGGGCAGCGTCAAGCTGGCCCGCCGTTTTTAGTTCTGCACGGTGCGCCCGGCAGCGTCGTACGCGATCAGAAATTCGGCGATGCGCTCGTAGCACGCCACGGCTTCCGGCAGATAGGTCGCGCGCAGTGCGCCATGCACGCAACCCTCGGCCAGAAGCACTTCCGCCGTGCCACCCGCTTCCCGCACGCGCGCCGCGTAATCGACGGCTTGATCGCGCAGCACGTCCTCCGTCGCCACGATCAGCAATGCGGGCGCAAGTCCGCCGAAGTCCTTGCTTGCGAGCGGCATCGCTTCTTCCGTATGGCGCGTGCGTTCGTCGGGCAAATAAAGCGCGATGGAATCGGCGAGACCTTGCGCGCTCAGCATCGGCGCGAGCGCGTGCTCGCGCATCGACGCAAACGCCGTATCGGCGCTCAATACCGGATAGAGCAACGCCTGCGCGCGCGGTTGCGCCTGGCCGCGCGCACGCAACGCCATACACAACGCGGCGGCGATAGTCCCGCCCGCGCTGTCGCCCGATACCGCCGCGCGCCCGGAATCGAACGGCCACGCAGAAGCGGCAATCGCGTTCCAAACCGCGAGGCCGTCGTCGAGCGGCGCCGGATAGCTGAACTCGGGCGCAAGCCGATAATCCACCGCGACAATCGCCAGATCCGCGCGCGCCAGCAACGCGTGTGCGAACCAGTCGTGCGTGCTGTGATCGCCCATCGTCCAGCCGCCGCCGTGAAAGTAAACCAGTACCGGCCAGCCACATTCGGGCGCTTCGTGCGCGGGCTGGTACACGCGCGTCGTCACGCCGCCTATCGTTCGATCTTCCACGACGAGCGGGCGCGCGGGCAGCGGCGTGAAATGCGCACATTGACGCGCGAACGCCGCGCGGCGCGCCGCCCAGTCGTCACTCGCGCTGCGGAACGTCGCGGCGGTATCGACAAACTCGCGCATGCCCTCACTGAGGGCAGGGCTGAACTCACTCATGACACTCCAAAAATGAAAGAGGCGTATGCCCTTGCGGACATACGCCGTTGCGTTGAGAGCTACCACGCTCAATCACGCGGGCGTCGGCACGCCCATCTGTTCCTTGCTGCTGACGAAGCACGCCAGAATCAGCGAGCCGATCAAACCGACGGCACCCGCGAGCACAAAGGCGCTCACGAAGCTGCCCGTGCTCTGGATCAGAAAGCCCGTGATCGCGGGACCGACGATGCCCGAGCAATTCGCGAGACCGTGCATGAAACCGCTGGCCGTGCCCACTTGATGACGCGGCACGCTGTCCTGAATGATCGCCCAGTAGGCGGGACCGGCGAGCATGAGAAAGCCGATGGCGATCGTCATCACTGCCACGGCGGTCCAGACTTCATCCACGATGCCGGTCAGCGCCACGCACGCCGCCGCGATCAGGAACGACGTGACGAGCACGATCTTGCGCGACATCATGCGGCGGCCCGTGCGGCGATAAATGGCGTCGACGATCAAACCGCCCGTCATAAAGCCGATCGCGCCGGTGATCCACGGCAGCGAGCTGACGAGGCTCATGTTCTTCAGGCTGATATGGCGCGCATCCACGAGGTAGCTCGGGAACCACGTGATGAAGAAAAACAGCACGTAGTTGTAGCAAAAGAGCGAAATGCCGGTCGTGAGCACCGCGCGCTTCGTCACTACTTCGCGGATCGACACTTTCTGTCCGTGCTTGACGCGAGCCGGTTCCTGACCTGCCTCGATCTGCGCCAGTTCCGCCGGACTCACGCGCTCGTGCTGCGCGGGGAGTTCGGTAGAAAGGCGGCGCCACAGCAGCACCCAGCCGATCCCCAGCACGCCCATCACCATGAACGCGGCACGCCAGCCGAACGCCAGCGCGAGAAAACCAACCACCGGTCCCGCCAGCGCACCGCCGATCGGACCGCCCGATTGCGCGATGCCGGCGGCGCTCGCGCGTTCGCCGATCGGATACCACGTGTTCACGACCTTGTTCGAGGTGGCCGCGTTCGGGCCTTCGCCCATGCCGAACACGATACGCAGCACCAGCATCGACCAGAAGCCGGAAACGGCCGCCGTAAGCGCGCACGCGACCGACCAGCCGCTCATCGACCAGCTCAACACGCTGCGGCCGCCGAAGCGATCCGAAAAGTAGCCGCCGAGAAAGTTGAACATCGCATAGCCGACCGAGAACGCGCCGAAAATAATGCCCTTCTCGCTCGCGGAAAGATGGTAGTCGTGCGTGATGAACGGCATGGCGATCGACAGCGCGGAGCGGTCGATATAGTTGATGACGGTGGCGAGCAACAACATCGCCAGAATCGTCGAGCGGTACTGTCCGCGGAATTTCATTGCTTCATGTCTCCATGTTGCCTGGCCGCCCGTATGGTTCGAGGGCTCGGTAGGCTGGATCGTAGCGCCAGCCTTCGTTTCGGGAAATGGCCCCGGGTTTCGAAGTCACTGGCGAGTCCCAAGCGCTGAGACTCGCACGGTTTAAGTGGGCTTGGGTAGGCGTTAGCAGGCCCAGGCGGGCTTAAGCGAGCGCTGCAATCAGAATTTGTGGCGCAGGCCGACCACGCTGCCGATCTGGCGGCTGGTCGACGAAGGTCCGAGCGCCCAGAGTTGCGCCACGGCCGCCTGCCCCGTCGAGTCTTTCCCGGAGGCGATCTGGCCCATCACCATCACGTACACGTCGGTGCGTTTCGTGAAGAAATAGTCGAGCGAAACGTCGGCCTCATGGTACGTGACCTTGCCGATGTCGCCGTTGCGCACCGGCGCACCGTGAATGTACTGATACGACGCGCCCAGCTTCAGCGAAGGCGTGAGCGCGTAGCCAAGCGCGAGTTCGGCCGTGTTGAACGCCGCCACGCCCTGATAACCGGACGGATTCAGCGAGGCGAACGCGCCCAGCCCGCTGTAGCGCACGTTCGTGTAGGTGGCCGCCACGTTCAACTCGCCGAGCGTGTAGCCCGCCGAGGCCGCGAGCGTGTCCAGCGTGCGCGCCGAAGCATAGCCCGAAAAGATGCGATACGCCGACATGTTGTTGCCGGTGGTGCTCGACGACGGGTTGTTGCCGTAGTACGAAAAGTTGGGGTCGCGAGTGTCGAGATACGCCACGCCGAGAAACAGCGGCCCTTGATTGTAGGAAGCGCCGAATGAATACGCGCGATTTCGGTCGAAACTACCCGCCACGCCGCCCAGGCTGAACATGCCGCCGAACTTGAAGCCGTGGAAATTGGCGCTGGCGAACTTGAGCGTGTTATTCAGGCGATAGTCGTTGCCGAGGTTGTCGAATTCGCCAGGATGGTTGATCAGCAGCGCTGTGTTGGCGCGCGCGGGTTCCGCGTATTCGACGATCGCGTCGTATTGACGACCGGCCGTGACCGCACCATAAGGGCCGGAAATGCCCACGTACGCTTGACGCCCGAACAGCGCGCCGCCTTGGCCCATCGAGCCGTTCAGCACGGAAAATCCGCTTTCGAGCCGGAAAATCGCCTGATAGCCGCCGCCGATATCTTCGGCGCCCAGCAAGCCCCAGCGATTGCCCTGATACCAGCCCGCCTGGCTCGTGTAGAGATGGCCGCCGTTCACGTTATTGGCGTAGAGAAAACCCGTATCGATCACGCCGTACAGCGAGACGCTGCTTTGCGCGTGGCCGATCGCCGGCAGCGCAAGCGCCGCGGAAAGCACAACGCATTTCTTCACATGCTTCACTGAGTGTCTCCTGGGATGGATTTTTATTTCGAATAACTAAACGATTGTTTTTCTCGCGACTTGCTGGCCGACGTTTCGGCCGATGTGTTGACATGGCAGGTAAGTCAGGCAGGCAAGTCACGTTCAACAGGAATCGCATCCTACTGAGGCGCTGCGCGTCTGGAAATCCCGGGCCACGAGCGACCGACGCCTCCAATCCCAAAGCCTGAGATTCCGACCCATATCCGCGGGATTTCGCGCATGCCAGCGCGGCGAGTTGTGCACAAGCGTGCGCCCGAGATGCAAGCGCCACCGCCGCCAGTCTCAAGATGTGAGAACAGCGCTTCCGCACGCGGCGTTGCGCCTATCGACAAGCGCGTTCATCTGCGTAGCATGGGCACATAAGTCATAACCACACTAAAAACTCCACGGAGACACCTGCTTTTATGGGTCAACATCGCTATCGATGGATCGTCGGCATCCTGCTCTTCTGCGCCGGCGGACTGAATTACGTAGACCGCGCCGCCATGTCCGTGGCCGCGCCGTTTATCCGCTCCGAACTCCATATCACCGACTATCAGATGGGGCTGTTATTCAGCGCCTTCTTCACCGGCTATTGCGTGTTCTGCTTTGTCGGCGGGTGGTGCGCCGACCGCTTCGGCCCGCGCCGCGTGTTTGCCGCCGCCGCTTCGTTCTGGTCGTTGTTCTGCGCCGCCACCGCGGCAATGTCGAGCTTTTCCGGGCTGCTGGCCGTGCGTGTGTTGTTCGGCATTGGCGAAGGACCGATGGGCACGACCATCAACAAGTCCATCACCCACTGGTTTCCCCGCGAAGAAGCGGCGCGCGCCGTGGGTTTCATCGCCATTGGGCAACCGCTCGGAGCCGCCATCGCCGCGCCGCTGATCGGCTTTCTTGCGCTCAACTACGGCTGGCGCGTGGCGTTCATCGTGACGGGCGTGCTGGGTCTCGTATGGGTGCTGGCGTGGCTGCGATTCTTCCGGGATACGCCGGAGCAGCATCCGCGTGTGTCGCCGGTCGAGCGCGAGCAGATCGCGGCGAGCCACGAACGCGCGGCGGTGTTGCAGCGCGAAACCGCGCTTGCCGAAAATGCCTCGCCGTCGCGCGGTATCTGGAGCCATCTGCTCTCGAAGCGCGTGCTGGCCATCTGCATCGCTTTTTTCGCCTCGAACTATCTGCTGTATTTTCTCCTCTCGTGGCTGCCCAGTTATCTGGTCGATTTCCAGCATCTGAACGTGCGCGAAATGGCCGTGGTTGGCGCGATTCCGTGGCTGGGCGCAGCAATTGGACTGGGCGCGGGCGGCTGGATCAGCGACAGCATGGTCAAGCGCTCGCGCGACAGCGTGGCGGCCCGCAAGACCTTGCTGCTGGTCGCGCTCGCAGGCGCGGCGGTGCTGATGGTGGTAACGATGCGCTCGCAAAGCGCGGTGTTGGCCGTGCTCGCGATCTCCGGCTCGAGCATCTGCTCGTTCATGATTCCGCAAAATTGCTGGGTGCTGGTGCGTGAAGTCGTGCCGCAAGAGAAAGTGGGCGTGACGGGCGGCTTCGTGCATCTGGTCGCCAATCTTGCCGGTTTGATCGCGCCGGGGCTGACGGGCTGGTTCGTGCAATATGGCGGCGGCTACCCGATGGCGTTCGCCGTTGCCGCCGGTCTTGCGCTGTGCTCAGCGCTCGCAATTGCGCTGTTGCTGCATTCGCCGCGTACGCGCTCCCCATCTGTTTCGTATAACTAATAAAATTCGTTTTAATATAAAGCGCGCGGTGGATCGTTCCCACGGCGCGCTTTTTCGTTACGCCGTGAGCGCTAGCCTGAACAGGCTGCCGGAAAGCGGCGCTTTCTTGAGCACGTCGAGCGGAACCGGCTGGCGCGCCGTAGCGATAAATAGCGTCTTGCCATCCACGCCGCCCACGGCGATACCGGTCGGGCACGGCACCGGCAGCGGCACCGTTTGATCGAGATTGCCGTCTGCGGCGAAGCGCATCGCGCTCCAGCCGTCCCGCAACGCGACCCAAACGCCGCCTTCGTTATCGACATCGAGACCGCTGAGCACGCCCGAACTCTTCGGCACGCGCGCAAAGGTGCGCACTTCCTTTCGCGACGGATTCAGCACGATGATGTCGCCGGTATCCGGCATCGTGCCGAATAACAGGCCCGTAGTGCGATCAAAGCGCAAGCCATCGACGGCATGATTCAAGGACCATTTGCTCGTAAACGCGCCATCGTCGTGCAAGATGCCAATCTGGAACTTACGCGCCTGCAAGCTCGACACCCATATGATGTCCTCGGCGCCCACGCAGGCTGCGAGCAAAACGCGATCGGTGTCGGGCGGCGGGCGTTTTTTATCGGCATCCACCAGAGTGCTGCCTGCTTCGTGAAATGCGCGTATGCCCTGCGCCGTGACCAGCAAACAGCGGATGGGATGCGAAATCTGCACGCGCTGTTCCCCTCCGCTCTCGCTCGATATGCGCAGCGCGGGCGCCAAGGTATCTGCCCAGATCAGCGCCTGACGCTCGGGCGACCACACCGGATGCGCACCGTATAGCGCAGTGGGCGCCGAAGTGGGCGTGACCGCATCGCCCGTGCTTTCGCCCGCGCGTCGAAGCGGCGTCAGCAGCGCGCCAATATGCCTGGCGGCCGCAACCAGTTCCGGGCCAAGCAGTTCGAGCCGATGATGCGTGAGCCGATACGCCGGTCCCGCCACGCTGATCGCGCCCCGCACCACCCCGTGCGCGTCTGTGATGGCCGCGCCCACGCAACGCGTGCCCAGCACGTTTTCTTCGTCGTCGATGGCGTAACCGCGGCTGGCCACCACGCGCAGCTCCGCCACCAGACGGCGACGGTCGGTGATCGTCATTTCCGTGTGCGCTTTGAGCCGCACCGCGGCCACGATGGCGTCGCGCTCGACGGCAGGCAGCGCGGCCAGAATCGCCTTGCCCTGGCTCGTTGCATACACGGGCTTCCGGTGCCCGTGCGAGGTGCGCGAGCGCTGCGTGTGCGGGCTGTCGTAGCGCTCCAGCGAAACCACGTCGATGCCTTCCAGCGTGCCGACATACGAGGTTTCTCCAGTCAGGTCGCGCAACGCCCGTAACTCGTGCGACGCGGCGGAAACCAGTTCGGGCATCGCATACGCCTGCCGTGCCATCTCCACGCAGCGGAATCCGAGGCAATAGACATGCCGCGACGGATCGCGGCGCACCAGCCCGCGTGCGTTTAGCGTCGCGAGAATGCGATACAGCGTCGTGCGCGGCAACGCAACCTGCTCCGAAAGCTCCGACTGGCTGATGCCTTCCGGGGCAGCGCTGATTGCATCCAGCACATCGATCGCCTTTTCGAGCGACGCGGTTCCCTCACCTGTGTTGCTGCTCTTGCTCATCTTTTCGTGTCTCACCATCTGGAACACTTCGCACCGTATGCCAACGCAAAGCCGTTCGCTGCGGTTTTTCGTGGGTAGGTTCTATGGGATAGTTATTCGAACTAGCGCACTCGCGGTCATCACCGCCGCAAGACACTCGGCGCACACCGTCAACCGATCAGGATTCCTGCATGAACACAACCATCGAGCCGCTCTCTCCCTCGAACGCGCGCGTTCCCACTCTAGAAGAACTGAGCGAACGAAGCAACAACCCGCACTACGTTCCCGACTCGGTGCTCGAACGCCTCGCGAAAGCGTCGAGCGGCACACTCACCACGCAACTATTCAAGCGCGGCTACATTCAGCCGGTGATGGTGGGCATCAAGCCGCTCAACCGGGATCTGAAGCCGTTTGCGGGCCGCGCTTACACCATGCGCTTCATACCGGCGCGCGAACATGTCGATACCCTTGCGACCGTCACCACCGAGCCAAACGCGGATAACCTGCAATGGTTCGGCGTCGAACAGGTACAACGCGGCGACGTGCTCGTGATCGACAGCCGCGGCGACGGTCGTGCCGCCGCCATGGGCGACGTGCTCGTCAAGCGCATGATGCTGCGCGGCGCAGCCGCCGTTGTTACCGACGGCGCGTTTCGTGACGGCGACGAAATCGGCGATATGGCCATTCCTTCCTGGAGCAAGGAAGTGACGGCCACGTCGCGGCTCGCGTATCACCATGTCGCCGATCTGCAAGTGCCGATCGGCTGCGCGGGCGTGGCGGTTTATCCCGGCGACATCATCCACGGCGACCGCAACAACGTGACCGTGATCCCCCCCCATCTGGCCGCCGAACTCGCGGACGCCTGCGAGGCACAGGACGATATCGAGCAGTACATCAGCCTGCGCATCGGTGCGGGCGACGCGCTGTGGGGCGTGTTCCCGGCGAACGAGAAAACGCGCGAGGAATTCCGGCAATGGGTCGCCGACGGCCGCCCGGCCATTCCCCAGCGCGCGGAGTGAGCACGATGAACGCCGAAACCCGCACGCGGCCGCGCAAGCGCGGCATCGTCGTTCCCGCTCGCAGCCGCACCATCACGAGGTTCGACACGCCACCGCAACTCGATAGCCACGGCAATCAACGCTGGGTTCTGCGCACCGCGCACTTCGCCCTTGCGATGACGCGAATCGAAGGACGCGCAACGATCGACATTCGCGAAACGGCGGAATCGATGATCGTCGCGCCAGCAGCACTACGCGTGCGCGTTCGCGTGGATACGATGCAGCAACAGGCGCCAAGCGAAGGGGATACCCTCTTTATCCTGCCACCCGGGGAGAGCCAGGTCGATGTCGAAGGCAACGGCCTGCTCGCGCACATCGTCGGCACGACGTCGCGAGAAACGCTGGGCGCGGCGCTCAATGCAGCCGACTACGCGGCTGGCGCGCCCGAATTGAGCGAATGCCGTGCATGGCCCGATCCGGTGAACGGCTTCAAATTGCGGCATTACCGGCTGGACGACTATGTCGATGCCACGCAGCCCGGCCGCGCGTTTCGCTGCACCAATCTGATGGTCAATATCACCGATATCTATCCGGGCAAGCGCGACAGCAAGAAACTCAAGCCCCACTCACACGACGATTTCGAGCAGATCACGCTGACTTACGCGGGTCGATTCGCGCATCATCTGCGTACCCCCTGGGGGCCGGATTCGACGCAATGGCAAGCCGACGAGCATCTGGAGATAGACAGTCCCGCCGCGATCTCCTTGCCCGCCGGGTTGATCCATACGAGTCAGGCGCTGGAAGCCGGTTGCTGGCTCGTGGACATTTTCGGGCCGCCACGTATGGACTTTTCGCAGATGCCCGGTTTTGTGCGCAATGGCGATGAATATCCCCTCATGGAGCCGCACGAGGATCGGTGATCGCGGCGATGCCCGAAGCGCCGTGAATGGCGAAGCGCAACCGGGCAAGCTCGTTGTGCTTCGGGTACGCCGCCGGCTAAGCAACGCGGCATAACCGTGTTGCTTTCATAAGTGACCATGAGTCAAGTGCCCATGAATCAAGTGTCCATGAGGTACGGCACGAAGACCTCGTCCACCGACAACTGCCGCGACGTAATCCCCTGTTCGTAGTGGTAGCGCAGTATCGTTTCGAGCGCGACGCGATTTCCCGCAATGCCATAGGGCCACCAGTCGTTGCCCAGCGTATTCCGGTTCTCTTCGAGCCGATGCGTCAGCCATGGAACCATCAGCGACATATTGTTGAACGTCATGCCCATCGCGAGGTTCTTCATCGTGCTGGCTTTGGCCTCGCAAAACGCGTCATACACCGCCTTCACGATGTCCGGCCGCTCCTCGGCGAGCGTGCGGCGCACCGCAACGGTGTGCATGATCGGAAAGACCCGGGTACGCGCAAAATACGCCTGTTCGAGTTCGACGTAATTCGGGAATAGCCGGCCGACCTTCGGCGAGCCTTCGAGCACGCACTTCGGGATATCGGCTGAGATCAACGCGTCCAGTTCGCCCTCTTCCAGCATCGTGCCCAGATCGGCCTCCTTCGATGCCCATTCCACCTGCACATTGGCGGGATGCGGATGCGTCACGAAATCGACCGGCTCCATGGGAAAATCGATCGCGCCAACGAGCCATTGCGCGGATGCCGGCTGAACGCCGAACTCATCCGCCAGCACGCCTTTGGACATGATGCCGGAGTCATGCCCGTAGAGCGCCAGTTCACCGATACGCTTGCCGGCAAGGTCTTGCGGGCGTTCGATCCCCTTCGACTTGTTGATATAGATCGCCGAGTGCCGGAATGCCCGGTTCAGAAAAACAGGAATGCCAACGAACTCCGCATTGGGCTGATCGATCGTGCGCAGGAGATAAGTCATGCCCAATTCCGCTACGTCGTATTGCCGCTCGGCAATCATTCCCTTGAAGATTTCGGTCACGATGCGCGCCGTATGAAAAGACGCGCTAACGTTCTTGATCTCGACAGTACCGTCGATCAGGGGTTGAACCCGATCGTAGTTCCAGAAAGCGATATCCAGCGGTAGTTGATTCATCGGCATCCTCCTTTGGGTTGGATGAAGCACTACCCGATAATAGTTAATGCATTTACAATATGCAAGGCACGTGATTTCGCACGACGCTGTCACTCTTTTTTGCGGAGGCTGCAGCCCATGGATGTCGATGTCAAACCCAAGGAACTTCAGAAAGCCTTCACGAGCCTCTCGCTGGGCGCACCGGATCGCGCCATCGGGTTCGTTCTCTGGAAGATGTTCCACCTGTACCAGCGGGAAATCGACCGGGCGCTGGAGGCACTCGAACTGACGCACCTGCAGTTCACCACCCTGACGCTGGTTGCGTGGCTCTCGAAGGACGGAGACGAAGTCACGCAGACAACGCTCGCCCGCTTCAGCGACATTCACAAAGTCCAGCTCTCGCAAATGCTCAAAGCGCTCGACGAAAAAGGCATGGTGACGCGAAAAACGAGCTCGATCGATGTGCGGGCGAAGAACGTGACCGTCACCCAGGTTGGACTGGCTCGCATGCGCAAGGCGCTGCCGCTCGTGATTGCCGTTCAGAAGCGCCTGTTCGGCGAGACCGGCATGCCCGATGGAAAGCTACTCAAAACGTTCCATTCCGTGCTTCGGCATATGGAAAGCGAAGCGTCGGTCGAGGCATGAGAAAGGCCGTGGCGGCCAGGGAGGAAGGTCGTGGCCGGCCGATGGCCGGCATGGCGCTCGAGTTCGCCGCCCCGCTCTTTTCACCGATGGCCGACCGCCGACGTACGCCCCACGCCGGCGCGTGATGCGTACGGGCCGAAGCGGCCCGCCTTGCAAAACGGTGCGCCTTTTCTAAAGCCTTGCGCTGCGCTACCCGATGATTCGCGCCCTCGCCCTCAATGCGCAGGCGCCGTGGGCCCGTGGCGGCGCGCCAGCAACTCACGAATTCGCGCCAGATATTCGTCGCCAACGCGGTAGCGCGAGTTCTCCGCCGCGGATGCGCGCGACGGCGGCGGCCACGCCCCGAGATAGCGGCATACCGCCGAGACGAACGGCCCACGGCCGCCGCGGCTCAGCCGCTGCGCGGCAGCGGTAACGCGCGCCTCGCCCACGTTGGTGATCAGCCACTCGACCGAGCGGCGATCCTCGTCGTTCACAATGCGAATCAGCGGTGCCATAAGACCTCCCGTCAAGGACTACTGTATGCACATCCATACTGTGTATTTATACAGTATTTTTGACAGGGCGCAAGCATGGTGTGGTTTTGTTACACGCGTTCGCGGTTGATCTTCAGGTAGGCGCACCCACTCTCGAACCGGCGCTAGATCAGCCGTAGCGAGCGGGAAAAGCCCGCGCCCGGCCCCGCACGCCCACCAAAACAATCCGCAAAAAGAGCAGCACAAAACGCCGCCCGAAAAAAATCGCGATTTCCGCGACGGATTTCCACCGCCTCCCCCGTTCAAGTCATACAGGCCGCGCGCAGACTCACGCGCGACGGCGTCCGGCAACGAACAACGGGAGGTCAACATGCCGAAGTCATCCATCCGCACGCTGCTCGCCGCAGCCGTTTTCGCGCTCGCCAGCGGCGCCACGTTCGCACAGACCGTGATCATCGCGCCGAGCGCGCCGCCGCCGCCGCGCGTGGAAACCGTGCCGCCGCCGCGCGCCGGCTACGCGTGGGACCCGGGCCACTGGCGCTATGCGCACGGCGGCTATGTCTGGGCGCCCGGCCACTGGCAAACGGTGCGCGTGGGACACCGCTGGGTGCCGGGCCACTGGATCGCGCACGGGCCGAACTGGCGCTGGATGCCGGGCCACTGGGCCTGAGGCGCGCCGATGAACCGGAATAGCGAAGATGGAGCGCAGCCATGAAAACGCTCGTTATCCTGACCCTCGCCGCGGTCATTCTGAGTGGCTGCGTGGTGGTGCCGGCGCGGCCTGCCTACTACCGGCCGGCGGTCGTCGTATATTGAACGTTCGCGAACCGGCCGACGCCGCTTCTCCGGTTGCCGGGGAAGCGGCTGGCGAATTGAGCCATCCTTCGAGCCAGTCACCGAGTCATTCGGCGGCGCTCGATACGGGCCATGATGCGAACCACGAACGCCAGGGAGGACACGACGATGACACGCGCGCCGCGACACTCGCTGGACCGCCTGTCCTGCCCGCCGCCGGCGCGCGGTCCGCGCCCGCCCACGACCGCCAGGCCCGTGCCTTGAGCGAGCGCGACCCCGACGCCGAACTCGTCGCCCGCGTGGGCGAACGCGACGCGGGCGCGGTGCGCACGCTCGTCGCGCGCAAGCTGCCGCGTCTGCTCGCGCTCGCCACGCGCCTGCTCGGCGACCGCATGGAGGCGGAGGACATTGCGCAGGAGGCGTTCATGCGGATCTGGAAACAGGCGCCGCAATGGCGCAGCGGCGAAGCGAAGTTCGACACGTGGCTACACCGCGTGGCGCTCAATCTCTGTTACGACCGTTTGCGCGGCCGCCGCGAAGAACCCGTCGATACCCTGCCCGACGAGGCCGATCCCGCCCCCGCGCCCGATCTTCGGCTCGAGACGCGCTCGCGCGACGAACACGTACGCACGGCGCTGGCCGCGCTGCCCGTGCGTCAGCGCGAGGCACTCGTGCTCACGTATTATCAGGAGCTTTCGAATCTGGAAGCCGCCGGCCTGATGGGCATTTCGGTCGACGCGCTCGAAAGCCTGCTGGCGCGCGCCCGGCGCACCTTGCGCGCACAACTGGCCGGCGGCCCCGCCGGCAAGGATTCAGCATGACACCCGAACGATTCCACACGCTCGTCGATGCGTGGGGCGCCGACCCGCGCCGCTGGCCCGAGCAAGAACGCGCCGACGCGCTCGCGTGGGCGCGCGCGCATCGCGACGAAGCCGACGCGGCACTCGCCGCCGCGCTCGAACTCGACGCCTGGCTCGCGCGCGATTTCATCGAGCCGCCGTCGCGCACGCTCGTTGAACGCATCGTGACGAGCGCGCCCTCGCTCACGCCGCCGTTGCCGCGCCGCAAGGACGCCTCGCGCCGCCGCTTCTGGTGGTCCGGCGTGGGCCTCGCGGGCGTCGGGCTCGCGGGCGCGCTGGCCGGCGCGTTCGCCATGTCGTTCGCGCTGCTCGCAGGCGCGCCGGGCGCGACGCACACCGCCAGCGACCCAGCCTACAGCGGATACGACACCGCGCATCAAAGCAGCTTCCTTGGCTCGCTCGACGACGGGAGCGACGAATGAACGGCCGTTCCTGGAAAGCGCTGATCGTGGGCTCGGTGCTGCTCAACGTGTTCCTGCTGGGCGGCATCGCGGGCGGCGCGTGGCGCTGGTTCGCCACGCACGGCACGCTGGCCGCGCTCACTCAAAAAGAGGCGCGGCCGGGACCGCGCGTGGCGTTGCGGTTCGCCACCGACGAACTCCCGCCCGAACGCCGCCAGCAGTTCGTCGAAGCCTTGCGCGACGCGCGCCGCAACGGCCGCGCCGACGCGCGCGAGGCCCGCGAAGACCGTCGCGCCGTACTCGATCTGCTCGCCGCGCCCACGCTCGACCGCGCCGCGCTCGACGCCGCGCTCGCCCGCACCCGCGCCGCCGACAGCGCGTTGCGCGCGAAGGTGGAAACCGGCGTCGCCGACTATGCCGCCACGCTCACGCCCGAAGAGCGCCTCAAGTTCGCCGAAGGCCTGAAGCGCAGCGGCCAGTGGCGCCAGCCGCTCGCGCCGCCACGCAAGAACAGGGACCCGGACCCGAACACGGCCAGCGAGGCCGAATGACGCGCCGCCAGGCACGCTTGAACGTGCTTCGCCGCGCGTCATCGCCCGTTATGTTGCGAAATCGCGCCAGCGAAAAAAACTGAAAATCGTGCGACGGATCCTGGCGCGAGCGGCGTTTAACGTGATATCCGCCACGCCACGAGGACCGCGCATGGACCACCCGCCAACCACCCGCGCCGCCGCGATCGCACTGAATCGCTTCGGCCTGGGCGCGCGCCCCGACGAGGCGCCGCCCGACAATCCCCAGCACTGGCTGCTCGACCAGTTGAGCCGCTACGAACCGCTGCCCGCCGCCTGGCGCGACGAGCCCGGCGCGGTCGCGCTCACCACGCGTTTCGGCGAGGAGCGCATGCAGGGCTTGAATGGCGTCGATACGGCCGCGAGCGCGAACGCGCCGGCGTCGTCCGCATCGACGCAAGCGACGCAATCGACACCAGCGCCCCAATCGTCCACGTCGACGGCGACGAACAAACAGGCTCAGCGCCAGGCGGTCAACCGCACGATCCGGCGCGAGGGCGTGGACGTGTATCGCAGCGCCGTCAACGCGCGGCTCGCCAGCGCGCTGCAAACCGACACGCCGTTCGTCGAGCGCCTCGTGCACTTCTGGTCGAATCACTTCGCGGTGTCCGTCGACAAACCGGCGCTCGCCGGTCTCGCGGGCTCGTTCGAGATGGAAGCGATCCGCCCGCACGTGCTCGGCAAATTCGAAGACATGCTGGTGGCCGTCGAGCAGCACGCGGCCATGCAGGTGTTTCTCGATCAGGTGCGCTCGGTCGGCCCGAACAGCCGCGCCGCGCTGCGCGCCGACGCGCGCGATCCGGGCCACGCGCGCGGCCTCAACGAAAATCTCGCGCGCGAGATCATGGAACTGCACACGCTCGGCGCGCGCACGGGCTACACGCAGGAAGACGTGACCGAATTCGCGCGCGCGCTCACGGGCTGGAGCGTGGCGGGCGTGCGCGGCCCGCAGCCCGGTAACGCCGCGCCGGGCGCGTTCGTGTTTCGCCCCGCGCTGCACGAACCCGGCGCGCGCACGGTCATGGGCCGTCAATATCCCGAGCCGGACGCGGCCAATGGCGAACGTCAGGCGCTCGCGATCCTGCACGATCTCGCGCACGCGAACGCCACGAGTCAACACGTCGCGTTCCAGCTCGCGCGCCACTTCGTCGCCGACGATCCGCCGCCCGCGCTCACCGCCCAGCTCGCGCAAGCCTTCGAGCAAAGCGGCGGCGATCTGCCCACGGTGTATCGCGCGCTCGTGGCGTCGCCGCAAGCGTGGACAGCCGCCGATACGAAGTTCAAAACGCCGTGGGACTGGACCGTTTCGTCGATGCGCGCGCTCGGCTGGCGCGACCACGGCGACCTGAACGCGGCGCCGCTGCTCACGCAACTGGGTCAGCCCGTGTGGCGGCCCGGTTCGCCCGCTGGTTACGACGACATCGCCGCGAGCTGGGCCGCGCCCGACGCGCTCGTGCGCCGCGTGGAAGTCGCGCAGCGTTTCGCCTCGCGCGTGGGCGACCGGCTCGATCCGCGCACGCTCGGCCAAAGCGTGTTGCCGGGCGCGTTGAGCGCGCCCACCGCCGCCGCCGTCACGCACGCCGAAAGCGCGCAGACCGCCGTGGCGCTCCTGCTCGTTTCGCCCGATTTTCTGAGGAGATAACCGATGCTCTCCCGTCGCCAATTCCTGCGCGTCGCCGCCTCCGGCGCGGGCGCGATGCTCGTCGCGCCGCAGATCGTGTTCGCGAGCGCGGCCACCGACCGCCGCTTCGTTTTCGTGATCCAGCGCGGCGCCGCCGATGGTCTCAACATCGTCGTGCCCTACGCCGATCCCGCTTACGCGGGCCTGCGCGGCGCGCTCGCCATCGACACGACAAAGGCCGCGAAACTCGACGGCACGTTCGCGCTGCATCCGTCGATGCCGCAAACGGCGCAACTGTATCGCTCGGGCCAGGCGCTGTTCGTGCACGCGATCGCCTCGCCGTATCGCGACCGTTCGCACTTCGACGGCCAGAACGTGCTCGAAACCGGCGGCCGCGCGCCGTATCAGGTCAAGGACGGCTGGCTCAACCGGCTCGTCGCGCAACTCGGCGCCCCACGCGAAGGCGGCAACGACCGCGCCATCGCTTTCGCGCCGACCATGCCGCTCGCGCTGCGCGGTTCGGCGCGCGCGACCTCGTACGCGGCCTCCGCGCTGCCCGCGGCTTCCGACGATCTGCTCACGCGCGTCTCCGCGCTCTACGACGGCGACGCGCAGTTGCGCGGCCTGTGGGCCTCGGCGATGAACGCGCGCGGCCTCGCCGGCGACGCGCGCGCCAAACAGGACCCGGCGGGCGTGGGCAAGCTCGCCGCCGACTTCCTCGCGCGCCCCGACGGCCCGCGCATCGCCATGATCGAAACCGGCGGCTGGGACACGCACAGCGCGCAGAACCCGCGCCTCGCCAATCAGCTGAAAGCGCTCGACACGATGGTCGCGGCGCTGCGCGACGGCCTCGGCCCGGCGTGGGACAAGACCACGGTGCTGGTCGCGACCGAGTTCGGCCGCACGGCGGCGGCCAACGGCACGGGCGGCACCGACCACGGCCAGGGCTCCGTCGCCATGCTGATGGGCGGCGCGGTGGCGGGCGGCCGCGTGGTCGCCGACTGGCCGGGCCTGCGTCACGCCGATCTCTACGAAGGCCGCGACCTCAAACCCACGGCGTCGCTCGACGCGCTCATTGCGGGCGCCGCCGCCGAGAGCTTGCGGCTCGATCCGGAACGCACGCACGCAGCCCTGTTCGCGGAAGCGGGCAACGCGAAACCCATGACGGGCCTCGTCAAGGCGTGATCGCAACGTAATACCCAGCAACGACGGATGCGGCGCGACGAGACCAACGCCAACTACACATCCGCACCATCAAGGAGAGGACACCACCATGAAAATGAAGCCGATACTTCTCGCCACCCTCGTCACCGGCAGCGCGCTGCTTTCCGCCTGCGTGGTCGAACCCGCGCGGCCGCCGCAGCCCGCGCCGCGCGTCGAGGTCGCGCCGCCGCCGCCCGCGCCCGGCTATCACTGGGTCAAGGGCCATTACCGCTGGGAAGGCAACCACTGGGGCTGGGTGCCCGGCCACTGGGTGGAGGCTTACTGATCGACGCAACCGGTTGGCGCGCGCGGTGACCACACCGCGCCCCACGCCAACGTGACGCGCAGGAAGGAGCGCGCCGCAACCCGCGAGGGCCGGCGCGCTTTTTTTGTGCCGATGCCTGCGTCCGCGGCCGCGCTTCGTTCGTATTTACGACAGACGCGGCACCAGGCCGCCCAGGCAGACCGCCCCATGCTTGCTTTTCCCGCCACGCTCGCCGATCGAGATCGATACCCGCCAGTCGGCCGACGCTCTCTCGCCCCGTTTTCGCGGGCGGTGCTATATTCGGCCGACCCCTTGCGTGTGGGCGCCCGAAGCCCCTTTCCCTGCATGAGCGATCCGTCCGGCACTACCGACGACCATGACGCCGCCTCGCGCGCGCGCCTCAATGCCCTGCTCGACGCGACCGCGCGCGGCGACCAGGCCGCATTCGCCGAGCTTTACCGCCTGGCCTCGCGGCACGTGTTCGCGGTGATCGTGCGCATGGTGCACGACCGTGGCGAAGCCGAAGACCTGTTGCAGGACGTGTTCGTGAGCGCCTGGCGCCGCGCCGACAGTTTCGATGGAACGCGCGGCGGCGCCATGACCTGGCTCGTCACACTCGCGCGCAATCGCGCCATCGACCGTTTGCGTCAGCATCGCGAAGCGCCGCTCGACGAAGCCGCCGCCGCCGAAATTCCCGACGAAGATCCCACGCCCGCCGCCGCCGCCGAGGCGAGCGAGGAACGCGCGCGCCTCGAACGCTGCATGGAGCGGCTGGAAGCGGCACAGCGCGGCGCGGTGCGCGAGGCGTTCTTCAGCGGCGCGACCTATAGCGAACTCGCGGAACGTCTGCGTGTCCCGCTCGGCACGCTGAAAAGCTGGATTCGCCGCAGCCTCATGCAACTCAAGACCTGCCTCGAGCAATGAGCACACCCGCCGAACGCGACCCCGAACTGCGCTGCGCCGAATACGCGCTGGGCGTCCTCGACGCCGTGGAGCGTCGCGCGCTCGAACGCGAGGCCAGCGCCGATCCGTCGCTCGCGGCCACGCTCGACGCCTGGCAGCGGCGTCTCGCGCCGCTCGCCGAAGACGTGCGCCCGCTCGCGGTGCCCGCGCGCGTGTGGACCCGCATCGAACGCGATCTGGGCTGGCTGCCCGCGCGCCGCGCCGCCGACGCACCGCCCGGAACGTGGTGGGACAACCTGCGTGTGTGGCGCTTCGTGGGCCTGGGCGCGAGCGCGGCGGCCATCGCGCTCGCCGTGGTCAGCGTGGTCGAACTGCGCGAGGCGCAGCAGACCGAACAGGTCGCGCAGGCGCCCGCGCAGGTTCAGAACGCGTCCGAAGGCTATATGGTGGCGACCATCGCGCGCCCCGACGGCATCGCGCACTGGACCGCCACCGTCGACCTGAGCCGACACGAAATGGTGGTGGTGCCCGCCGTCAAGCCCACCATCGCCGCGGGCCGCGCGACCGAACTGTGGCTGATTCCTCCCGGCGAGAAGCCCATCGCGCTGGGTGTCTTCCCCGCCGACGCGCCCGCGCACATGACGCTGCCCGCGAACGTGGTCGCGCGCCTGAGCGCGAAGGCGATCCTCGCCGTCTCGATCGAGCCCGAAGGCGGTTCCACCACGGGCCAGCCCACGGGACCGGTCGTCGCGACCGGGCCAATGCACGCGGCCGCCTAGTCGTATCCGCCGGTGGCCTAGCGGCGGCGCCCACCAGCGGCGCTCGTTACGCGCATCGCAACCCACGCCCTTTGAGCGCGCCGCCGCGCGCACGTCGCATACCCGCGCACGCATTGCCCTCGCGATAAATTTTTCGCTCCCCACCACGTTTTTCTGCATCCGGTCGATGGCGGCCTGCGTATCTATCGGTATTCGCCTCGTCATGGAGTCCGCATGCCGATCGTCACCGCCGTCGCGCTGGCCTTCGCCGCGCTCGTCGTCACCGTCGTCTGCGTCTGGCTGGTGCAACTGCGCACCCGCAACGCGGGCATGATCGATCCGGTCTGGGCCGCGTCGCTCGGCGCGGTGGCCGTGTTCGCCGCCGCCGTCGGGCCGGGCGCCGCGCTCAACCGCACCGCCGTCGCGCTGGGCGGCGGCGCGTGGGGTCTGCGGCTCGGCGTGCATCTGTGGAAACGCAACTACGGCGGCCCGGAAGACCCGCGCTATGCCGCGTTGCGCGAACGCTGGGGCGCCGCCGCGCCGCGCAATATGCTCGCGTTCTTCGTGCTGCAAGCGGTCGTGTCCATCGTCCTGTCGATAGCGTTCTTCGTGCCCGCGTGGCAAACACAAACGCCGTCCATTCCGGCCATTGTCGTCGCACTGGGTATCGGCTTCGCGGCCATCGCGGGCGAAGGCAGCGCCGACCGCCAGCTGCGCCGTTACCTCGCCGACCCAGCCAATCGCGGCCACGTCTGCACGAGCGGCTGGTGGCGCTACACGCGTCATCCGAACTACTTTTTCGAGTCGCTGCACTGGTGCGCCTACACCGTCTGGTCGATCGGCATGCCCTATGGCTGGGCCACGCTCGTGCCGCCCTGCGCGATGGCTTTCATGCTGCTCAAGCTCTCCGGCGTGCCGCTGCTCGAAGCGCGCCTCGTACACACGCGCGCCGGTTACCGCGACTACATGGCAACGACGAGCGCCTTCTTTCCGTGGCCGCCGCGCGGCCGCCTCGAGCGTCACGAACACGCGCACGCCGCCCACGAAAACCGCCAGGAAAGGAGCAAATCATCATGACCGTCGCCGCACCGCCGCCGAGCCGTTCCGCCAGCGCATCGCCATCGGCGTCCCCTGCCGCCACAGGTTCCGGCTACGACGAAAACTTCGCGATTCGTTGCTGCGAACGCGGCTGGCTGCCCGACTGGCTGATCCGCGCGGGCATGCGCACGCTCATGCGCCAGCGTCTCGCCGCCGAGCACGCGAACGACGGCGCGCGCCGCGCCGAAGCGCTCGAAACGCTGATCGCGCAACTGCGCGCGAGCCCTATCGCCATCGAAACCCAGGCCGCCAACACGCAGCACTATGAGATTCCCGGCGAGTTCTTCGCGGCGCATCTCGGACCGCGCCTCAAGTACTCGTGCGCGTATTACCCGCGCGGCGACGAAACCCTCGCGCAAGCCGAAGACGCGATGCTCGCGCTCTACGCCGAACGCGCCCAGCTCGATCAGCTCGGCGCGGGCCAGCGCATTCTCGACCTTGGTTGCGGCTGGGGCGCGCTCACGCTATGGCTCGCGCAGCGTTATCCGCAGTTGCAGATCGTGGGTTTGTCGAATTCGCACGGACAGCGCGCGTTCATCGAGCGGCGCGCGAACGAACTCGGTCTGTCGAACCTGCGCATCGTAACCGGCGATGTCGCGAGCTTCGAGTTCGCGCCCGGCGAGCCCGAGTTCGACCGCGTGATCTCCATCGAAATGTTCGAGCACATGAAGCACTACGGCCTGCTGCTCGAAAAAATCTCGCGCTGGCTCGCCGACGACGGCCAGGTGTTCGTGCATCTCTTCGCGCACCGGCTGCTCGCGTATCACTTCAACGTCCGCGACGAAAGCGACTGGATGTCCCGCCATTTCTTCACGGGCGGGACGATGCCCTCGGCGAACCTGCTGCTGCGGTTTCAGGACGATTTGCAGATCACGCGCCAATGGTGGATCGACGGCACGCATTACGCGCGCACCGCGAACCAGTGGCTCGCCGCGCTCGATGCGGCGCGCGGGCGGGCGCTGCCCTTGCTCGCGGCCAGCGGTAACGCAGGTCTCGCGTTGCAGCGCTGGCGCATGTTCTATATGGCCGTGGCCGAGTTGTTCGGTTACGCGCGCGGGCAGGAATGGGGCGTCGCGCATTATGCGTTGCGCAAGCGCGCGGCCGTTCCGGTGGCATCGGTGGCATCGGTGGCATCGGCGGCTGCTGTGGCGGGGCATCGCGGAGGCGCGCAATGAAGCGCTCGCCGTCAAGCCGCGTACGCCGCATCGCGCTGCCCGCGCTCGTGGCCTCGGCCGCGCTCGTCGCGCTCGCGCTGAGCGGTTGCAGCAACGGGCCGCCCAATCCCAACCCGCGCGCCAGCGCCCCGCTCGAACCCGTGAGCGTGGACCTGCCGCGCTACATGGGGCGCTGGTACGTGATCGCCAATATTCCGTACTTCGCGGAGCGCGGTTTCGTCGCGAGCCGCGCGGAGTGGACGCTGCGCGACGACGGCCGGATCGACGACGCCTTTTTCGGCCGCAAAGGCTTCGACGCGCCCGAA
Organism: Paraburkholderia acidisoli; assembly: GCF_009789675.1. Taxonomy (NCBI): domain Bacteria; kingdom Pseudomonadati; phylum Pseudomonadota; class Betaproteobacteria; order Burkholderiales; family Burkholderiaceae; genus Paraburkholderia; species Paraburkholderia acidisoli. Next base: position 1,248,660 of record NZ_CP046915.1, on the reverse strand, counting down.
AAGCACTTTCATTTCGTCGATACCGTCGCGCCCGGCAGCGGCGGCGGCGAGTGGCGCGTGCGGCTCTTCTGGCCCATTCACGTGACGCAGCTCACGCTCTATGTCGACCCCGACTACCGCTACACGATCCTCGGCTATCCGGGCAAGTCGCTCGGCTGGATCTTCGCGCGCGAACCGACCATGGACGACGCCACCTACCGCTCGTTGCTGGCGCGGCTCGACGCCATGGGCTACGACACCACGCGCTTCCGGCGCGTGCCGCAACTGCCGTCGCAAGTGGGGCAACCGGGGTTTGCCACGCCTTGATGCGCGCGCGCTGCATCCGAACGCGGCTATCGACCGTATATCCGTACGAGTGGAGTAACAGAAACGCACAAGCGACGCAAAAAACGGGGCAAAACGGCGCGAGCGAGACCACCGCCTACCGCATGGCAAGGGACCACGATCACAAGACCACAGGACCATAACGACAACGCACGAATCAGGGAGCCTGACAAGATGAAGCCTGAATTTGCGGTCTTGCCGCCCGGCCAGCGCGTGGCCGTGGTTGGCGCCGGTATCGCCGGGCTCGCGAGCGCTTACTGGCTTGCGAGCCGCCATCGCGTGACGCTGTTCGAGTCCGCCGATTACCTCGGCGGGCACGCGCACACGGTGGAGGTCGAACTCGACGGCACGCGTCATCCCGTCGATACCGGCTTTCTCGTTTTCAACGACCGCACCTATCCGAATCTCGTCGCGCTGTTCGCGGAACTGGGCGTGCGCACGCACACGAGCGACATGTCGTTTTCGGTTTCCGTGGACGGCGGCGCGCTCGAATGGGCCGGCACCAATCTGAATACCGTGTTCGCGCAGCGCCGCAACCTGGTTTCGCCCACCTTTATCGGCATGTTGCGCGACATCCTGCGCTTCAACGCCGCCGCCGAAAGCAACTTCGAAACGGCGCGGCGCGAGCGGCTTTCGGTTGGCGAACTGCTGGTGGCGGGCGGCTACGGCGCGCCGTTCCAACGCCACTATTTATTGCCGATGGCGGCCGCGATCTGGTCGAGCGCCGCGCGCGACGTGCTGCGCTTTCCGGCCGCGACCTTTCTGCGCTTCTGCCTCAACCATGCGCTGCTGCAGGTGAACAACCGGCCGCCGTGGAAGACGGTGGCGGGCGGCGCGCGCGAATACGTGGCGCGCATGGCCGCGACGCTCGACGACGTGCGCCTGAACACGCCCGTGCGCGCGGTGCGGCGTCACGATCCTGTCGATGGCGAGGGCGCGGGCGGCGGTGTGAGCGTGGTCACCGACGCGGGCGGTGCCGAGCCCTTCGACGCCGTGGTGCTCGCGAGCCACGCGCCCACGACGCTGGCCCTGCTCGCCGATGCCGACGACGCCGAACGCGACGTGCTCGGCGCCGTGCGGTATCAGCGCAATCTCGCCCTGCTCCACACCGACACCGCCTTGCTGCCGCGCCGCCGCCGCGTGTGGTCGGCGTGGAATTATCTGAGCCGCCATCGTGACGACGATGGCACGGGCAAAGCGAGCCACGCGGATCGCCACGAGCAGCCCGTTTGCGTGAGCTATCTCATCAACCAGTTGCAGCCGCTGCCGTTTCGCACGCCCGTGGTCGTCACGCTCAATCCTGTTGCCGAACCCGCGCCCGAGAGCGTGCTCGGGCGTTACACCTACGAGCATCCGCTGCTCGATCTCGCCGCCGTCGACGCGCAGCAACGTCTGCCCGCGCTGCAAGGGCGCCGCTCGACGTGGTTCGCGGGCGCGTGGACCGGCTACGGGTTTCACGAAGACGGCCTGAAGTCGGCGTTGCGCGTGGCGCGCGACTTCGGCGTGTCGCCGCCGTGGGCGCAGCCATGATGCGCGCCGCCGGTCCCGACGCGGAGATCGACGCCGCCGGAAACGCTTCGAATGCCGAAACGAACGCCGATGCAGACCTCGATTCGCACGCCGGCAAGAACGCCCGCGCGAACGCCGTCAAGGCGCCGCCGTTCGCGCGCGCCGCGCTCCAGCCCCCGGCCGCGTATTGGCTCACCGGCCTCGTGTATCACGAGCGCCGCCGCCCCGTGCGCCATGCGTTCACCTACGCGCTGTTCCAGGTGTGTTGCGATCTCGACCGGCTCGACGCGGCGGACAACCGCTGGTTTGGCGTGAACCGCAGACGCCTGCTCTCGCTCGACACACGCGACTACGGCCCGCGCGACGGCCGCGCGCTCGCGCCGTGGATGCGCGCGCAACTCGCCGAAGCCGGCATTCCCGCCGATGGCGCAATCTGGCTGCAGGCGATTCCGCGCATTGCCGGTTATGCGTTCAATCCGGTCGCGTTCTGGTATTGCTACGACCGCGACGGCCGCCTGCGCGCGCTGTACGCCGACGTGCGCAACACCTTCGGCGCGTATCACGGCTATTTGCTGAGCGCGCCGGGACACGCGCCCATCGACGAACACACCGAACTGCGCTGCCGCAAGACGTTTCATGTTTCGCCGTTTTGCCGTGTCGAAGGACGCTACACGTTTCGCGTGCGCCAGCGCGAGGCGCATCTGACCGTGGCGATCGATTACCACGACGACACCAACGATAGCGACGATAGCGACGACGCAGACCACGGGCCCGGCGCGGGCCCGCTGCTGCGCACGTCCGTGGCACTGCGCGCCGACCCGCTCGACGCGGCGCGCGCGCTTCAGGCCGTCGCGCTGCAACCGTTCAACGCGCTCGCCGTGGTGCTACGCATTCACTGGCAGGCGCTGCGTTTGTGGCGCCTGCGCGTGCCGTTCTTCGGCAAGACGCCGCCCGCGCCGCGGCGGGCGCAGGCGTCGCCGCGTTCATCGGCCGGATCGGCGTCCAACACGCCCGACACACCCGACGCATCGCTCACACGTCATCCCGATCACGAGGTCCGTTCATGACGCTGCTACGCCTGCCTTCGGCTTCGCATCCGCCGATGCCGCTTTCGTCCCGGCTCTTTCTCGCGTTGCTGCGCAAGATCCGCCATGGCCATCTGACGCTCACGCTGCCCGACGGCACGCGCCAGGTGTACGGCGATCCGCACGACGCACCGGCCGCGACGCTGCACTTGCACGACTGGCGCGCGTGTCAGGCGATCCTGCGCGCGGGCGACATCGGCTTTGCGGATGCGTTGCGCGCGCAATGGCTCGATTCGCCCGATCTAACGGCGCTCATGCGGCTCGCGATCCGCAACGAGGCGGCCGCCGCGACCACGCTGCACGGCGGCCCGTTCGCGCGGCTCTGGTATGCGCTGCGGCACCGGTTGCGGCGCAATACGCGCGAAGGCAGCCGCCGCAACATTCACGCGCATTACGATCTGGGCAACGCGTTCTACGGCCTCTGGCTCGACCCGACGATGACCTATTCGGCCGCCTGCTTCGAGGGGCGCCCGCATCGCCCGCTCGCCGAGGCGCAGGCCGCGAAGTATCAGCGCATCGTCGAAACGCTCGGGCTCGCGCGCGGCATGCGCGTGCTGGAAATCGGCTGCGGCTGGGGCGGCTTCGCGCTGCATGCGGCGCGGCTCGGCTTGCGCGTGCACGCGGTCACGATCTCGCAGGCGCAGTACGCCATGACGGTGGAACGCGTGATGGCGGCCGATCTCGGCGAGCGCGTGGAGGTGAGTTTGCGCGACTACCGCGAACTCGAAGGCCAGTACGACGCGATCGTGTCGGTGGAAATGTTCGAGGCCGTGGGCGAGATGTTCTGGCCGGTTTATTTCGCTACGCTGCGGCGCTTGCTGAAGCCCGGCGCGCGTGCGCTCGTGCAGTCGATCACCATTGCCGACGCGCAGTTCGAGCGCTATCGCGCGTCGAGCGACTTTATCCGCGAGACGATTTTTCCGGGCGGCATGCTGCCGAGCCCCGGGCGTTTCGTGAGCGCCGCGCGCCTCGCGCGGCTCGACGCGCAAGCCGTGTTCGCCTTCGGCCGCGACTACGCGCACACGCTGCGGCTGTGGCGCGCGGCGTTCGACGCCCATCTCGACCAGGTGCGGGCGCTGGGCTTCGACGAAGCGTTCATCCGCATCTGGCGCCTCTATTTCGCCTACTGCGAAGCCGCCTTCGACGAGGACCGCACCGACGTCGTGCACTTCGTCGTGCGCGCGGCGGACTGAGGTTCGCGACATCGGCATTCATCGACAATTAAAAAATTTCGCCGATGTGGCCGCCGGGGCCACAATATTTCCCTTCCCGATTCGTCTTCACGGGTATGGAACCGCCGCACACCCCGACCACGCTCACCGGGCAGGACCGTGAGATCGCCGACGCCGTCGCTCGCGAGCGGCCGCGCCTGCGCAATTTCATTCGCCGCCGCGTGATCGACCAGGACGAAGCCGAGGACATTCTTCAGGACGTGTTCGAGGAGCTGGTGGGTGCCTGGCGCCTGACCGACCCTATCGAGCAGGTGGGCGCGTGGCTGTTCCGGGTTGCGCGCAATCGCATCGTCGACCGCTTTCGCAAGAAGAAGGAGGTGCCGCTGCACGAGCCTGCCGAGTCGGCCACGCCCGACGAAAGCGACGAAGCATACCGCCTCGATCTCGCGCTGCCCTCGCCCGACGCCGGCCCCGAAGCCGCCTACGCGCGCGCCGCGCTGCTCGACACGCTGCGCGCCGCGCTCGACGAATTGCCCGCGAACCAGCGCGACGTTTTCGTCGCGCACGAACTCGACGGCCGCAGCTTCAAGGAGATGGCGGCCGAAACCGGCGTGAGCGTCAACACGCTGCTCGCACGCAAGCGCTATGCGGTGCTGCATCTGCGCGAACGCTTGCGATCGTCTTACGACGGGCTGGAGCCGTGAGCGCGCCGCCCGAATCGAACTTGAATCACGCGCGGAACCCGCATTGAACTGCGCATTGAACCGCGCATTGACTGAATTGAATCGAAGGAGCCAATCATGAGATTTCGCCGTAAATTTTTCGCCAAGGCGCTGCTGTTCGTCGTGTTGATCGCGCTGATGGGCTGGGTCGTCATGCGGCTGTGGAACTGGGTGATCCCGGGTCTGGGCATCGAGGCGCACGCGATCGACTTTCCGCATGCGATCGGCTTGCTGGTGCTGTGCCGCATTCTGTTCGGCGGCTTTCGTGGCCATCGCGGCTGCTCGAAACGCCGTCAATGGCAACACTGGCAGCAATGGCAGCGCATGACGCAACAGGAACGCGACCACCTGCGCAACGACACGCCGCCGCGCGCGAGCGGCACGGGCGAGTCGGGCAACGCGCAAACCCAGTGAGCGAACGGCGCCCGAGGAACCGGTTGAGGAGAGTCCCATGCTGAGCCCCCATGAACTGGCCACGCTGATGCTCGTGCGCGCCGCGCCCGAACAGATCGACATGACGCGCGTCGAACTCGACGCGCTGCTGGACAGCAAGCTGATCGCGCTGGACGGCGCACCCGCGCGCGCCGAGCGCTCCGGCGCGTGGCGCCGTCTGGTGCTGACGCCCGCGGGCCTGCGCCTGCTCGACGCCGCCGCGCGGCTCGACGCGGCGCACTCGCGCGAACCGCACGCGTGATAAGCGGATAATCCGCTGTGACCGGCGCTCACCGCGCCGCGCGCCAGGCTCGGCGCGGTCATCCGCCCACCCTCCCTTCGAATCACCGCGAATCGCTCATGCCTGAAACCGCCGCCCGCGCGCCGCGCGTCACGCCGCTCCTTGCCCTGCTGCCTTTTCTGCGGCCCTACGCCGGACGCTGGGTACTCGCGTTCCTCGCGCTCGTGACCTCGGCGGGCGCCACGCTCGGCTTGCCGGTGGCGTTTCGCTACCTGATCGACCGCGGTTTCGCGAGCGGCGAACGCGCGCATATCGACCGCTACTTCATCGCCCTGTTCGTGGTCTCGCTGATCCTCGCGGCCGCGACGGCGCTACGCTTTTACTGGGTCTCGTGGCTCGGCGAGCGCGTGAGCGCCGACCTGCGCCGCGCCGTCTACGCCCACGTCATGCGCATGAGTCCGCAGTTCTTCGAAACCACGCAAACGGGCGAAGTGCTCTCGCGCCTCACCACCGACACCACGCTGATCCAGGCCGTGGTGGGCACGAGTCTCTCGCTCGGCTTGCGCAACATGCTGCTGACGATCGGCGGCGTGGCCATGCTGATCGCGACGAGCCCCGTGCTCTCGGGCTACATCATCGCGACGCTGATCGTGGTGGTCGCGCCCATCGTCATCTTCGGACGGCGCGTGCGCAAGCTCTCGCGCGCGAGCCAGGACAAGGTCGCGAACGCGAGCGCGCTGGCGGGCGAAATCCTCAATGCCATGCCCACGGTGCAGTCGTACACGCAGGAAACGCACGAAACGCGGCGCTTCGGCGGCGCGGTGGAAGCGGCGTTCGACACGGCGCTCACGCGCATTCGCGCCCGCGCCGGGCTCACGGCCGTGGTGATCGTGTTCGTATTCGCGGCGGTCGTGTTCGTGCTGTGGCTCGGCGCGCAGGCGGTGCTGGCCGGCACCATGACGGCCGGCCAGCTGTCGCAGTTCATTCTCTACGCGGTCTTCACGGCGGGCGCGGTGGGCGCGGTCGCCGAAGTCTGGGGCGATCTGCAACGCGCGGCGGGCGCGACCGAACGCTTGCTGCAACTACTGGCGGCGCGCTCGCCCGTTGCGGAAGCGGAGCGGCCCGTGCCGCTGCCGCTGCCCAGCTCCGCGAGCGGCGACGGCATCCGCTTCGACCACGTGAGTTTTTCGTATCCGTCGCGGCCCGGTATCGCCGCGCTCGAAGGCTTTTCGCTCGATGTGCGGCCCGGCGAGCACGTCGCGCTGGTCGGCCCGTCGGGCGCGGGCAAGACCACGCTGTTCCAGCTGCTGCTGCGCTTCTACGACCCGCAAGCGGGCCGCATTCTCATCAACGGCGTGCCGACCCATCAGGTGTCGTTCGCCGCGCTGCGCCAGGCCATTGGCGTGGTGTTGCAGGAATCGGTGATCTTCTCGGGCAGCGTGCTCGACAACATTCGCTACGGCATGCCCGAGGCCACGCTCGCGCAGGTGCAGCGCGCCGCCGAAATGGCCGCGGCCGCCGGGTTCATCGCCGAGTTGCCGCAAGGCTACGACACCTTCCTCGGCGAGCGCGGCGTGCGGCTTTCGGGTGGCCAGCGCCAGCGTATCGCGATCGCGCGCGCCATTCTCAAGGACCCGCCCATCCTGCTGCTCGACGAAGCCACCAGCGCGCTCGACGCCGCGAGCGAGCGGCTCGTGCAAACGGCGCTCGACAACGCCGCCCACAACCGCACCACGCTCGTGATCGCTCACCGGCTCGCGACCGTGCAGCAGGCGGATCGCATCGTCGTGCTGGAGCAAGGCCGGATCGTCGCGCAAGGCCGTCACGCGGATCTGCTGCGAAGTTCGCCGCTCTACGCGCAACTGGCGGCGCTGCAATTCGGCGAAATGCCGCTGCGCGATCCCGCCGAACCTCGCCAGGCGCCGGCGTGATCGCGTGATCGCGATCACGCGCGGCGGGCGAGTCTCGCGAAGTCAGCCCGTGAAAACGCTGAACTCGTTGCCGCGTCCTTCGTCAATGGCGAGCGGCTGCGAGAGATAAGCGCCCGCGGGATCGCGCACGTAGGCGAGATACGGATTGTCGATGTCGATGGCGTTTTCCGCGAGGACGGGCGTGCCGCTCGCCAGCTTCGGTTCGAGCAGCTTCAGCACGGGCAGATACAGGCTGAACGCGCCGTCGAGCAGCACGAAATCGATCTCGGCCGCCAGATCCGCCAGCGTCTCGCGCGCGTCGCCCACGCGAATCTCCACGAGATCGCCGAGCCCCGCTGCGTCGAGATTGGCCTGGGCGCGCGCCGCCTTGCCCGCCTCCAGTTCCGTGCCGATCAAGCGCCCGCCGCCGTTGTCGCGCAGCGCGGCCGCGAGATACAGCGTGGAGATGCCCATCGAGGTGCCGAACTCGACGATACGCGTGGCGCGGCGCGCGCGGGCGCATTGATAAAGAAAGCGGCCGTAGGCCTGCGAGACGTTGAGGAAGTTGTCGGCCACCGCGCGGTAGGTGGCGCGCACGTCGCGTTGTTCGTCGGCGAGATGCTCGGCGAGACGCGCTTCGAACTGGCCGTTGGATGCGGCATCGGCGAAACTTTCCATCAGTTGCCGGTCGGCGTGTTCGGCTTGCGCGAACAGACGCCCCAAGGTTTGTGCGACGCGCACCGTGTGCAACGAATTCATGCCTGGTACTCCGAAAGAATCGGCGCGGGGAATTCCGTACGCCGTTCGAAGCATGGTAAGCACGCGAGCCGCCAAACGCATTGCTGCAAGCGGCCAGACGATTGGGATTTCTCGCCAATCGTGCGCGCGCCTGCGCGCCGTGGTGCCGGGGCGCTTACGCGGCTTTCGCGCTGTGCCCGCGCCGCGCGACCACCGGCGCACGATGCGCCGGGGAAGACGCCTTCGGCGCGCCTTTGCGCTGGTTGTAGCGTTGATAGACGCTGGCTTCGTCCAGTTCGAGCGCCGCGCGACGCAAGAGTGCCGCCGCGCGCGCTTCATGGCCGCCATAGGCGTGCGGATCGCGGCGATGCGCATGGCTCACGAGTTGACGGCTTTGATCGACGAGACGCGTCGCCTTCGCGAGATCGGCGGGACGTTTCGAATGCGGAGCGTGTTGCGCGGTGGAAGCGGGCTGCGCCTGAACTTCGGTGGCGGTGGCGAGCAGTGCGAGAAAAGCCAGGGATGCGGCGATAAAACCAGTGCGGGCGATGCGGATCATTCGGGTCGGTGCGATGGTGCGATATTACGGTGGTGCGGTAGTGCAACGGCGTGTGCGGCACTGTACCCGATCCGCTCGCATCGACCAAACAGAAAGGGGCCGCCCGCAATGGCAGCCCCTCTTTTCCCTACGCTCGATGAGGATCGCAACGCGGCTCGCGCGGCGTCACCTCATCGCGTTCGACCTCAAGCCGATGCGTTTTCCGTGCTCAGCTTCGAGACGGCGCCGGTCTTCGCGTCGTAGCGATACCCTTGCTGCTCGAGTTGCGCGTTGATCGCCTCGACGATCACTTGCTGTTGCGCGTCCTTGCGCAGCATTTCGTGCTCGGGCACGACCTGGCCGAGTTCCGTGGAGAGACGGCGGCTCAGTGCGGCTTCGCCCGCGCCACGGGCCAGCGCGACGAGCGCCTTTTCGTTGGCTTGCGCGAGTTGCTGCTTCAGGCCGTTCGCGTACTCCGACCACTTCTTCACGGTCTCGCGCGCTTCGGCAATGGCGGCGGCGTGCGTTTCCGTTTCGCGCGCCAGTTGCGCCTTCAGCGTTTCGATCTCTTCCGTGTTGTCGGCGACAGGAGCTTCCGGCGCGGCCAATGCCACGTCTTCGGCCGGCGCGCTCATGGCCGCACTTTGGGCCGCGCTTTCGGCGAGTTCTTCGGCGCGCTTCTGCGCTTCGCTCAGGCTCGCCGAGAGACGCGCGATTTCCGAGGCGTCCGCGTCGCGTTCTTCGGTCAGGCTGGCCAGTTGGGCTTCGGCGCTTTCCAGCTTGCTCGCGGCGGCGTCGCGTTCGGCTTGCGCGCCGGCGGCTTCGTCGCGTTGCGCAGCGTGCGCTTCCTGCTCGGCTTGCAGCGCCGCGCGAATCGCTTCCACTTCGCCTTCGAGACGGGCGACCGCTTCCGAATGCTCGGCTTCGAGCGCCGCGACGTCCACTGCGGGCTCGACCGGCGCGGCGGCGATTGCCTCGACACGCGCGACTTCGGCGGCTTCGCGCGCGGCTTCGGCTTCACGTGCCGCCGCGAGGTCGGCGGTGGCGCTTTCCAGTTCGGCTTCGAGCGTCGAGACGCGTTCCGTGAGTTCGGCCGCGCGCTTGTCGGCCGTGTCGGCGCGCAACATGGCGGTGGCGAGATCTTCGTCCATGCCGGAGTCGGCATCGACCTTCGACTCGTACGCGGTCGAAATCTTGTCGAGTTCGACTTGCAGCGAGTCGAGTTCCTGCACCGTGCTCTGCAGTTCGGCGAGAGCGTCGTCGCGCTCGTTGCACGCGTCTTCCACGCGCTGGCGCAGCGCCGCGAGGCGCCGCGACACCGAGCGTTCCGCTTCGTCCTGCGCCGACGACCACAGGCGGTCGAGCGCGTCGCGCATCGTGTCCGTGACCGATTCCGGCAGCGCGGGACGTTCGACGACTTGCGTCGCGCGCGGCGTGCGCGCTTCGCGCCACTTGCGCAGCGAAGCCGCGACCGCGACCACCGATCCCGTGTGGACTTCGGACCAGATGGCCAGCGGCGAGACGTTCTGGCCCTCATCGGCCATGCGGTTCGCGATTTCCGCGATTTGTTCGTCCGTGATCGTAATGTTGCTGCTCGACATGTCTGCCCCAAGGTGCAAATGATGACGAAACCGTTTCGTCTTTCGGCCGGTGGACTCGCTCGAGTGGTCCACCTCGCATGGATAGAGATTGTGCGTGAAGCGGGGCACGGTTAATCGGTCGAAAAGCCCGGATTTCGGGGACTAGTTCGTGCGATTGCACCGCTTTGGCGCACCCGGCAGCCCTTTCTCCGCCGCTCGCGGCCGGTTTTACCGCCCGCTGCGCGCATCCGCCGTGCCGCGCGGGCACCGCAGTTGCGACAGCACCCCGGCATGCTCAACTCATAACGAAACCGGGAGGTATTCTCATGCGTTCGATTCTAGCCAGTGTTGCGATTGCCGGTTTTCTGGCTGCGGCGGCTCAGCCCGCTCTTGCCGAAGGCTGCCTGAAAGGCGCGGCCGTGGGCGGCGTGGCGGGCCACGTGGCGGGCGATCATGCGGTGGCGGGCGGCGCGGCGGGTTGCGCCATCGGCCACCACGAAGCCAAGAAGAAGGACAAGGAAAAGGCCGCCGCCGCGCAAGGGGCGAGTGCGCCGAAGTAAGCGCGGCGTCATGGTGCATCCCTTGATGAATCCCTGACGGGATTGCCGCTCGCGCGCCGCCCTGGCGACGACGCGCGAGCGGCTTTCTCCCGCATTCATGTCGATGACGACCGAGGCTCCTTCCCTGTCGCTGCTGCGCGATACGCGCTACACGATGATTCCACACCGGGTGCGCGGCGTGGCCGCCGGTCGGGCCGCGCTCGATCTCGAAGCGCGGCACGACGCACAGCATCCGCTGCAACTTCGCGCCGACGGCAACGCCGTTCAATACAACGTGCTGCTGGCCTATACGCGCTCCGTGACTTGCGTCGCGGCCCTGCACTGCCGTGATCTGCTGCGCTTTCTGGGCGTGCAAGGCGACGGCGCGGGCAACCTGCGCGCCTGCGATTCGAGCGAGACAGCGGCCATGCCGGACCCGCCAGTCGGCGCGATTTCCATCGACATGTTCCGCACGGCCGCTGGCGAACCGCTCGCGCGCATGCCGCTCTCGGCCGTGAACGCCTTCGCCGAACCGCCAGCCGTCGCACACGCGTGGGCGCTCACCTGCGACCTCGCCAGTCAACCTCTCGCGCACGCCATGCGCGACCCGCGCTGGACCAGCGGGCTGCTCGCTCCGGCGTTGCACCGCGCTTTCGACACCGTGCCGTTGGCGTTATCGCAGTGGTTTTACGAGCGCGCCGTGTTGTAGACCCGTGTTATAGACGATACCCACGCGCCGGATGTTCACCTGCCATTCACCGTGAAGGCGCCACGCTTCATCGAAATGCCCCGCATCTCTGTGCAACAATCGAGCAATTGCTCAGAAGATTTTAAGCCGATAAAGTGTAAGGCTCTCGCAAGGTGACATCATGTCCGATTCGTCCCAACCACCCCACGAGCCAGCGGGCGGCGCCGCGACCGGCGTGGCCGTCGTCGGGCACGATGCGCGCGGCGAGCCGGTCGTTACGGCCTGCAACGCCGCGTTCTTCCTGATGACGGGCGCCACGCGCGCCGACACGCCAGCGTTTCCCGTGGCGCTCGCCACGCTGGTGCCCGCCGCCGCGCTGGCCGAGCTTCAGGCGGCGCTCGCGGCATGCCTCGCCGAGGGCGCGCCGCAGACGCTCGAACAAGTCTACGGCACGCACGCCGGCGCGCCGCGCTGGCGTCTCACGCTCACGTCGCTCATGCCCGTCACGGCGGTCACGCGCGCGGGAAGCGGTGCGGCCGCCATCGACGTGCTCATCACGGGCGAGAGGCTCGGCACGCCCGCCGAACCGAAGCGCGACTCGGCGGATCAGGCGCAACGCACGCTGGAGATGAACGAGGCGCGCTATCGCGCTGTGGTCGACTCGGCTTACGACGCGATCGTCACCATCGACCAGCGCCACAACATCACGCTGTTCAATCGCGCGGCCGAAAACCTGTTCGGCTACGCGGCCGCCGACGTGCTCGGCCAGCCGATCGTCATGCTCCTGCCGGAACGCTTTCGCGCCGACCATCCGCGCCGCGTGAACAATTTCGCCGACGCGTATCAGCCCGCCGTGCGCCAGGCCACGCCGCCGCGCATGGACGGCAGCAACAGCGTGTACGGCCTGCATCGCGACGGCTCGATCATTCCGGTCGAGATCGCCGTGTCGCGCATCGAAGTGGACGGCGCGTACGAATTCACGGCGGTCGTGCGCGACATTACGGACCGCGCGCAACTCATGGCGCAACTGAAGAAGGAAGCCGGCACCGACGCCCTCACGGGCCTGCCGAATCGCCGTGCATTTCTCGACTTCGTGGCGCGCGTGTTCGATACGGCGGGCAGCGCGGGCGCGCTCTCCGTGTTCATGCTCGACATCGACTTCTTCAAGAAGATCAACGACCGCCATGGCCACGACGCGGGCGACGAAGTGCTGCGCGTGCTCGCGAAAATCGGCATGTCGAGCCTGCACGAGTCGAATCTGTTCGCGCGCTGGGGCGGCGAGGAATTCGTCGCGGCGCTGCCGGGCGCGGACGCCGCGCTCGCGCGCCAGATCGCCGACGAATTGCGCCGTCACATCGAGCAGCAGGATTTCGAGCACGCGTGGAGCCTGAAGCCGATTCCGTTCACCGTGAGCATCGGCGTGGTCACGCGCGAAGGCGACGAGCGCGACGTGGACGCACTGATGAAACGCGCCGACCGCGCGATGTATCGCGCGAAAAAGTCGGGCCGCAATCGCGTGGAAAGCGGCTGAGGCAGGCGGCGCGGTTGCAGGGTTCGCGCATCCGCACATTCAAGTTGCCTAGCCGCGCTGCCGTAAAAGAGGAGTCGACACGGCGGAGACCCCAGTGAACCTGAGTATCAACCCGACGAACCCCGTCGCCTCGAGCGACCTCTCGAACCTCGGCGCCACGGCGCGCGCTCAAACCGCGAATGCCACCGCGGCAACGACCGTCACCGCGGTGACGCCCGTCGATCTCGCCGCGAATCAGGCGTTCCAGCAACAGTGGATTGGCGTGGAAAGCACGCTCGCGGCGAACGGCATCACGCCGGCCGCGCTACAGGGCGCCGCGCCGTCGAGCGAGACGGCGGCGCTGCTGGCGAAATACCAGACGGCGCTCGACAGCAACGCGCGCAGCGGCGAGAACGCCGAAGCCGTGGCCACGGCTCTGGTGCCGTCGATGCAGCAACTGATGCAGCAGCGGCCCGATCTCGCCCACGCCCAATTCGACTTTCAGGCCGACAACGGCGCGATCAAGGTGACGTCCAGCACGCTCAGCGACACCGACCGCGCGTGGCTCCAGAACCTGCTGAACAGCAACGGCGGCCTGGTGCAGGCGGTGCAGACGTTCCACGACGATCTGGTGAACGGCTATACGGCATGGGCCAACGCCGAAGGCACGCCGCTCAGCGGCGAACAAACCCAGGCGGTGAGCCGGCAGGCCGATCAGCTCGTGAGTTTCCTGAATCTGTTCGGCCAGATGGGCGCGGCCACCCAGGTGCCCCATATCGACGACAAAACCGTCTACGATCTGAGCGGCAACAAGGTCGATCTCACCCAGAGCACGGGTAGCGCGGCCGGTTTTCTCGGCTTCATGCGGAGCGCCCAGGCGGTCGAGCGCGGCGCCAACGTCGACCGCACGCCCATCGGCAACTTCTACGGCGCCGAAAAGTTCGACGTATTCACACAAAGTCTCACGGGTGGGCAAGCGATTGCCATTCCGTTCTTTCCGCCCGACGCCACGCTGGGCGTGCATCAGATCGCCTGACACGCGCCGCGCGAGCGACCCGTCACGCCTGACGCGAACAATGCTGATGACGATGCCCGTGACCGCGCGAACGACAACCGCGGCGGCGTCCCCGCCGCCACGTCGTCACGCGCGGGCGAGCCGGAAGCGCGCCGCCGCCGACTTGAGCAGATCGGTCTGATCCTTCAGCGAAGCCGCGGCCGCCGCGGCCTGCTCGACCAGCGCGGCATTCTGTTGCGACATCTCGTCCATCTGCGAAACCGCGCGGTTGACCTCTTCGATGCCGACGCTCTGCTCGGCCGAGGCGCGCGCGATCTCGCTCATGATCGTCGAGACGCGGCCCACCGCCGAGCGCACTTCGCCGATGGTCTGCCCCGCCTGACCGACGAGGCGCGAACCGTCGTCGACCCGCGACGCGGACGCGTCGATCAGCGCCTTGATCTCCTTGGCCGCGCTCGCCGAGCGCTGCGCGAGCGTGCGCACCTCGCCCGCCACCACCGCGAAACCGCGCCCTTCCTCGCCTGCCCGCGCGGCTTCCACGGCCGCGTTCAGCGCGAGGATATTGGTCTGGAACGCGATGCCTTCGATCGTGGCGATGATCTCGTTCATGCGCTTCGCGCCTTCGTTGATGTCGCGCATGGCGTCGATCACCTGGTTCACGACATCGGCGCCCTGGCCCGCGGTCACGCTGGTCGCCTCGGCGAGTTCGCGCGCTTCGCGCGCGTGCTCGGCGTTCTGCGTGACGGCGCTGGTCAGTTCCTCCATGCTCGCCGCCGTCTCTTCCACGGAGGCCGCCTGCGCCTCGGTGCGCGCCGAAAGGTCCGCGTTGCCCGCCGAAATCTGCTGCGTGGCCGCGGAGATCGACTCGCTGCCGCGCGCGATCTGCTCGATCATCGCGGCCACGCCGCTCTGCATCTTGCCCACGCTCGCCACGAGACGCCCCATTTCGTCGTTGCTATCGAGGCTCAGTTGCTGCGACATGTCGCCTTGCGCAATGCGCTCGACGTGCTGCACGGTCAACGCGATCGGCCGCGAAATCGCGCGCAGTAGCGAAAAGCCGCACGTCACGCACGCCAGCAAGCCCACGGCGATCGCGACGGCCGTGAACGCGAACCGCATCTCGTAGCGGCTCTGCGCGGCCTGATAGCGGCGCGCGCCCTGCTCGTTGCGGAACTTGTCGAGCGCGGCGCTCTTTTGCGTGAGCGACGCGGCGAGCGGCGGCATGTCGACCATGGCGATGTGGTCGGCGCGCGGGTGGTCGCCGTGGCGCATGGCGTCGATCAGCGGTTCGAGCGCGCCGTGCAGCATGGCGGCGCGGGCGTCGGCCACGGCTTGCGAGAGCGCGGCTTCGGCATCGGTCGCGGGCAGCGACTGATAGTCCTTCCACGCGGCGTCGGACACCGAGAGGTAGTTGAGCGCCTTGTCGATGAGCGCGGCCGTGTCCGGCGCCTCCGGGTGCAGCAGCACGCGGTCGAGCGTGGTGCGCACCACGGTGAGATTGAGATTCGACTTGCCGAGCGCGGTGGCCGCTGCCACGTCGCTGCCGTAGGCCTGCGCGACCGCGCGGCTCGACGCCTCCATGCCGCTGATGCCGAGCACGCCGGTCACGGTCAGCAGCAGACCGAGTAGCACGAGCGTGGCGAGGAGACGAAATTTGATGGTGAGCTTCATGCGGGCGCGTGAGGAAAACGAAGAATTCATTCTTTGCGTTATCGGCACGTCCGCCCCGGAACTTCACTTTTTTACGCACGTTCGCGCGACGTCTAATTGTCTGATTTATTGCGATTTATCACGCGAACGCCGCGCCCGGCTCCCCGGCGGACATCAGGCGCACTGAAAGCTTTGATTGCGGACGAAGCGCAACCCGTAGTACGATGCGCGCAATTAATAACGATTCTCATTAACTTTACGTCACGTGTATCCGACCGGTGCCCGTGCGCCGGGTTCGTTCACCGATGCGTCATCCTTTATTCCGTTCAGCGGTCGTCACGCGGACCGCCGCCATCTCCCTCCCAGCAGCCCCGTTTCGGGCGTACGCAGGATGCCCGTATGCCGGTTGCCCGTACGCCGGTTGCCCGTATGCCGGTTGCCCGTATGCCGGCCGCCCAGACTGAGTGTCGACCATGCGCATGCTCGCCATCGAGGACGACCCCGACATTCTCGGCAATATCGCCAGTTATTTCGGAACCCGAAATTTCATGGTCGATTGCGCGCTGGACGGCATGCAGGGCTTCTCGCTCGCCACGCGCAACGACTACGACGTGATCGTGATGGACCTTGCGCTGCCGCGGCTCGACGGTTATGAACTGTCGCGGCGGCTGCGCGTGGAGTCCGAATGCGACACGCCCGTCATCATGGTGACCGCGCGCGACACGCTCGACGAACGGCTCAGCGGTTTCGAAGCAGGCGCCGACGATTACCTCGTCAAGCCGTTCGCGCTTGCGGAGCTCGGCGCGCGCGTCAACGCCCTGCTGCAACGCTCGCGCAAGCGCAGCGCCACGCGCGCGTTGCAGGTCGCCGACCTGACACTGGACCCCAACACGCGCGAAGTCGTGCGCGCAGGCCGCACGTTGCGGCTGCCGCCCGCGCCCATGACGCTGCTGACCATGCTCATGCGCGAGAGCCCGGCCGTGGTGCCGCGCGCGCGGCTGGAAGAAGCGCTCTGGCTCGACTCGCCGCCGGACAGCGACAGCCTGCGCACGCATATCCATCAACTGCGTCATGTCATCGACAAGCCGTTCGCGCACGCGCTGCTGCGCACGGTGCATGGCGTGGGCTATCGCCTGCTCGCCCCGCTCAACGATGCCGGCGACGCTACACGCTGAACTTCGCGGCACGGCCGCCGCCCCGCGCTGGCATCGCACGCTCGCGCGCGAGTTCGTGCTCGCGTATCTGGTGCTCGCGGTGTTCGTCGGCGCCCTGCTCTCGCTCGTTTCCGTGTGGACGGTGAACCGGCTCGAAACGCATCTCCAGCAGATCGACATGGGCATGGCGCTCGACCGCGTGCGCGACGAATACCTCGCGGGCAAGGACGTGGGCCGGCCCACGCGCTTCTTTCACGGCGAGCCCGGCGGCGACACATTTCCGGCGTGGCTGCGCGAGGTCGAGCCCGGCTTTTCGCGGCTGGAGCACGACCAGCGCGACTGGCACGTGATGACCGACGACCGCGACGGCGTGCGCTTCATGCTGCTGCGCGACTACACCGCATTCGAACAGCGCCGCGCGCGCTCGCACTGGCTCACGGTGGCAGGCGTGGGCGCGAGCCTGCTGATGGCGTTTCTGCTGGGCGCCGTGATGACGCGGCGGCTCGTGCGGCCGCTCGTCGGTCTCGCGGAGCAGGTGCTCAAACGGCCCGGCCTGCCCCCGCAAACGCGCCTCGCGCATGCGTTTCCGGGCAACGAGATCGGCCGGCTCGCGGCGGCGTTCGACGCGACCTACAACCAGCTCGAAGCGGCGTTGCAGCGCGAAAAACTCTTTACCGCCGACGTGAGCCACGAGTTGCGCACGCCGCTCACGGTCATCGCGAGTTCGTGCGAACTGCTGCTCGACGACAGCGCGCTCACGCCCGCGCAACGCCACAAGCTCGGCCGCATGCAGGCCGCGTCCAGCGATATCCAGCAGCAACTGGCCGCGTATTTGATGCTGTCGCGCGACTCCGCCGACGCCAGCGGCTTTTCGCAGAGCACGACCGCCGCGGCGGCGGCGGAAGAGGTCGCGCATTGGCGCAACCGCGCGGAACAACTGGGCTTGCGCCTGCTCGCGCGCCCCGACGAAACGCCACAGGGCGCGCCCGCCGCCGCACCGCCGCAGTTTCCCGCCGCGCTCATGCGCATCGTGCTCTCGAACCTGATTCGCAACGCGTTGCAACACGCCGCGAGCGGCACGCAGATCATCGTGCGCACGGGCGCGCAGCATCTCGACGTGATCGACGACGGCCCCGGCGTCGCGGCCGAGATCGCGCCGCGCATCTTCACGCCGTTCGTGCGCGGCGGCGCGGCCAACGCGGACAATCTCGGCCTCGGGCTGTCACTCGTGCAACGCATCTGCGAGCATCAAGGCTGGCGTATCACGCTCGATACGCAGCCCGGCGTCGGTACGCGTTTTCATATCGATCTTGCGCCGGGCGCGTAGTGGCGCCGCCGCGATTCACCGCATCAACAATCGGCCCACATCCGCAACAGGTTGTGATAACAGCCCGTCAGTTGCACGAGCGGCTCGCCGCCCGGCGATTCGTCGCCCGGCGATGCAACGCTCGCGGCCTGCTGCCCCTGTTGCGTGAGACGCTGGATCGCCACGTCCATGTCGAGCAGCAATGCGCGCTGCGCGTCGTCGCGCACGAGGCTTTCGATCCAGAAGAACGAGGCGATGCGCTCGCCGCGCGTGACCGGCTCGACCTTGTGCACGCTCGAACCGGTATACAGGATCATGTGACCCGCGGGCAGCTTCACGCGCTGCTCGCCGTAGGTGTCGCGAATCACGAGTTCGCCGCCGTCGTAGCTCGCGGGATCGGCGAGAAACAGCGTGGCCGAAAGATCCGTGCGCACGCGTTCGCGCGATTCGCGTATCCCGCGCACGGCGTTATCGATATGGAATCCGAACGATTCGCCGCTCGCATAGCAGTTGAATAGCGGCGGATAAATGCGCTTGGGCAGCGCCGCCGACATGAACACCGCATCTTTCGCGAGACGGTCGATGATGGCGTCGCCGATATCGCGCGCCAGTGGATCGTCGCTGGCGAGTTGACGATTGTGCTTGACGCGCTGCGACTGCGCGCCGGCCGTGGCCTTGCCGTCCACCCACTGCGCGGCGCGCAGTTTCTCCACCAGATACTGCGATTCCT
The DNA here is from genome assembly GCF_009789675.1 of Paraburkholderia acidisoli. Lineage (NCBI taxonomy): Bacteria > Pseudomonadati > Pseudomonadota > Betaproteobacteria > Burkholderiales > Burkholderiaceae > Paraburkholderia > Paraburkholderia acidisoli. The sequence goes on along the minus strand of NZ_CP046915.1, from coordinate 1,229,817 downwards.
GCGGACTGAATACGCCCGGAATTTCGACAATCATGTTTTCACTCTGAGAACACCGTGCGGCGACTGGCCGGAAGCGAGTCGCCGCACGCAATCAAGCTAGCTGCGCAACAGGCCGATCAAGACCGCGCCGGTCAAAACCGCACGTCGGCCGAAAGCAGCACCGTGCGGCCCGCGCCCGGCACGCCGTAAAGCTGGAAGCCGTCGAGCGACGCGCCGATCGCCGAGTAATAGAACGTGTTGAACAGGTTCTGCACGTTGAGGCTCAACGAGAGATTCTTGTTCACCGTGTAATGCGCCGCGAGCGAATGCAGCCAGAAGGCGGGGGCCTTTTCCGAGTCGTACACATAGGTGGGATGATTGCCGCTCGCGCCACTCACCGTGCTGCTGTTGTTGCTCTGGCCACCAACGAATTCGTTGTCCGTATAGCGGCGCGTGCCCACGTACTGCACGCCGTAACTCACGGAGAACGCCGGCGTGACCGCATAGGTGGTCCACAGGTTGAACGTGGCGTTGGGCACGTTGCCGGGGCGCTGGCCTTCGTTCACGCCTTTGGTGATGCGCGCGCGCATGGCCGCCACGCCCGCGAACGCGGACCACTTGTCGGTGATATTGCCCGAGACGCCCAACTCCACGCCGTCCACGCGCTTGGGCGGCAATTCCCGCACCACGCTCGAGGTCGTATCGCCGTAATCCCACGAATCGCTGAGTTCCGTGCGGAACAGCGCGCCCGTGAGCGAGAGGCGGCGCTCCAGCAAATCCCACTTCGAACCCACTTCCCACGTTTGCGCGACGGCCGGCTTGAGGCTGGCCGTGGCCGCCGAGGTATCGCCATAAATGGTGTTGTTGGTCGTCGCGCCCACCGCCGAAGGCTGCGCCGCGCGCCCATAGCTCGCGTAAATGCTGCCGAACGGCACCGGCTTGTACGTAACGCCCACGCGCCCGCTGAACGCGCCGTCGCTGCTGCGCAGGACCGTGTGCGCGTTGGCCGCGCCGCTCACCTGCTTGACCCAGAAGTGGTCGTAGCGCGCCGCGCCTTCGACGATCCACTTCGGCGTGATCGTTACCGTGTCGCGCAGATACACGCCCGCGTCGTTCACGGCCGCGTAGTCGCCGGTGGTGCCTTCCATCGTCTCCACGCCGCCCATGCTCGTGCCGTAGGCGTTGGTGAGATTCATCACCGGATTCGTGGATGGCGCGAGCACGCTGCGCGGCAGATCGCCATAACGCTCGTGATAAAACTCGGCGCCGAGCACGAGATCGTGATGCAAGCCCGCCGTGTCGAACGCGGTGTTGAGGTTGGTTTCGTCGGCGAGGATGTCGTAGCGCTTCGAGGTGCCGTAATTGTTCCCGCGCAGCACGGCGAGCGGAGAAAGATTCGGGTCGGCCGTGAAACCGCTGTACGAGAGAATGCCCGAGCCGCTCGTCACCAGCCCGCCCGTGCCCGCGTATCCGTACGAGGTGCCGCTCGTCGAATTGAAACGCGCCGGTGCGAGCACCGTGGTGCGGTCGGTCTGCTCCCAGCGCGTCATGTTCGAAATGCGCGTGGTGTCGTTGAAATCGTGCTCGATCTTCACGCTCGCGCGATTGGTGGTCGAGTGATCCTTGTAGAGATCGGGGTCGCCGTACCAGCCGTTGCGCGGCACGCCCGGCATGCGCTGACCACCGGTGCCGCGTTCGATCGGCACGCCCGTGTCGGGCACGTTGTTGTCCTGCTGATGCAGATAATCGAGCGTCACGCGCGTGGGCGTGCCAAGACCCATTGCGAGCGAACCCGCCACGCCCCAGCGGTCGTCGTGCACGTTCGCGCGCCCGTCCACGTCCTGGGTATGGCGCATGAGGTTCAGGCGCAACGCCGAATGCTCGCCGATCTGCTTGTCGAGGTCCGCCGTCACACGCCGATAACGGGCGCTGCCGAGCGTGGTCGAGAGATGGTAGGCGTCGCCCAGATGCGCTTCTTTCGTCACCAGATTGACGCTGCCGCCCGGCGCCGCCACGCCCGACTCGACGGTGCCGGTGCCCTTGAACACTTCAACGCTCTCCACGTCGAAGGTGTCGGAGCGGCTCGCGAGACCCGCGTCGCGCATGCCGTCGATCGTCACGCTCTGCTCGCCGGAAAAACCGCGGATCGTGAACATGTCGCCCCAGCCGAGATTGCCCTCGCCCGAAGTGAAGGTGATACCCGGCACGTTCTTGAGGATGTCCTGAAGGCTTTGCGCCTGCTGCTCGTCGAGCACGCGTTTGGGCACGATGGACACGCTTTGCGCGATGTCGAGCAAAGGCGCCGTGAACTGGTCAGACTGCAGATATTTTGTTTGATACGGCGCGTTCTGGCCCGTGACCTTGACGGCGGGCAACACGGTCGCGGTGGCCGTCGCGCCGGTGGCATTCGTGTCGTTCCCCGCCGCGGCGGTCTGTGCGTGCGCCGCCATGCTCAGGCAGCCCACCGTCGCGCCCAGCAGGCTGCAGAGCAGCCCGGAAGGCGCCCTTTTCGTTCCCCGATGCAACTTCATCTTTTAGGTCCACCGCAAATGAAAATAATTCGATTCGCGATGGTAGGGAAACGCGCGTCAAGAAAATGTTAAGACCGCTTCACACGACCGCCGATTGCGCGCGGGGATATTCACCACGGCGAGGTTTTGTCGCCCTGACTGAAACGCATCAAGCGGCGTTCCGCTTCGGTGATCGCATGACGTGGCGCGCTCAGCAATTGCTGCTCGTGCAAATCCAGAATACGAATGACGGCCGGGCGGTCGGTGGCGTCGATACGCCAGAGATCGTCGCGGCCACCGCGCGCCGCCGCGACGATAATCGCCTCGACCGCCACGAACCATTCGCGCTCCGCTGAGCCATAACCCGCCTCGCACAAATACCAGGCCAGATAGAACGCCTTGCAGAGTTGCGCGAGCAAGGCCCCGTTGCCCTGCGCGCTCAGGAATGCCGCGAGCGCGACATGCCACTGCAAACATTGCTGCCTGACCGATGCCACGCTCGGCGGCAATAACATGGCTTTGCTGCGCGGACCTCCCGGTGATTTCCCCGTCGCCCGACGCTTTATCGTTTTTTTGGGCATGATTATCGAACTCGTATTTGTGAAAACGCTATTTCACGAAAATGAAAGCGGCGGCACTTTTATCCCTGAAATAGTCGTAATTCATGGGGACGGCACGCTGTGATGGTCATATAAAATTTGTTCGCGATTATAGTCAATAAACTGACGAATTCTCGCGTGACGATGACATTTAAATGATTCAGGCGCGTCCTCATGCGCAACGCCGGAAAATATTTCACACACACGAATAACGCGCCTATTACGCGCGAGAAAAAATGGCCGAATCGGCGTGATAAAACATGCGTGACGAATAATCGGCAAATCATTTTAAAAACCGCTCAAGCACCGCGTCAGCACAGGGGTATCGGCTTCGTTGCGGCAATCCGTACGGCATAATGCATCGATCGATCCAACGAATTGCGGAGAAGCCGATGCTGCTGTCTGAACAGAATGTCCTCGTCACCGGGGGCGCGCGCGGGCTGGGCGCGGCCATCACCGAAGCGCTCGCGCGCGAGGGCGCGAGCGTCGTCATCAACTATCACCGCAGCGAAGCGCGCGCGCAGGCGCTCGTCGAACGCCTCGGGCCGCGCGTGGTGGCCGTGCAGGCCGACATCACCGACGAAGCCTCCGTCGCGCGGCTGTTCGAGGAAGCGCGCGCGAAAAGCGGCCGCCCCGTGCATGCCGTGGTGAACAACGCGCTCGCCGAATTCAGCTTCGACGGCGACGCGCGCCCGAAGCTCGGCGAGATTCAATGGTCGCGCTTTCAGCAACAGATCGACGGCGCGCTCAAGGGCGCGCTCAACACGATCCAGGCCGCGCTGCCCGACATGCGCGCGGCGGGCTTCGGCCGCATCGTGAACGTGGGCACCAATCTGTTCCAGAACCCGGTCGTGCCGTATCACGATTACACGGCGGCCAAGGCGGCCCTGCTTTCGCTCACGCGCACCGCCTCCAACGACCTCGGGCCGGACGGTATCACCGTGAACATGGTCTCGGGCGGCCTCCTGCGCACCACCGACGCGAGCAGCGCGACGCCCGAAGCCGTGTTCGACATGATCGCGGGCTTCACGCCGCTGCGCCGCGTCACCACGCCCGCCGAATTCGCCGACGCCGTGCTGTTCTTCCTCTCGCCGTGGGCGCGCGCGGTGACGGGGCAAAATCTCGTCGTCGATGGCGGGCTGGTCAAGGACTGAGGCACGCGCCCACCCATGCGGCCCGCTATGTCAGCAAGGCCGCGAGTTGCTTCGTCGCGAGCCGCGCCTGCGCCGCCGTCAACGCCGTATAGCCGATCACCACCGCGGGCGGCAAACGCACCGCGTGGCATAGCGAAGCGAGCGGCTGCAACGCAACGCCCTGCGCCTGCGCGGCCTTGCAAAACGCCGCTTCGCTCCATGGGCGCGGCAGCCACAGAATGAAGTGAAAACCCGCCTCGGCGCCGGTGATGCGCGCGCGGCCTTGCGCCACGGCGGGTGCCACGCTCAATCCGCTCATGACGATGTCGCGCAGCTTCAGGTATTCGAGCCGCGCCACGCGCAAATGCTGCACGAGCGCGCCGCGCTCGATGAAGGCCGCGAGCCCCAGTTGCTCCGTCACGCCCACCGAACGCCCGATGGTTTGCCATAGCGCGAGAATGCGCGTGCGGATCGCTTCGGGCGCAATCATGTAACCGATCCGCAGATTCGAAAACAGCGCCTGATTGAAGCTGCCGCAGTAAATCACGCGCTCGCCGCGATCGATCGCCTTCAGCGCGGGCAGCGGCGCGCTTTGATAGCGGAAGTCGCTGTCGTAGTCGTCCTCGATGATCCAGGCGTCGCGTTCGGCGGCCCATTCGAGCAGCGCGAGCCGTCGCGTGGCCGACATGGTCACACCGAGCGGCGATTGATGCGCGGGCGTCACGTACGCGAGCCGCACGCCCGCGTGCTCGCGCACGGTGTCGACCTTCACGCCTTGCGCGTCGACGCTCGCATGCACGAGCGAGGCGCCCGTGAGTTCGAAGATGCGATGCACGGCGCGATACCCGGGATCCTCCACGCACACCTTGTCGCCCTCGCGCAGTGTGCTGCGCGCGATGAGGTCGATCGCGTGGCGGATGCCGGTCGTGACGATCACGTCGTCGGCATGGCAGGCCACGCCGCGGTGCGCGCGCAAATACGCGGCGATCTGCTCGCGCAGCGGCGCCATGCCGCTCGGCTGCGCCGAACACAGCAATTCCAGCGACGCCGATGCGATCGCGCGCTGCACGTGACGCACCCATGCCTCGGTCGAAAACAAACGCGGATTCGCGAGCTTTGCGACGAACGGCACGCCCACGCGCGCGCCCTCCGGCGCGGCCGCCTGCGCGGCCCGTTGAGTACTGCGCGCGCGTTTCGCGGCCGCGGCGCTGGCCCGCTTCGCGTCTCGTGGCGGCGGCGCATGCAGATAGTTGTCGGGTATCACCGCGCACACGCGCGTGCCGGAACCGCCGAGCCGCGTCACGTAGCCTTCGGCGCGCAGGCGATCGAATACGCTTTCCACTGTGCCGCGCGAGAGTTGCCAGCGCTCGGCCAGCAAGCGGCTCGACGGCAGGCGCGCGCCCTCGGGCAGCAGGCGTTCGAGGATCGCGTCGCGTAACGCGCGATACGCCCTGTCGTGCTTGTTGACGGCGTTGCCGTTCTCGTCCACGGCGGCAGGCAGCGGCAGATCGAGCGGAACGGGCGTTTTGCCTCGCGCCATAGTGGTCCAGTGGTGATTGCGATTTACGGCTCTTCAGGATAGGCCACAAACGCCCTATCCTGCCACTCGGGCGTACGCTTTTTTGTACTCGCTTAGCAAACTCGCTTTGCAAACCCACTTAGCAAACTCACTTCGACCTTTCGACGGCACGGCCATGACACTCGCGCACTATTTCGTTTTCTGCGGCATTGCCGCCTTGCAGGTCGGCTCGCCGGGGCCCTCGACGGTCTTCGTCGTCGACAATGCCGTGGCCGTGGGCTGGCTGCGCGCGGTGGGCATTCTCACCGGCGATCTGCTCGCCATCGGCGCGCTTGCCGTACTCTCGCTGCTGGGCGTGGATGCGATGCTGATGGCGAATCCGCGCCTGTTCGCCGCGCTCAAGATCGCGGGCGCGCTGTATCTGCTATGGCTCGGCGTGAATCAATGGCGCGGTGCGCGCCGCGGCGCGGTAAAGGCGACCGCAAGCCGGAACGACGTGGCACGGCAACCGGCCTCCGTGCGCGCGCTGTGGGTCAAATCGTTTCTCATCGGCATCAGCAACCCGAAGGCGATTTTGTTTTTCTCCTCGCTGCTACCGCAATTCGTCGATCCCACCCAGGCGGGTTCCGCGACCATGCTGCAACTCATCGCGCTCTTTGTCGCGATCAAGCTGATCGTGCTCGGCGGTTATGCGGGTATCGCGACGCGCGTGCTGCCGCTCTTGCGCAGCGAAGGCAATGCGCGTTGGGGCAAGCGCTTGACGGGCACAGTCTTGATCGGCTTTGGCGGCTTGATCGCGCTTTCGGCGCTGCGCTGATTTGCGCGAGTCCGTGCGAGTTCGCGCGAGTTTGAGCAGGCTCGCGCCAGGCTGCGCTAGTTCAGCTGCCGCTCGCCGGGCCGCAACGTGAGCACGCGCACGCCGTTGCGCGTGACCGCCACGGTGTGCTCGAATTGCGCGGACAGTTGCCCGTCGCACGTCACGACGGTCCAGCCGTCGTCTTCGGTTCGCACCGTGCGGCGGCCTTGATTGAGCATCGGTTCGATGGTGAACACCATGCCTGCGCGCAACACCAACCCGGTGCGCGGGCGTCCCCAATGCAGGATTTGCGGCGACTCGTGCATCTCGCGGCCAATGCCGTGCCCGCAATATTCGCGCACGATCGAATAGCCGTGCTTTCTGGCGTGCCGTTCGATGGCGTGCCCAATGTCGCCGAGCGTGGCGCCCGGACGCACCGCGCCAATCCCCTTCCACATTGCCTCGTACGTGACCTGCACGAGCCGTTGCGCGAGCGGCGAGACCTCGCCGACCTGATAGGTCTTGCTGGAATCGGCGATAAAACCGTTGGCTTCCAGCGTGATGTCGAGATTGACGATGTCGCCGCGTTGCAGGATCTCGGCGGCGGACGGCACGCCATGGCACACCACGTGATTGCGCGAGGCGTTCAGGGCATACGCATAGCCGTATTGGCCCTTGCTGGCCGGGCGCGATTCGAGCGTGTTCACGATGAAGTCGTCGACCAGATCGTTCACCTGCAGGGTCGACATGCCGGCGAGATCGAGCTGGTCCAGATGCGCGAACACCTCCGCGAGGCGCCTGCCCGACTCGGCCATGACTTCGATTTCTTCAGGACTTTTAATCATGACGCCGAGACCCTGATCTTCTGCGGCGCCACGCCCGCGCTGCGAAGCTCGCTTGCCACGATCTCGTTGAAGGTCTGCGTGGGATTCATTTCGCACAACATACCAATCTTGATCCAGAAAGCGGCTTGCGCGTTGATCGACCGGCACGACACGGCGCTCGCCTTGCGAATCTGGTCGTGCAACTCGTCGTCGATATTCACGATGCCCACACTACACTCCTTATATGATCCATATACGAATCATATAGGTTTACCTTGGCGGCGCGCAAGCGCTGTTTTCATCGACACGCCGATCGCGCCACGGTGCACGGCTCGCTCAGCCCGCACCGCACCGGCGACCGCCAACGTATGCGCCGCCGCAAACGCCCGTACACTACCCGCTCCGGACACCCGTCCCTTACACGGAGCCTGCGCATGCCGGCGATTGCCCTGGTGGTGCTGACGGTCGTGGTCACGCTCGTCGTCGTTCTGGTGATGGCGAACCTCACGAGCGGCGAGAAAAAAATCGAGCACAAGATCGAACGGCTCTACGGGAGCGACGATCCGCAGTTCGCGCGCTCGATGGGACTGCTGCTCGGGCCGCCCGTGGTCGGCGGCAATCGCTTCGAGGTGCTCGTGAACGGCGACGCGATCTTTCCGTCGATGCTCGAAGGCATACGCTCGGCGCAACGCACCATCACCTTCGAGACCTTCATTTACTGGTCCGGCGCGATCGGCGAGGAAGTCGCCCAGGCGCTCTCGGACAAGGCGCGCGCGGGCGTTGCGGTGCATGTGCTGCTCGACTGGGTCGGCACGTCGAAAATGGACAAGCGCTATTTGCGGATGCTGCGCGAGGCCGGCGCGGAAGTCGTGCAGTATCACAAGCCGCACTGGACCGGACTCGGCCGCATGAACGACCGCACGCACCGCAAGCTGCTCGTGATCGACGGGCACATCGGCTTCACGGGCGGCGTGGGGATCGCCGACGAATGGACCGGGCACGCGCAGAACGAAAAGCACTGGCGCGACACGCACTTTCGCGTGGAAGGCCCCGTGGTCGGGCAGATGCAGGCGGTCTTCATGGACAACTGGGTCAAGGCCACCGGCAACGTGCTGCACGGCGCGGCGTACTTTCCCGCCATCGAGGAAGCCGGCGACGGCTACGCGCACATGTTCAGCAGTTCGCCCTCGGGCGGCAGCGACGACATGCAGCTCATGTACCTCATGGCCATCACGGCCGCCACGCACACCATCGAGTTGTCGAGCGCGTACTTCGTGCCCGACAAACTCACGATCAACGCGATCGTGGAAGCGGCCAAACGCGGCGTGAAGGTGCGCATCATCACGCCGGGCAAACGCATCGACACGCACACGGTGCGCGAGGCGTCGCGCGCGTGCTGGGGCGACTTGCTCGCGGCCGGAGTGGAGATGCACGAATATCAACCAACAATGTTCCACTGCAAGCTGATCGTGGTGGACGAACTGCTCGTCTCGGTGGGCTCGACCAACTTCGACAGCCGCTCGTTCAAGCTCAACGACGAAGCGAACCTCAACATCTACGACCGCGATTTCGCGCGCCAGCAGACCCGGATATTCGACGAAGACATCGCGCACGCGAAGCGCATCACGCTGGAGGACTGGCGCCGGCGCCCGCTGAGGGAGAAACTACTGGAACGCGTGGCCGCGCTGCTCGACTCACAACTCTAGCGGCAACTTCAGCCGCAACCCTAACCGCAACGCCGCCGCGCGCGCCCGCGCGGCAATTCGCTCGCGCATTTGCATACGTCTTTGCACACGTAGCACGTACGCGCGCATGTTTGCAGGCATGCGCGCTTTCGAGGAGAGCGACATGAACGATACCCAACGGCTTGCCGCGTTGCGCATCGCCTTGATCGTCGTGGGGCTGATCGCCGTGTTCGCGATCGGGCCGCTCATGATCGTATGGCCTTCCGGCTGGACATGGCACAGCGGCCACTCCGACTATCCGCTCATGATCGTCGGCATTTACGCAACGCTCGGCGTGTTCCTGCTGCTGGCGTCGCGCGATCCGCTCCAGCACTTGAGCCTGATCTGGTTCACGGTGTGGTCGAGCGTCGTGCACGGCGCGATCATGGCCGTGCAGTCGTTCGGCACCGGCATGGACGGCATGGGCCATCTCGGCCATCTGCTCGGCGACGTGCCCGCGCTGTTCATCGTCGCGGCGGCGCTGGCCTGGCTCACGCCGCGCGGCGCACACGTCGCGCGCTTGCGCACGTAAAGCGCGGCGCGCTCACACCTTGCGCACGAATTCCGTTTTCAGGCTCATGGCGCCGAAGCCGTCGATCTTGCAATCGATGTCGTGATCGCTGTCCACGAGGCGAATGTTCTTCACCTTGGTGCCCATCTTGATCGTGCCGCCCGAACCCTTGAGCTTCAGGTCCTTGATGACGTTGACGGTGTCGCCGTCCTGGAGCACGTTGCCGGCCGAATCGCGATACACCTTCGCCGCCGGTTCGGCCACCGCGTCGCCCGCCTCCGCCGACCATTCATGCGCGCATTCCGGGCAGATGTAGACGCCCGCGTCTTCGTAGGTGAATTCGGACTGGCATTTCGGGCAGGCTGGCAACGCGCTCATGGGAACTCCTCGGTGCAGACGCGGCAATAAAAGCGCGAGAGTATAGCCTGAGCGATAGCGCTGGCATCTTGCGCCGCGTCAGTCGGTCGCGGGTCGGTCGCGGGACGATCATCGCACCGGCAAATCCGGCGGAGGCGCGCACGACCGCCGCGCGAGCCGCAGGTTTGCAAACGCCGGTGATCGGCGCGGAACGCGCGCTCCGCCCCTTAAAACCCCGCCTCGCGCCAGAACACGCTCAGCGCGTTCTTCACCAGCCGCCACGCGGGCACCGAGGCCGCGCCGTCGATCACCACGTGACCGCGCCATTCGTGGATACGCGGGAAATTCACTGTATCCGCCACCTTCAGCGTCACGCGGAAGATCGGCCGGTCGGGATACAGTACGCCCTTTTCGTTGCGCACCGTGACGCTGCCGCCCGCGAAACTCGCGAGTTCGCCTTCGGCGAGCGTGTGGCTCGCGTCGGGTTCGATGTTCGTCACTTCGAGCGCAATCACGGGCAGGCTCAAGCCATCGCTATAAAAATGCCCGCGCGCGCCCACGTGAATCATGCCGATCTCGCGCTCGTCGAGATACGTGACCACTTGCCAGCTGTCGTCGGCGGCCAGCGTGGCGATCGGCTCGCGGCGCGTCAGCCAGTCGCCCGGCGAGAGATCGGGTTGCAGATCGACGAGCCGCCCGTCGAACGGCGCGCGCGGCGCGTAGTAAGCGGCATCGGCCTGAATGTTGTCGAGCGCGGAATCCACGGCGTTGAGTTCCTGCTGCGACACCTGCCAGCGCTTCAGCGCGTTCTGGTCGAACGCGCCCGCCGTCGCCAGCCATTTGAGGCTGTCGCGCTGGGCGAGCGCCGCCGCGCGCTCGCGCTCGATGTCGGGGCCGTGCATCGTCATGAGCACGGTGCCGGCCTTGACCGTTTGCCCGCGCGCCACGTTCAGCGTGGCCAGTTGCGCGTGCGCGGGCGCATAAACCACGAACAGGTTTTGCGGCCGCAGCATGCCGCTCGCCTCGAAGCGGCCGGGCCAGGGCACCGCCACCAGCAGCACCAGCACGAGCGCGACGAGCGCGCTGTATTTGCCGCGCCGGCTCGCGCGGATCGCCGGCCAGTCCTTGCGCCACGCCATCACCTCGCGCAGCGGCGGCAGGATGATGAACACGACGATTTCCACGCAGAACAGCAGAATGCCCACAGCCTTGATGAAGAACGCGTAGACGAGCGCCGCGATGCCGAAGAACACGCTCAGCCGATACAGCCACGTCACCCAGGCGAACAGGATCATGCCGCGATGCAGCCGCGCACTGAAGATTTCGGGGCGCGGGCGGCCGAGCGCGAACAGCCGCTCGCGCAGATCCCAGCGCGCGAGCGCGAACGCGCGCGCATGCATGTTTGGCAGTTCCAGCCAGTCGGACAGGATGTAGTAGCCGTCGAAACGCATGAACGGGCTCGAGTTCACCATCACCGAGGTGATCCAGGTGGTGGTCGCGAGCACGAACGCGATGGCGCGGGGCGTGCCGTCGGGCAACAACGCCCACGCGGCGATCGCCCAGACGCCCACCGTCACCTCGGTCACGAGCCCCGCCGCGTTCACGCGCAGGCGGTCGTGGCGCGAGGTGAGCCGCCAGACGTCGTTGGTGTCCGTGTACGCGACCGGCCACATGACGAGAAACGCCACGCCCATCGACGGAATACGGCAGCCCAGCCGCTTGGCCGTGACGGCGTGGCCGAACTCGTGCAGGGTTTTGACGACGATGAGCGCGACCGCGTAGCTCGCCATGCCCGACCACGTGAAGGTATCCACTAGCGTGGTCGTGAAGCCGTCCCACTGCTGATAGACCTCGAACACGCCGAACAGCAGCGCGCAGAGCGTCGCGGTCCAGAACGTCCGGCCGTAGAGCCACCCGAGACGCGGCGCCCACGCGTCGAGCCAGCGGTCGGGGCGGATCAACGGAATGCGAAAGAACAGATAGCTCGACAGCAGCATTTTCCAGAACGAGCCGCGTTGCCGCTCGAGCTGGGCCGCATAGGTCTTCGCGTGGCCCGGCGGGATCATCAGCAACTGGTTTTGCGCGAGGAAATCGAACACGCGCGTCACGTCGATATCGTCGACCTGCAGCGTGGTCGTGCGGGCCACCGCCTCGGCGACCAGCGTGGGATCGCCGAGATGCCAGAAGCGCAGGATCTCGAAGGTCGGCCAGTCGAGCTGGAAGAAGCGGTTGCGCACCGGGTCGTGCAGCGTGTGCGTGGGCTGGCCGTCGCGCAGCACGGGGCCGGCGAGCAGATCCAGCTCCTCGCGCAGCGGCGGCAGGCGGGGCGCGTTCATAGCCCGATCCGTTGCCGGATCACCGCGAGCGGGCGGCGCAGCACCCAATAGACGAACGGCACGTGGCCGCCGTAGAGCTTCGCGGTACCCTTCTCGCCCACCCGCTGCGAGCTGGCGCCGTCGAGCGTCGCGCGCACGCGGTAGGCGTACAGGCCGTCCGGCTGCACCTGCGACTCGTAGGCCACGTAGCGCACACGCGCCGTGACCGCCGAAAGCGGGCTGGCCGCGAGGTACAGCTTCACCTCGGCGCCCGGCGGCAGGTCGATGGCTTCGCCGAGCGGCAGCCAGATTTCCACTTCCTTGTCGTCGGGTGCGGCGATGCTCATGATGCGCTCGCCGGTCTGCACGGGCTTGCCGATCCAGTCGGTCGGATCGTCGACCATGGCGATGCCCCCGCTCGGCGCGACCACGTGCGAGCGCGTGTATTGCTCGTTGTAGTAGGTCGCGTCGGCGCGCTTTTCCTCGACCTTGCCGAGCAGCGTGGCCAGTTGATTGCGCGACTTGTCGTCGGCGAGCGCGTCCTGCGCCGCCGCGCGATATTCGGCTTCCGCCGCGGCCAGTTGCTGCGCGGCGGTGTCGCGGCGCGCGGTGATGGCGGCTTCGTCGAAACGGAACAGCGGCTGCCCCGCCTTCACGACCGCGTTGGGCTTCACGTCGAATTGCTCGATCACGCCGTCGAGCGGCGCGCGGATCACGGCCGGATGCGCGGGCACGAGTTCACCCGGCGCGAGCACGGTCAGGCGCACGGGAAACAGCAGCACCACGGCGATACCGGCCAGCCAGCGCAGGCGCGGCTGCTTCCACCACGGCACGGCCGCGCGGGTTCTCCAGGCGCCCAGCAGCGCGTCGCGCACGCGCCGCCACGACCACGACGCCTGGCGCTGACGCGCCTGCCACGACTGGCTCCACGCATCGACCCATTCCTGCAGCAGCGAGACCGTTTCCGCCGGCCAGACGCTGTCGCCCGCCAGCAGCAGTCCGCCGTGCGCGGCCCGCCCGCCCGGCGCCGCCTCGCCCGGCAAGCTCACCGGCAGCCACAGGCCGTACTCGGGCAGCCAGTCGGCCCATTCGCGCGCGTCGTCCTGCGTGAGGCTCGCCGCCGAGACCAGCGTGGGTTGCTCCGAATACGTCTTGCTGAACTGCGCGCACACGCGTTCGAGCCAGTGCACGTACGGCGCGTTGGCTTCCGGCTGGATCACGCCGGAGAGCGCCTGCACGCCGCCTTCGGCGAACCACAGCGCGGCCTGCCGATACACCGCCAGCGCACGCGTGTCGTTCACGAGCATGAACGACATTTCCGCCGTCGTGCCCGCGTCGCGCGCCCGCTTCATCAGGCCCAGCAGCGTCATCAGCTGCTGGCCCACCCTGCCTTCGTCAAGCATGACCACTCACTCGCGGATTGACCGGCACCGCCTGGCGCGCCGGCGCGGCGTGCGACTGGCGCAGCTTTTCGCTCAGGCTCTGGCGCCCCTTCACCGCGCGTTCGTCGCCGTGAATCTTGATGCGGAACGTCGTCTCGGCCTTGTGGCCGTGGTTGTCGCGCGCGATCACATGCACCACGACCTCGGGCGGCGCGTCGAGCGGCGCCTTGCCCGTGAACTCGCCCGTGGTCGGGTTGAAATGCAGCCACGCGGGCAGCGGACCGCCGTCGCTGCGTTCGGCCCAGATACGCACGGCGGCGTCCGGCGTCGTGCTCGCGAACGCGTCGCCGGGCAGGCGGAAGCGCACCACGGTGCCCGAGTCGAAGTCCTGATCCGGCACGCCGTGGAACACGATCAGGCGCGCGTCGAGCGCCGGAATCACCGGAATCTGGATCGCGCCTTCGTCCTTCGGCGTGTAGACGTCGTAGAGACGCGTGTCCGCCACGTACTCCGGAATCTCGATCTTCGCGGGGCTCCAGCCCACCGCCAGGGTGGGCAGATCGCTGTCGACCGCGCTGCTCGTGCTCGCGGTCGTGAGATTCACCGCCGAGGCCGTGGGGCGACCGGCGACCCACGGCGAAGACGCCGTGGTGTCGGCCACGCGCTGCTGGGTCAAGGTGGGCACCGCGCCGATCTGCACCGTGCCGCTGCCCTCGCTCGTGTTGCCCGCCTCGTCCGTCACGGCCACCGTCACCGTCCACGAGGAGCCCGACGGCAGCGTGAGACCCGCCGTGGCGAGATTCAGGCTCCACGCGTTGCCGTTGACGGTCAACGCGGGATCGTTGCTGCCGAGCGTGTAGGTGTGGCCGTTCACGGTGACGCTGAAACCGCCCGCCGCGTCGGCGGCGTCGAACGTGCCGCTGAGCGTGGGCTGCGTGTCGGTCGTCAGGAGCGGGGTGACCGTGGGCGCGGCGGGGGCCGCCGTATCCACGATTACCGTCGCGGCGCCGGAATCGGCCGACTTGTTGCCCGCCGCGTCGGTGATGCTCGCGGTTTCTGTGAGCGTGGCGCCGCTCGCGGGCAGGGTCACGCTGGCGTTCAGGTAACCGTTCGCGAGATCCTGCGCGCCCACCGTGTATTGCGTCGATACGCCGTTCGAGGTGAGCGTGATCGTGTCGCCCGCCACCGTGCCCGCCGGCAGGCCGATCTGCACCGTGGCCGTGCTCGAACTGCCCACTTCCGTGGCGTTCAGATAGCCGTCGTGGTTCGCGTCGGTCGTGACCGTGACCGTGGGCGCGCCCGGCACGACCGTATCCACGGCCGCCGACGCCGCGCCCGCCTGCGAGACGTTGCCCGCGGCGTCCGTGACGGTGGCGGTTTCGCTGAGCGTTTCGCCGCTCGACGGCAACGCAACGGTCGCGCTCACGTAGCCGTTCGCGAGATCCTGCGCGCCCACCGTGTATTGCGTCGATACGCCGTTCGACTCCAGCGTGATCGTGTCGCCCGCCACCGTGCCCGCCGGCAGACCGATCTGCACCGTGGCCGTGGTCGAGTCGCCGACCTCGGCCGCGTTCAGGTAACCGTCGCGATTGGCGTCGGTCGTGATCGTGACGGACGGCGCCCCGGGCACCGTCGTATCGACGATCGCCGCGGCGTTGGCAGCCTGCGAGACGTTGCCCGCCGCGTCGGTGATCGTGGCCGTTTCGGTGAGCGTCGCGCCCGAGGCGGGCAGCGCGACCGTCGCGTTCACATAGCCGTTCGTGAGGTCTTGCGCGCCCACCGTGTATTGCGTCGCGACGCCGTTCGAGGTGAGCGTGATCGTGTCGCCTTCCACCGTCCCGGCGGGCAGATCGATCTGCACCGTGGCCGTGCTCGCGTCGCCCACTTCGGCCGCGTTCAGATAGCCGTCGTTGTTCGCGTCGGTGGTGATCGTGAGCGTGGGCACGAGCGGCGCCGTCGTATCGACGGTTGCCGCGGCGTCCGCCGCTTGCGAGACGTTGCCCGCCGCGTCGGTCACCGTCGCGCTCACCTGCAACGCGCTGCCGTCGGCGGGCAGCGGTTCCGTCGACGTCCAGTAGCCGTTCGCGATATCCGTCGCGGTGAGCGCGACCGTCTGCGTCGCGCCTGTGTTCGACGTGAGCGTGAGCACGTCGCCCGCCACCGCGTCGGCCGGCAAACCGACCTTCACGGCCGCCGTGGTCGCGTTGCCCACTTCGGCCGCGTTCAGCCAGCCGTCCTGGTTCGTGTCGGTCGTGATGGCGATGGTCGGCGCCGCAGGCGCGGTCGTATCGACGATCGCCGCGGCGTTCGCCGCCTGCGAGACGTTGCCCGCCGCGTCGGTGATCGTGGCCGTTTCGGTGAGCGTCGCGCCGGAGGCGGGCAGCGCGACCGTGGCGTTCACGTAACCGTTCGTGAGGTCTTGCGCGCCCACCGTGTACTGCGTCGCGACGCCGTTCGAGGTGAGCGTGATCGTGTCGCCTTCCACCGTCCCGGCGGGCAGATCGATCTGCACCGTGGCCGTGGTCCCGTTGCCCACTTCCGCCGCATTCAGATAGCCGTCGTTGTTCGCGTCGGTGGTGATCGTGAGCGTGGGCACGAGCGGCGCCGTCGTATCGACGGTCGCTGCGGCATCCGCCGCTTGCGAGACGTTGCCCGCCGCGTCCGTGACCGTCGCGCTCACCTGCAACGCGCTGCCGTCCGCAGGCAGCGGTTCCGTCGACGTCCAGTAGCCATTGGCGATATCCGTTGCCGTGAGCGCGACCGTTTGCACATTGCCCGTGTTCGACGTGAGCGTGAGCACGTCGCCCGCCACGGCGTCGGCCGGCAAACCGACCTTCACGGCCGCCGTGGTCGCGTTGCCCACTTCGGCCGCGTTCAGCCAGCCGTCCTGGTTCGTGTCGGTCGTGATGGCGATGGTCGGCGCCAGAGGCGCGGTCATGTCGACGGTTGCCGCCGCATCCGCCGCTTGCGAGACATTGCCCGCCGCGTCGGTCACCGTCGCGCTCACCTGGAGCGTGCTGCCGTCCGCAGGCAGCGGCTCCGTCGACGTCCAGTAGCCGTTCGCGATATCCGTTGCCGTGAGCGCGACCGTTTGCACGTTGCCCGTGTTCGACGTGAGCGTGAGCACGTCACCCGCCACCGCGTTCGCGGGCAAGCCAACTTGCACCGTGGCCGTGGTCGCATTGCCCACTTCGGCCGCGTTCAGATAGCCGTCGTTGTTCGTGTCGGTTGTGATCGCGATGGTCGGTGCCAGCGGCGCGGTCGTATCGACAATCGCCGCGGCGCTTGCCGCCTGCGAGACGTTGCCCGCCGCGTCGGTGATCGTCGCCGATTCAGTGAGCGTGTTGCCCGTGGCGGGCAACGCGACCGTCGCGCTCAGATAGCCGTTCGTCAGGTCTTGCGCGCTGACCGTGTATTGCGTGGCGGTGCCGTTCGACGTGAGCGTGATCGTGTCGCCCGCGACCGTGCCTGCGGGCAGATCGATCTGCACCGTGGCCGTGGTCCCGTTGCCCACTTCCGCCGCGTTCAGATAACCGTCCTGGTTCGCGTCGGTGGTGATCGTCAGCGCAGGCACCAGCGGCGCGGTCGTGTCGACGGTTGCCGCAGCATCCGCCGCTTGCGAGACGTTGCCCGCCGCGTCGGTCACCGTCGCGCTGACTTGCAGCGCGCTGCCTTCGGCGGGCAGCGCCTCCGTCGTGGTCCAGTAGCCATTCGCGATATCCGTCGCGCTCAGCGTGACCGTTTGCGTCGCGCCCGTGTTCGACGTGAGCGTGAGCACGTCGCCCGCCACGGCGTTCGCGGGCAAGCCAACTTGTACCGTGGCCGTGGTCGCATTGCCCACTTCCGCCGCGTTCAGATAGCCGTCGTTGTTCGTGTCCGTCGTGATCGCGATGGTCGGTGCCAAAGGCGCGGTCGTATCGACGATCGCCGCGGCGCTCGCTGCCTGCGAGACGTTGCCCGCCGCGTCGGTGATCGTGGCCGTCTCGGTGAGCGTGTTGCCCGTGGCGGGCAACGCGACCGTCGCGCTCACATAGCCGTTCGTCAGATCCTGCGCGCTGACCGTGTATTGCGTCGCGGTGCCGTTCGACGTGAGCGTGACCGTGTCGCCGACATTCGTCCCGGCCGGCAGATCGATCTGCACCGTGGCCGTGGGCGAACCGCCGGTTTCCGCCGCGTTGAGATACCCGTCCTGATTCGTGTCGGTGACGATCGTCACGGCCGGTGCGGCGGTCGCGGTCGTATCGACCGTTGCCGCGGCGTCCGCCGCCTGCGAGACGTTGCCCGCCGCGTCGGTCACCGTCGCGCTCACCTGGAGCGTGCTGCCTTCGGCGGGCAACGCTTCCGTCGTGGTCCAGTAGCCATTCGCGATATCCGTTGCCGTGAGCGCGACCGTTTGCACGTTGCCCGTGTTCGACGTGAGCGTGAGCACGTCGCCCGCCACCGCGTTCGCGGGCAAGCCAACTTGTACCGTGGCCGTGGTCGCATTGCCCACTTCGGCCGCGTTCAGATAACCGTCCTGGTTCGTGTCGGTCGTGATCGCGATGGTCGGTGCCAAAGGCGCAGTCGTATCGACGATCGCCGCGGCGCTTGCCGCCTGCGAGACATTGCCCGCCGCGTCGGTGAGCGTCGCGGATTCAGTGAGCGTGCCGCCCGAAGCGGGCAACGCCACCGTCGCGCTCAGATAGCCGTTCGTCAAATCCTGCGCCGTGACCGTGTATTGCGTGGCGGTGCCGTTCGACACGAGCGTGATCGTATCGCCCGCCGCCGCGCCCGCCGGCAGATCGATCTGCACCGCCGCCGTGCTCGCGCCGCCCACCTCGGCCGCGTTCAGATAACCGTCCTGATTCGCGTCGGTCGTGATCGTGATGCCGGGCGCGAGCGGCACGGTCGTATCGACCAGCGCCGCGGCATTGGCCGCCTGCGATGCGTTGCCCGCCGCGTCCGTCACGGTCGCGGTTTCGTCGAGCGTGCTGCCGTTGGCGGGCAGCGCCACCGTCGCGCTCACATAGCCGTTCGTCAGGTCTTGCGCCGTGACCGTGTATTGCGTCGCGGTACCGTTCGAGTCGAGCGTGACCGTATCGCCCACGTTCGTGCCGGCCGGCAAGCCGATGTGCACGGTCGCCGTGGTCGCGTTGCCCACTTCGGCCGCGTTCAGGTAGCCGTCGCTGTTGCCGTCGGTCGTGATCGTGACCGTCGGCGCGGCGGGTGCGGTCGTGTCGAGCGTCGCCGCCGCGCTGGCCGGTTGCGAGACATTGCCCGCCGCGTCCGTGAGGGTCGCGCTCACCTGCAACGCGCTGCCGTTAGCGGGCAACGGTTCCGTCGTGCTCCAGTAGCCGTTGGCGATATCCGTCGCGCTCAACGTGACCGTCTGCACGGTGCCCGTGTTCGACGTGAGCGTGAGCACGTCGCCCGCCGCCGCGCCCGCGGGCAAGTCGACCGTTACCGCCGCCGTGGTCGCGTTGCCCACCTCGGCCGCGTTCAGATAGCCGTCGCCGTTCGCGTCGGTGCTGATCGTGACGCCGGGCGCCGTGGGCACGGTCGTATCGACGGTGGCCGTGGCGTCCGCCGCCTGCGATGCGTTGCCCGCCGTGTCCGCGATCGTCACGCTCACCTGCAACGCGCTGCCGTTCGCGGGCAGCGGTTCCGTCGTGCTCCAGTAGCCGTTGGCGATATCCGCCGAGGTCAGCGTGTGCGTCGTCGGGGTGCCCGTGTTCGAGGTGAGCGTGAGCACGTCGCCCACGGCCGCGTTGGCCGGCAAACCGATCTTCACGGCCGCCGTGCTCGCGTTGCCCACTTCCGCCGCGTTCAGATAACCGTCCTGATTCGCGTCGGTCGTGATCGCGATCGTCGGCGTCAGCGGCGCCACCGTATCGACAATGGCCGAAGCCGTTGCCGCCAGCGAGACGTTGCCCGCCGCGTCGGTGATCGTCGCGCTTTCGCCGAGCGTGCTGCCCGAGGCGGGCAACGCGACCGTCGCGTTCACATACCCGTTCGTCAGATCCTGCGCGCTGACCGTGTATTGCGTCGAGGTGCCGTTCGACACGAGCGTGACGACGTCGCCCGCCACCGTGCCCGCAGGCAGATCGATCAGCACGGTTGCCGTGCTCGCGTTGCCCACTTCGGCCGCGTTCAGATAGCCGTCCTGGTTCGCGTCGGTCGTGATCGTGAGCACGGGCGCGAGCGGCGCCGTCGTATCGACGGTCGCCGCGGCGTTCGCCGCCTGCGAGACATTGCCCGCCGCGTCCGTGACCGTCGCGCTCAGCTGCAGCGCGTTGCCGTTCGCGGGCAGCGTTTCGGTCGTGTTCCAGTAACCGTTCGCGATGTCCGTCGAGGTCAGCGTGTGCGTTTGCGTCGCGCCGGTGTTCGACGTGAGCGTGAGCACGTCGCCCGCCACGGCATTGGTCGGCAAGCCGACCTTCACCGCCGCCGTGGTCGCGCTGCCCACTTCCGCCGCGTTCAGCCAGCCGTCGTGGTTCGCGTCGGTCGTGATCGACACGGTGGGCGCCGAAGTCGGCGTCGTGTCGATGATGAGCGTGCCCGTGCCGTTGGTGACGTTGCCCGCGCCGTCGTGCGTCGTGGCCGTGACGGGATAGGTGCCGTCCGGCAGCGCGTTGCCCGCCGGGATCGTCAGCGTCCAGTTGCCGCCCACGCGCGTGAGCGCGCCCTGGCCTTCCGTATAGGTGACGCCGCCGACCGTCACGGTCAGATAGTCGCCCTGGTCGATGGTGACCGTGCCGGTGAGCGTGGGCGTATGGACGTTGGTGTCGAGCGAGTTCGCCGTGGGCGCCTTGGGCGGCGTCAGCACGATGTCGAGATCGCCGCTGCGCGACGTGGCGTTGCCCGCCGCGTCGGTGACCGTTGCCGTGACCGGATAGTCGCCTTCGGCCAGTCCCGCCGACGAAGGCACCGCCAGCGACCACGTGCCCGTGCTCGCGTTGTAGGTGAGCGGGCTGTTGGCGGTCGCGGTGCTGTAGGTCGTGCCGTTGAGCGTGACCGTGAGCACGTCGCCGGCCGGTACGGTGGCCTTGCCCGTGACCGTGGGCGTGATGGTGTTGGTTTCGAGCGAATTCACCGTGGGCGCGCCGGGCGGCGTCTGATCGACCACGACCGCGTAGGTGTTCGACTGCTGCGTGGACGTGCCGATGTGCGCCGTGACGTTCACCGTGCCGTCGCCCTGCGCGGTCAGGCTCGTCTTCGGAATCGTGACCGCCGCCGTGCCGTTCGCGATGTCCGTGGCCGTGAGCGTGTAGGCGACCTGCTGGCTGCCCCAGTTCACGTAGAGCGTTTGCCCCGCCGTGGCGCCCGTGCCCGCGAGGCTCACGTCGACGGTCGTGCCTTGCGCGGCGGCTGCCGCGTTGATCACGCCGTTCTGCGCGACGTCGAGGTGCGTGGCGTTCGCCACCACGTCGGTGACGAGCGGCGGCGTGCTCGACGCCGTCGCGAATGCGACGTGGCTCGCCGCGTTGGCGTTGCCCGCCGCGTCCTTCACCGCGCCGGCCGCGACCGTCACCGTGTAGCTCGCGCCCGCGTCGAGATAGCTCGACGGCACGATCGAGATCGTGCTGCCGCTCACCGTCACGCCCGCGCCGCCGATCGTGTAGGTCTGCGTATGCGTGCCGTCGCTCAGCGTGATGGTGCCGCCCGCGACGCCGGACACCGGCTCGGTGAACGTCAGCACGAGCGTGGACGAGACCGCCACGCCGCTCGCCGTATTCGCCGCGCCGTACGAGACGTTCGTGCCGCTCGACGACTGCGACGGCGTGTACGCCGTCAGCGCGGGCGGCGTCGAATCGACCTTGACCGCCTGCGAGACCTGCACCTGCTGCGCGCCTTGTCCCGTGCTGGCCGTCAGCGTGTAGTTGCCGTCCGCGAGCGAACCGGGAACGAGCACCGAGGACGTCCAGTGGCCGGTCGCATCGGCCGTCGCCGTGCCGGTCGTCACGGTGCCGCCGCTGCTGTTCGTGAGCGCCAGCGTGACAGTCTGGTTGGCCGTGGCCGTGCCGGAAAACTCCAGCGTGTTGCCACTGTCGTTGGTGACGAAGGTCGTGTTGGCGGTGTTGTAGTCGCTGCCGTGCGAGTCCGTGTTGGTCATCGACGTGATCGCGGGCAGATTCGCGTCGTACGCGACCGACACGACCGGCGACGACGCGCTCGCGAGACCGGAGGCGTTCGTCGCGATGGCCGTGACCGTCGCGCTCGAACCGTCGGAGGCCAGCGGCGCGCCGCTGTCGGCGATCGACCACGCGCCGTTGGCGTCCGCCGTAACCGTGCCGATCGAGACCGTCGTGCCGTTTTCGGTCACGTAGATGTTCACCGTGCTGCCGGGCTCGGCCGTGCCGGAAATGGTCGGCGTGGTGGTGCCCGCGAGATAGGTGCCGTTGGTCAGGCTGCTGTCGGAGACGCTGGTGATGACGGGCGCCGGGGCGGCCGTCGTCGCGGTCACGTCGATGGTGGTTTCGACCGCCGTCGAGGTGATGCCCGCCACGTTGGTCGCGGTCACGGCAATCGTGCGCGCGCCCGCGGTCACGTCCGACGTACCGTGATAGTTCGCGCCGTCGGAATACGTGATGGCGTTGAGGATGCTCTGCGCCTGCGCCGTGGTGAACGTGCCGCCCGACGCCGAGGTGATCGTGAACGCGCCCGAGGCATACGTCACGTTGACCGTCACGCCGCCCACCGTGAGGCTGGTCTGGCTGCCCGAGGCATTGACGGCGATGGCCGTGCCGCCGAAGTTAAGCGTTTCGCTGCTGCCGTCGCGCGCGCCGCTCACCGTCAGCGCGAGCTGCGTGAGCTGGCCCGCGCCGTCCACGGAAGAATCGGTGACCACGCCCGCGTCGCCGGCCGCCACGTCGGTCAGGCTCACGGCCGCGCCGCTCGCGCTCACGGCCGTGTAGTCGGGCGCGCTGGCGTTGGCGGGCGCGAGATCGATCGTCGGCGCCGTGGTCACCACTTCGAACGTGACCGATTGCGCCGGATTGCTCACCACCACCGCCGTGCCCTGCGCATCGACGATGCTCGTGGCGTTGCTGTTCAGGCTGAGCGTGTAGGTGCCCTCCGACTTCGTGAGCGCATCGAGCCCGCTGATCGTATAGGTCGAGCCGCTGCCCGTGAGCGTCGCGCCCGCGAGGCTGATGGTCTGCGTCACGCCGTCGACGGTTTTTGTCAGCGTGAAGTCGCCGATCGTCACGCCCGTGACGTTCTCCGGCAGCGACTGGCTGCCCACGGTTTGCGTGAAGGTGATGGTTTCCGTGCCCACGTCGGAGCTGCGCGGCGACGTGATCGGGGCGAACGTGACCGTGGGCGGCGCCGTGTTGGCCGCCAGCACCTGGATCGCGTAATCCTGCACGTCGCCGTCCATGAGCGCGCCCACCGAGCGCGAGTCCAGCGTGTTCGCGCCGGTGCCCTTGCCGTCGGTGGCGGCCTGCGCCCAGTTCACGCCGTAGGCCGCCGAAGCCGCGTTGGTCGCCACGCGGAAGCGCGCGTAGATGGTCGTGCCCGCCGCCAGCGTCTCGCCGCCGGGGATCGTCCACGTGAGCGTGACGGTGCCGTTGACCGTGCCCGCGGCGACGGTAGCCGAAGCCGCGTCGGCCAGCGTGAATTTGCCGGTGCCGGAGAAGTCGATCCAGCCGACCACCACGGCGGGCGTCGAGCCCGTATTGCTCACGTTGACGGTCACGCTGTAGGTCGTCATGCCGTCTTCGAGCGGCGTCCACGACGTCACCGCCGAGTTGCCGACGACCGTCACCACGCCTTCGCTCAGGTTCGAGCCGGAGACAGTCGTGCCGGAGTACTCGTAGGTCGTGAGCCCGGTCGAGCTGCTCGTGCCGGAGGAAAGCGCGGTCGCGTTGCCGTCGCCCTGATTGCCGGTGGGCGCCGTGCTGCCGAAATACGTCTGGTTGCCGAGCTGGTTGTCGCGCGCACCATTGTTCGCGAGCGTGGTGCCGTAGCTGTCGGGCGCGTCGCCGAAGTCGAGGTCGACGGTGGAAATGCGCGCGGCGTCGCCGGAGTTGGGCAAATTCGAGGTGCTGATCGCGCCACTCGAGGTGAGCATTTGCGCCGTGAGCCGCGTGGCGGTCAGCGAGTGATCGTTCTGCGCGTCCGTGGCCGTGGTCGGCCCCTTCGAGAGATCGACGCGGTAGAGCGTCGCCTGGCCGTTGGTGCCGCCGCCCGAGGTGAAGTAGAAATAGCCGTTCTCGTCGAAATACTGCATCGGGAACGACGCGCTATTGTTCTGGCCCAGCGTGACGTTGCTGACCGCGCCGAGCGAAGTCGCCGTCCACGTCGCGCTGGTGGCCGAGGGCGAGATCGACCACAGCACGCCGGTGCTCGACACTGCGTAGATCGTGTTGTTGACCGGATTGAACGCGATGTCGACCGTTGTGATCGACTGCGAGAGCGTGATCTTCGGCAACCACTGGAGGTAAAACTGCGACGTGGGATTCACGTCGAGCCGATAAATGGTCTTGTCGCCGCTCGTGTCGAACAGATACAGCACGCCGTCAGGGCCGACGTCGGCTGCGTTCGACGTGAAGTTCGAGGAAGGCGCATTGGCGTCGTTGCCATAGGCGGGGCCGATCAACGTCACCGTGCCGTTCGCGTCGATCGATACGACCTGGTGCTTGGTGTTGTCGGACGCGTACAGCAAGCCGGTCAGGGCGTTGAAGCCCATGCCGTTGAGCGTGTCGGACGTGATGCTCGATTTGATCGGCGTGAGCGTGTCCATCACGAGATTCACGCCGTACAGCGAGCCGCCCGCGACGAGATACGCCGTGGTCGAGTTGCCCGCGCCGAACGAGGCGCCCACCACGTTCATGGTGACGCTGTTCGAGCCGAGCGCCGTGGCCGCCGGCAGCCCGACCATACCCGACGTGACCGTGCCCGACGCGCTCGCCCCGCCCGTGCTACCCGTGAGGCTGCGCGAGTCCTGGACCGTGAGGCCGATGACGCGTGCCGTGTTTTGCGCCGTGCTCGTCGTGGAGAACGCCACCTCGTTGATGACCTGCTGATAGGTCGCGATGGTCGCGGGCCCGGTCAGGGTCAGCACGCCGTTGGCATAGTTCGCGGTGATGCCGCTCGGCAGCGAGCCCAGCACGCTCAGCACGTCGCCGGTTTGCTTGCCGCTGCTGATCGTGATGGTGGCCGAAAGCAGCCACGCGTTGGGATCGCCATCGACGATCTTCAGCGACTCGGCGGCCGTGGTGCCGGTTTGCAGCGTGGCCGTGCCCGCCGACTGGGCGTCCTGCGAGGTCACGAACACCAGCGAAGGCGCGCCGCTGAGGTTGTACCAGGTCGAACCGCCCACGCCCGAGATACTCGGGCCGCTGCCGTTCGTGGTCGTGTTCGTCACGGTAATCGCGTTGAACGAGGTCATGGCGTTGCCGGCCGCGTCCTTGATCGTCGAGCTGGCGCCCGGCGACGTGTAGCCGACCGTCACCGTGTCGCCCGCGCTGACCGTGGTCTTCAACTGGATCAGGACCGTGCCCGAAGCGCTCACCTGTACGCCGGAGACCTCCTTCGCCACGCCGTTGTCCATCACCGTGAACGAACTCGCGGCAGGCACGCTGCCCGTGTCCAGCGCGAAGCCCAGGGTATTCGCCTCCGCCACGCTCAGCGTGACGAGCGAGCCGTTGGCGCTCGCGCTCTGCACCGCGGGCGAGGCCGTATCGACGATCAAGGTCTGCGCGGCCGAATCCGCCATGTTGCCGGCCTTGTCCGAGGCGGTGACGGCGAGCGTGTGGCTGCCGTCGGCGATGCTCGTGCCGCTGTAATCGAAGGTCCACGTGCCGTTCGACTGCACCGTGGTCTGGCCGATCACGCGGCCGTCCAGCGTGACCTGGATCGTGTCGCCTGCGTCGGCGCTGCCGGTGAATTGCAGATGCGAGTTGTTGGTGAGGAAGTCGCTCGCCGAAACGCCGCTGTCGCCCTGCGCGCCGGTGCTGGTGAGCAGGCCGGTCACGGTGGGCGTGCTGATCGTGTGAACCAGCTCGAAGCTCTGGTCGTTCGCGCTGCCTTCCACGAGCAAGCCGTTGCTGATGAGCGCGGTGTTGGTGCCGTCCGCGCTGGTGACGGTGCGGTAGCCGGTTTGCGACACGTCGAGCGTGAGCGAACCCGAGAGCTTGGCCAGATTGCCGATGGTGACTTCGTACTGCGTGCCGTTGCTGCCCGCGACCGCGGTCACGAGTTGCACGGTGCCGCCGGAGACCGAATCGGACGTGAACGTGAACGCGTCGCCCGTGACGTTCTTGACCGACTCGCTGAAGGTCACGAGGAAGGTCACGCTGTCGGCGTTGGTTTCCGAATAGCTCGGCGTTTGCAGGATGATCGACTGTACCGTGGGCGCTTGCAGCACGCCCAGGTAGTCGGCTTCGCCGCGCTCGGTCAGAAGCGGGCCGGCCGTGACCGTGCCGGTCGAATATTCGAGCGTCCAGTCGCCGCCCGCCTGCGCGCTGCCGGTTTCGTTGCTCGACGCCGCCACGGTCGTGTGCGTGAGTTCGCTCAGGTCCGTGACGAAGGTCTCGCCCGCCTGGCCCTGCGCCACGTCGCAACCGTACAGCAGCACGCTGCCGCCCGCCGCGACGCTCTTGCCGATCTGCGCGAGTTCGCTCTCGTAGCTCGCGAGATTCGCCGTGGTGAGCACCGTGCCGCCGATCTCCGCCGCGCCTTGCGCGCCGTGGCCGACGATATAGATCGCCGAGAGATCGTGCTGGCCTTGCAGCGCATCCACGATCTGCGTGATGCCGCTTTCGTTGTCGTTGAGCAGCACGACCTTGATGTTCGGGCTGATGCCCGCCACCAGCTGCTGCCAGTTGCTCACGTTGGTATCGACGAAAGCAATGGCGTTGCCGCTCGACGAGGCGCTTGCGGACGCACTCGACGACACGTCGCGCGACGCCGCCGCCGACGTCTCGCGCACGGGCGCTTCCGCATTGGCCGTGGTACTTGCCGCGCTTGCGGTCGTCGCGCCGGTCGCCGCCGCGGCGGCCGGCTCGGTCGTGCGGCTCGCGACGGTTTCGGCGGGCGTGGTGTGTTCGGCGTGACGCCACACGTCGTGCACGTGCGCCTGCACGGCGCTGGCCACGGCCGCGCCGTCGTACATGAAGCGTTGTTCGAGAACGAGCGGTGCCGGCCCGCTGCCTTTGACGCCCGCCAGGGGCTTCGCGGCGGGCTTCAGCGCGGCTGGCGCGGTGACATCTCCGGCGAGTTTCGTGGCGGGTTTCGACTTGGGAGCGCGGGAAATGGGCATGCCCTATCCTCAAACAAACAGAACGCGTAAATAGAAAAACCGTCCGGGCGCCCAACGCGAGTCATGCAAGACAGCGCGCGCCCGAAACCGGGTCCGACGACTCAGTGCCCCGCGGCGGCCGGCGAGAGCAGCACGAGCCCGCTCATGCCCGCCATCAGCTCGGGAAAATGACCGTCGATGACCGCCGTCACCTTGATCGACTGGCTCACCGGATCGACGCTCGCGCCGATCTGCTTGATGCGCGCCGGGTAGGTCTTGCCGGTTTCGTCGATCTGCACCTGGAAGTGCTGGTCCGGCTTCATCCAGATCAGCCAGCGCGACGGCACCAGGAATTCGAGGTCGAGCGAGGAGTCGTCGATGATGTCGAGCAGCGCCTGGCCCGGCTGCACGAACTGGTCTTCGCGCACCTTCTGCGTGGCCACGCGCCCCGGGAACGGCGCAACGATCGTGCACTTGCGCACGACCGCCGCTTCCGCCGCCAGGTCGGCCTGCGCCTTCGCGAGATCGGCGTGCGAGACGTTCAATTCGACCGTCGAGACCGACTTCAGCTCGTTCAGACGCTGGTTGGCCTGCCATGTCGTGTTGGCCGCATCCACGGCCGCGCGCGCCTTGTTGACCTGCGCCTGCTGCAGCGAGCAGTCGAAGTTCACGAGCGGCTGGCCCTGGCGAAAGCGCCCGCCTTCGCTCACGGGCAGCGCGCGAATGCGTGCCCCGATCTCGGCGGCGAGCGTCGTGTAATGCAGGGGCTTCAGTTGCGCGCGAATCTCGCGACGTGCGCCGCCCGCGCCAGCGGGATCGTCGGCGGAAACCGGCGGGCGCGGCGCGGCGGGCGAAGGCGCCGTCGCCGTCGCGGCGGCTTGTGCCGCTTGTGCGGCTTGTGCGCCCGCCAGCGAGAACACGCCGATCAACACGGCGGCGCCGGTCCGTTGTGCCAAAGTCTTCATCACACTCACTGCCTCTTTCTTCAATACGACTTCAACGCGCGACGTCGCTGCGCGACATCAATGCGCGGCGGCGGGCGCCGCCTTGTCGAGCAAACGGCTTTGCGACAGCACGATGCCTTGCGAGGCCGTCGTGCTCGACACCGTGGCGTCCGCGGGCAGCGGATCGAACACCTCGCCGCGCTCCCAGCGTTCGAGCGACGCCGAGACCTGGTGCGTGAGATCGGCCACCGACATGTTCGACGCCCCCTTGATGTCCGGGTTGACGCCGAGCGTCGCCTGCAGACGGCTTTCGGCGGCCTGCACGAGCGCCATGGCCTGATAGCGGCGCAGCTCGCTCAGGATCGTGCTGGTTTCGTTCGCGACGCGATCGAGCGGCGTTTCCACCTGCGCCGCCGAGCGGTGATCGACTTCCGTGACAATCTTTTCGTCGACGTTCCAGATTTCGTCGGCGCGACGGTACTGGCGATACGCGTCCGAGAGCGCGAGGCGCGCGAGGTGAACCTGCGCGAGCACGCTCATGGTGGTGGCGAGACGCTGCGCGTCGGCCGTGGCCACGCCCGCTTCGCCCATGCGCTTTTGCGCGGGAATGCGCATCAAGCCCTGCAGCATGTCGACGGAAAGCGAAATGCCCGCGCCGTTCCACACGTTGTTGATGAGGTAGCTGTCGTTGCTGTGGTGGACCGCGTAGCTGAACGAGAGGCCCGGGAACAGCTTGAGCAGGCCGCGATGCGCTTCGGCCTGGGCGATGCGCACGTCGTAGAACGACTCGCGCAGATCGGCGTTCTTGGCGATCGCCTGGCTTTCCAGTTGATCGACCGAGGCGGTCTGCCACCAGAGGCTGATTTCCGACGAAGGCTCGGCGATCAGGAAGTCGCCCGAGAGCGGCAGACGCGTGAGCGACGCGAGGTCGATCCGCGCCGACGACAGCTCCTGGTTCACCTGTTCGAGCAGACGCAGGTTTTCGAGCAACTGACGCTGATAGCGCAGCGCTTCCAGCGGGTTGGCCAGACGCTCGCTCTGCGACTTGCGCGACAGCGAAAGCGCGGACTCCGCTTCCTTGATCGCCGTCTGCACCGTGGCTTGCAGGCGCTGCGCGCTAGCCGCGCGCCAGAATGCCGTGCGCACGTCGGCGATCAGCTGGTATTCCGCCTTGCGACGGTGTTCCTCGGCGATCAGCACGCGGTCGGAATTGATCTTGCCCGAGTAATAACTCTGGCCGAAGTCGAGCAGGCTCCACGTGAAGCCGAGGTCTTCCTGCATCGAAATGCGGTCGCTCGAAATATACGGCGCGGCCAGATCCGGCTCGCCCGTTATCGAATTCGTGCTGCGCGTGATGAGGTAATTGTTGCGGCTCGTGTAACCGGCGTCGGCAACCACCTTGGGCAGCAGGTCGTAACGGCCCACGTCCCATTGGTCGAGCGCCATGGCCTGTTCCATGACCCGCACGCGCGCGTCGAGGTTGTACTTGAGCGCGCGCGCAATGGCTTCGTCGAGCGTGAGCGGATGGTCGAGCGGCTCGACTTCCGCGTAAAGACGCTTGATATCCTGCGCACTGGTTTTGGAAATTTCGTCTGAACGCAGCGGACTCGGCGGACTGGTCACGCATCCACTCAAAAGCGCACCTGCAACCACAAGCGGAGCGACCCGAAACGCCCGCCGAACAAAATCACTCATTTTATCGTTCTAATCTATTGTTCTAGAAAGCTCGAAACTTTCATTATTGAAAATCATAGATTCCACGCGCTTTCGAATTACGAGAAGATGAAAACGCGAGTGACGTCTAAACCCGCACTGCTGCTGGACAAACTTACCGATTGGATTACGCCCTGGTCCTTTCCGGCAAACGGCCCGATTTCAAACCGGCCGCCGAAAAAAGCACTCTCGTGCGCGAACGAGTGCCTGCTGGCGTGTGTCCCCGTGCGGCCCGTTAAATCGACGCACGGCCGCGACTTACGCGATCTTACACACAAATATTTACGCTTCCTACGACAGCGCGACGGGATTTATCAAAAAACGACGGCAATTTTTACGTCAAACGTTTGCGCGGCTTAAATGGCCAATTCCGCGCACGATGGGCGCCTTCTAAACAGGCAGCGTCGCGGTAATATTTTCATGTCTATGCAACGGTTTTTTGCCGCAAAAAACGCTTCGCCGGTTTCGCGCGCAAACGTTTTACCGCCAGGCGATTTTCGCTTGCGCCGCTTAAGTCGATTACGTCGATTGCTTCGATTACGTCGTTGCCATTCTCTGAAGCGCCAATTCTCGCGCGCTTAATCTCGTCGGCAGAACGGCGCCCAAAAACGGCGGCCGAATCGTTTCCACGCCGCGCCGCGCTCTACCCAAGCGCACTCTCATCACCCCCTTCCTCCGGCGAACACCGGGTGCCAGCGCCAGGCACGAACGTTCGCGCGCAATCGATAAGGCCAGCGCATAGCTCACGCATGCCTTACCAAACCTTAAGACAACCTTAA
Organism: Paraburkholderia acidisoli; assembly: GCF_009789675.1. Classification (NCBI taxonomy): domain Bacteria; kingdom Pseudomonadati; phylum Pseudomonadota; class Betaproteobacteria; order Burkholderiales; family Burkholderiaceae; genus Paraburkholderia; species Paraburkholderia acidisoli. The sequence goes on along the minus strand of NZ_CP046915.1, from coordinate 1,199,510 downwards.
GTCAAGCGGCTCCCTACAGAATTTGTACAAAAACCAACAGTTTCATTACGAACAATGCAGTGGACATTTACTTGGATGTTACCAATTCTTAAAATCCGCCAAACGCAAATGCGAATCGAACTCATTTGCACACAAAAGACCGCGCCGCCCTAGACGGCGCGCCACCCGCGTCCGGCAACGGATGCTTTCACCAACCGCACACGATGACCGCCTCTCCTCCTCGCAAGATGCGCGCGACCGCCTGGGCCGCCGCTGCCTGTTTCTCCGGATTGTTTGCCTCGAGCGCCGCGCACGCGCAAGCCCAGCCGCAAGCCGGCGCCGCGACCGGCACCACGAATTCGACCACCGCGGCCAATCCCGCCGCGACTTCGGCGGACCCGACGCTGCCCGCCGTCAAGGTGACGTCGTCGAGCGCGTCGGACTTCCAGACCAAGGCGCTCGATTCGTACAAGTTCACCGCGCCGCTCATCGACACGCCGCGCTCGATCACGGTGATCCCGGAAGAAGTGCTCAAGGAGAAGAACGTCACGACCTTCGCCGACGCGCTGCGCACGGTGCCCGGCATCACCTTCCTTGGCGGCGACGCGGCGGCGAATCCCTCGGCGGACCGTCCGGTGATTCGCGGCTTCGAGTCGCGTAATTCGATTTTCGTCGACGGCATGCGCGACTCCGGCGTGCAGAATCGCGAGACCTTCGACGTGCAGAATGTCAGCGTGGTCAAGGGTCCGGATTCGGTCTACGCGGGCCGCGGCTCGGTGGGCGGCAGCGTCGACATCACGACCAAGACGCCCGAGGCGGAGAACTTCATCAACGGCAGCGTGGGACTCGGCACGGACAGCTACCGCCGCGCCACCATCGACTGGAACCAGAAGCTCAACGACACCACGGCGTTCCGCTTCAACGCGATGGGCCACGACGCCGACCAGGCAGGCCGCACCGACGTCTACAGCAAGCGCTGGGGCGTCGCGCCCTCGATCGCGTTCGGCCTGAACACGCCGACCACGGTCACGTTGAGCTACTACCACCTCAACACCTACGACATGCCCGACTTCAGCGCGCCGTTCCGCTCGACGGGCGGCACGCCGGTCTACACGGACCGCGGCCAGTTCTACGGCCTGAACACGCGCGACTACCGGCGCGGCCAGACCGACACGGGCGAGATCAAGGTCGAGCACCGCATCAACGACGCGTGGAAGATCAAGAATACGACCATGTTCGGCCGTTCCACGCTCGACTACGTGGCCACCAATCCGCAGCTCACGACCGCGACCTCGAACATCCTCAGCCTGCAGGCCAAGAGCGGCAAGTACGCGACCAACAGCATCGCGAACCAGACCGAGGCCAACGGCAAGTTCGACCTCTACGGCATGCGCCACACGCTCACGGCGGGCGTGGAATTCAGCCACGAGCAGGATCTCTACGAGGGCTACCTCGTGAGCGACTCGGCGGGCAACAACATCCGCTCGGGCGGCCCGTGCACGGTCGCGTACAACTGCACCACGCTCTATGGCGGCTGGAACCCGAACAATCCGTGGACCGGCAGCCTCCTGCTCAACGGCGACAAGAGCTTCCCCGGCCCGGCCACGCATACGCAGACCAACATCGCCTCGGCCTACCTGTTCGACAGCGTGCAGCTGTCCGAGCGCTGGCTGTTCAACGCGGGCCTGCGCTACGACCGCTATGACGTGACGGCGCAGCAGGCCGGCGTGGCGGATCTGAACAACACGGCGAACCTGTTCAGCTACCAGTTCGGTCTGGTGTTCAAGCCGATCCCGACCGTGAGTCTCTACGCGTCGTACGGGACCTCGGCGAATCCGCCGGGCGCGAACGCGGGTCTCGGCGGCGGCACCGACCAGCTCGTGACCGCGAACCAGGATCTCGCGCCCGAACGCGCGCGCAATATCGAAGTGGGTGCGAAGTGGGACGTGCTCGATCGCCGCCTCTCGCTGACCACGGCGCTGTTCCAGACCGACAAGACCAACGCGCGCGTGAGCGACGGCCTCGGCAATACGATCAACGCGGGTTCGCAGCGCGTGCGCGGCGTCGAGTTCGGCTTCGCGGGCAACGTGACCGACAAGTGGTCGATGTTCGGCGGTTATTCGTACCTCGACGCCATCACGACCAACGCCGGCCCGGGCAGCCCCACGCTCTCCGGCTTGCCGATGGTGATGGTGCCGAAGCACAACTTCACGCTGTGGACGAGCTACGACGTGCTGCCCAAACTCAACGTGGGCGCGGGCGCGACGGTGTCGAGCCTGACCTACGCCTCGGTGGCTGCGACGTCGCGCAAGTGGATTCCGGGCTACGCGCGCTTCGACGCCTCGGCGACGTGGCACGTCTCGAAGAAGGTGGATCTGCAACTGAACGTGAACAACATCTTCGACCGCGAGTACTACCAGACCGCGTATCCGATCTATGCGACCTGGGCTCCGGGCCGCTCGGCCATGGTCACGCTCAACTTCTACCAGTAAACGCGACGCTCGCGGCAATGCAGTAATCGGGCGCGGCGGCGGCGCGACGTGATACCGTTCTGGTCCGTCGCGCCGCCGCGTACCGCCCTCGAGCGGTCGGGACGTGGCGGCGCGCTCCACCCGGGTTCTTTCACGCATGCGCCACGTCACGCTTTTCCCACCCCGCGCGCGGGTTGCGCCACCGCGCTCATGAAGTCGATCCGCCGCCGCCTGCTCGGCTGGCTCGCGTGCGGTTTCGCGGCCACGATCGCCATTGCCGGTTACGGCATCTTCCAGAGCGCGAGCCACGAGGCCGGCGAGCTGTTCGACTACGAACTGCGCGCCGTGGCGGTCTCCATGCCGCCCGACGTAGCCACGGCGCGCAGCGTCGAAAGCGCCCAGGCGGGCGGTCCCGGCTACGACGGCATCGACGACGACCGGATCCTGATCCAGATCTGGAGCGACGACCGGCGCCTCGTCTATCACAGCCTGCAAGCGACCACGTTGCAGCGCTTTCCCCCCGGCTTCCAGACCGTCAATCACGCCGCCGAAGCCTGGCGCGTGTTCGGCCTGCAACGCGCCGGCTTCTACATTCAGGTGGCGCAGCCGATGTCGATCCGCGCGTCGCTCGCGCGCCATCTCGCGCTGAAGATCCTCTGGCCGATCGGGCTGCTCGTGCCGATCGTGGTCGTGCTCGTGCTGGTCGTGGTGCGGCGCGGGCTCTCGCCCATCCAGGCGCTTTCGGACCTGCTCGCCACGCGCAACCTGCGCTCGCTCGACCCGTTGCGGCTCGACGAGTCGGCGCCCATGGAACTGCGCCCGCTCATCGACGCGCTCAACGATCTGCTCGCGCGCCTGAACGCCGCCTCGCAAACCCAGCGCACGTTTATCGCCGATGCCGCGCACGAACTGCGCACGCCGCTCGCCGCGCTCAAGCTCCAGTACCAGGCCGCGCTGCGCGACGGTTCGCTCAGCGGCGACCCGCAGGCGCTGGAGCGCATCGCCGCGCGCCTGAACCGGCTGATCCGTCTCGTGCATCAGTTGCTGACGCTCGCACGCGCCGACGCGCAAACGGAAGCCGCTTCGGCGAGCGTGAGCCTGCGGCGGATCGCCGAAGAGGCCATCGGCGAGTTCTCGCTGCTCGCGGAGGAAAAGCGCATCGATCTCGGCATCGAATCGCAAGCGCCCGTGACCGCCACCGACGCCTGCAACGTGCACGGCGACGCGCACGCGCTCATGACGATGGTGAGCAATCTGCTCGACAACGCGATTCGCTACACGCCGCCCGGCGGCAAGATCGATCTCGTGTTGACGCGCCACGCGAGCGAGATCGGCTTCGAAGTGGTCGATACGGGGCCGGGCATTCCCGCCGAGGATCTGGGCCGCGTGCTCGACCGTTTCTATCGCGGCAACGCCACGAGTCACGGCACGGGCAGCGGGCTGGGCCTGTCGATCGTGTCGACGCTCGCCACGCGGCACGCGCTGGCGCTCACGCTGCGCAACAACGCGGAGCAAGGGCTGACGGTGGCGGTGAGCGGGCTGAAGGCAGCAGGTTGAAAACCACCGCGCCGCCGATAACGCAATAAACGCGACAATCCGCCACACGCCTCACTCGCCGGATTTGCCGAATCCGTCAAGGCGCGCCGCCGTACACTGAGGCATGTCGTCCGCGAGGAGCCCAGACGTGCCCATTCAGTATCTGCGCAGCTTCACCTCGGTGGAACGCACCGACAAGGCCAATCTGCGGCTCGGGCGCGCGCTCGCGGCCATCGCGGGCGCGACCAACGCGGGCGGCTTTCTCGCGGTCGGCCAGTACACCTCGCATATGTCGGGCATCGTTTCTTCGGTGGCCGACAACCTCGCGCTCGGCGACCTGAGCCTCGCGCTCGCGGCGCTCGGTTCGATCGCGTCGTTCGCGGGCGGCGCGGCCGTCTCGGCCATCCTGATCAACTGGGGCCGCCGCCGCACGGTCAACAGCGCCTACGCCTTGCCGATGCTGCTCGAAGCCGCCCTGCTGCTCGGCTTCGCGCTGCTCGGCGCGAACATGGCGCCGCACCGCGTGGGATTCGTGCCCGCCGCGGTCGCGCTGCTGTGCTTCGTCATGGGGCTGCAAAACGCGATAATCACCAAGATCTCGCGCGCCGAGATTCGCACCACGCACATGACGGGCATCGTCACCGATCTCGGCATCGAACTCGGCAAGGGCCTGTACTGGAACCGGAGCGACCCGCGCGTCGCGCAGGCCGTGCAGGCCGATAAGCAGCGCGTACGCGTGCTGGCCTCGCTGCTCGGCATGTTCCTTCTGGGCGGCACCGTGGGCGCGCTCGCGTTCCGGCACTTCGGGTTCGTCTCGGGCGCGGTGCTCGCGGTGCTGCTCCTCGCGCTGGCCTGCGTGCCCGTGGCCGACGATCTGCGCCGCGCGCCGAAACGCACGCGCCCTACGCGACAGACGGATTAGCCATCGACGATACCGGCGCGCCGCCCGGCACCCGGCGACCGCTCAACGCGCGGCTTCGCGACGCCCGATCAACGCGTTGGCGAACCATTGCAACGCCCCGCACAACAGCAGATACACGACGCCGACGAACAGAAAAATCTGCGCCGGATACACCATCAGCCGGTTGTTGAGCTGATTGGCGAGAAACGTGAATTCCGGCACGCCCACGATATACGCGAGCGACGTGTCCTTGATGAGCGACACCCACTGATTCACGAACGACGGCATCATCACGCGCACGGCTTGCGGCAGGATCACGTCGCGCAACGCCTGCCAGCGCGTGAGCCCGAGCGAGAGCGCGGCCTGGCGCTGCCCATCGCCGATCGAGAGGATGCCCGCGTGCACCGAATGCGAAAGATAGGCGCCGCCGATCAGCGCGAGCGCGCACACCACGGTCGCGAGTCCCGGCACGTCCACGTGCAGCAGGATCGGCATCAGGAAGAAGGTCCAAAAGATCAGCATCAGCACGGGTATCGCGCGGAAGAACGCGACCACGGCCGTGAGCGCGAGATGCGCCACACCGCGCGTCACGGCGAGCGCGATGCCGCCCGCAAGGCCGATCAGCGCGGCCAGCAGCGCCGACGCGATCGACAGCGCGACCGTCAGCGCCACGCCGCCCAGCGGTCCCGCCGGGAACGTGCCAAGCAGCAGATAGCGCAGCGCGGGCCACCACGCGAACCCGCTCATGCGCGACCTCGCAGCAGGGGGCGCGCGCCGCTGCGCTGCCAGAGCACCAGCGCCACTTCGATCACGGCGATGGCGAGCACATAGAACGCGGTGGCCGTGCCGAACGCCTGAAACGTGCGAAAGCTTTCCGTGTCGACCTGACGCGACATGTACGAGAGTTCGCCCACGCCGATCGCCATGGTCAGCGAGGAGTTCTTGATGACGTTCATGTACTGGCCCGCGAGCGGCGGCGTTGCGATACGCAGCGCCTGCGGCACGATCACATGGCGCAGCGTCGCGTAGCGGCTCATGCCGAGCGCAGCCGCGGCCTGGGCCTGCGCCGCATTCACGCCGCGCAGGCCCGCGAGGAATTCCTCGCCGACGAACGCCGTGGTGTAGCACGTCAAGCCCACCCAGCCCGCGAATAGCTCGAAACTGGGCCAGCGCAGCGTCAGTGCGCCGAGCGCCGCCGTGTGCGGCGTGTTGAGCCACGTCATCCAGTCGGACGGCAACAAGACCGCCACGCCGAAATACCAGAACAGCAGTTGCACGAGCAGCGGCGAATTGCGAAACACGAATACATAGAGCGCGGCGGCCCGCGCGAACACCCCGCGGCGTTCGTGGCGCGCGACGGCCAGCAACAGACCGAGCGGCGTCGCACACACCGACGCGCACGCCGACAACCCCAGCGTGACGACGAAACCCTGTTCGAGCCAAGCGAGATACTTCGGTTCAAGCCAGTTATGCATACATCGGCGAAGAGAAAAGCACATTGCGATACGGCACGCAGGAAGCCTCGAGGCGTTCGAGCGAGGCAGGCGATATGAGGCCGCGTGCCCGGCCACGCACGCCTCGTCGTTTAGCTGTTCTTCTCCGGATCGCCGATCTTGAAGAGACGCGGCAGCGGCGCGGCGCTCTTCGGGCCGAACCACTTGTCGTAGATCCGCGCCGCCTCGCCGTCCGCTTCGAGATGCGTGAGCGTGCCGTTCACGGCGTCGAGCAGGCGCGTCTCGCCCTTCGGCACGCCCACGCCTTCATAGTCGTTCGAGATCGTGAATGCGGGGATCTCGTAGTTCGCCTTGTCCGGCGCGCGTGCGAGCAACGCGACCAGCTTCGGACCGTCCTGCGTGATGGCCTGCACGTTGCCCGTGCGCAGCGCGGCAAACGCGAACGGCGTGTCGTCGTAAGCGACGATCGTCGCGCTCGGGAATTTCGCGCGCACCTGCTGCTCGTTGGTGGTGCCTTTGTCCGCGCCGATCCGCAACCCGTTGAGCTGGTCCGGCGACTTGAGCACGCCCTTCTTCGCGATGAACTGCGTGCCCGACGCGAAGTACGGCGTGCTGAAATCGACTTCCTTCTTGCGGTCGTCGGTGATGGTGAAATTGGCGAACACCAGATCGACCTTGCCGGACTTCAGGAACGCCACGCGATTGGCGGGATTGGTCGGCTGGATCTCGAGCTTCACGCCCAGGCTTTGCGCCACGGCGCGCGCGTAATCCACGTCGAGCCCGATGATCTGGTTGTCTTTCGGATCGACGAAACCGAATGGCGGGTTGCTGTCGAATGCGGCCACGCGCAGCACGCCCGCGCGCTTGATGTCGTCGAGACGATCGGCATGCGCCGCCGTGGATGCCACGACCAGCAGTGCCGTCAACAGTGCGCCAGGCACCGCGCCCCAGGTTCGTTTTTTCATTGTCGGAATTCCTTCGTTCGTGATACGCCGTGCGCCGTGACCGGCATGCGCGTGAACAGCGGCGCTGGCGAAGATCGCAGCCTATCGGGGCGGCGAACACGAAGGAACCAACCATTTTTCAGATCGAAAGCGGCGCAGGAGATTTGCGGGCGTGGCGGACGGCGCGCGCGCCAGGCCCGCGCCGCCGTCTCCGGCTCTCCGCGCGTGATTCGTGTGATCCGTGTGCTTCGCGCAAGCAGCGCGAGTGGCGTGATTAACGCCGGTTCGGACCGAGCCCACGCGTGGCCGGCTGGGCGTTGACCCACCCGGCGCGCGGCTGCGGCGCGCGCGCGCCGCCCCATGCCGTCTGCGTCCAGCCCAGCGCGTCGAGCCGCGACTGAACGCCCGGCGACGCCACCCCGCGATGCCGCAGGCCGAGCAGATAACTACGCAGCGCCTCGGCGCCTTCGCTCAATCCCGTGCGGAACGCCTGCACGTCGGTGGCGTCGAGAATGGCGTCGGCGGGCATCGCATGGGGCGAGACGCCGTGCTGGAACGCCTGGTTCAGGCCCATGACGGCGCGCGAGGCGAACGCGTCGAGACGCATCGCATCCGCGAGAATCGCCCCGGGCCAGTTGAGCAACTGGGCGGCGGTCAACGGCGCCGTCATGCGGGCGAACTGCCCCTGCGCTTCGAAGAAGTCGACGCCGACCGGCGTGTACTTCTTGTCGGCGTCCTTCTGGAACATGATGTTGCCCACGTTGACGATGTCGCCGTTCGCGGCGAAGCGGTCGAAGTTGCCGCAGAACAGATCGACGGCCACGACGCGCCCGAGCGCGGGCAGCAGTTGCGCGTCGCCGCGCATCTTGCGCGCGAGTTTGACGGCGCCGAACTGGCGCATGCCGTCCACGTCTTTTTGCTTGACCTGCTGCTTCTCGAGCGTCTTCAGACTCTCGATGTAGGTCATCGTGTAGAACACGAACATGCCCGAGCCGGCCAGCCCCGAGAGATAGGCGGCGGCGCAGTTCGGGTTGGCGTGCACCATCATCGCCGGGGTCACGCCGGTCAGCGCCTGAACGTCGGCGGCGCCCAGCACGCTCACGTCGAGATTCACGCCCACCAGCGACTGCAGTTCGCCGATCAGCGCGGCATTGTCGCTCGCGTTTTGCGCGTTGCTGTTTTCATCGATGATTTCGCCTTTCAGCGCGCGCTGCGTGCCGTCACCGCACACGAGGTGAAACACGGGCCGTGTGCCGAACGTGCTCCAGTTGTGGTCGTTGACCGCGGCGAGTTGCATGGGTCGAATGGAGACGACCGACTTGCCCTGCAAGGTGATTGGCATCGCGCTACCCCGTTTGTATGTTTGTTTTGACGTTGAAAACGTATCTTGCCGCTACAGGCGGCGAGTTTTTATGTCAGCGTCGAAAGTATGCGGGATATCGCGCCCCGGCCGATAAAAGTCGCTGCGGGCGATACATGGGGATGCGCGTCGAGACCGCTGAATGCGGGTCGAGACGGCGAATGCGAGGGGAAATGCAAGGGGCGTGCGTGCCGAACGGCACACACCGCGAAACGGCTCGCCGATCTTCGCGAAGCCGTTACGCTGATGCGAGCAGCCGTTACGCCGTTACCGGCGACACGGGCTTAGCGGCGGCGCATCGGGGCGCGCGTCTGACCGACCGGGGCGCGCTCGTCCTTGTGACGGAAGTTGATGCGGCCTTTCGACAGATCGTAGACCGAGAGTTCGAGCGTGACGCGGTCGCCAGCCAGAATGCGGATGTGGTTCTTGCGCATGCGGCCCGACGCGTACGCGTTCACGACCACGCCGTTTTCGAGCGTCACGCGATATTTGCTGTCCGGCAGCACTTCGTCGACGACGCCGTCGAGTTCAAGCAGTTCTTCTTTTGCCAAATCGATTCCTCCAGTGCGCGTAGTGCCGCTTCATAGAGAGGCGTCAGCAAGTCCTGCTAGCTGGTGCAACCACGCTGGTGATGTTGATGGTGCTATTTGACCGGCGCATGTCGATGCGCTGGCGAGAGACGGGCGAAACGCACCCGCGATGATCGAACCGGTTCCAGACGGTTGATCGGCTCGTGCTGCCACCGACGAACCGCGCGAACGCGGGACCATTGAATGACGCCACGCCCTCAATCAGCAGGCGCAACGACCATGAACGCAGGGAAAAACAGCGGACACGCGTGGCACGAACATGCCACGGTTCAAGGCAAAAGAATAACGCCGCCCCAATGGACGGCGTTATTCCCTTCAAATCACTTACAGCGGGGTGATGTTCGAAGCTTGCAGACCCTTCGGGCCGCGCTTCGTTTCGTAGCTGACCTTCTGGCCTTCAGCCAGCGTCTTGAAGCCCGTGCCGCGCACTTCCGAGAAGTGGGCGAACAGGTCGTCACCGCCCTTGTCCGGGGTAATGAAGCCAAAGCCCTTGCTATCGTTAAACCACTTGACAGTACCGGTTTCCATTAGGTGTTCCTTAAACAAACAAAAATATCTGCCCCAAACAGGGCAAGATGAAAAATTAAGCTGGAGAGGTCAACGACAGCTGCGAATTGCAGCCAAAAGATGAGCAGTCGAGCGTGCTGTAATAGCTGGCTTAGGACACTACGCGTAGTGACGCGCTGCGTCAAGAGGTTCTTTGATATCGGGTCGGATGACTATTCGCCGGCCCGTGCCGAATCGCTGCGGAACGGCCGCGGGGCGGAAGCTCGTCGGGATCAATCCAGGAGAACCATTATACCTGTTGCGCGTCGGCCACGATTCTGGGCGACGCACAGCGAGCGAAAGGCGCGCCTCGCGCGGCGCGCCATCGGCATTACATCGGCGGCACAACGCCGTTCTTTTCGACCACGACGCGCTGCGCCGTGTAAGCGCCCTGCGCGGCCTTCGCGGCCACCACGAACACCTGCTTGCCCGGCACGAGGTCGGTGCGCGCGGCCGGCGTGAACGTCACGATGGGCACGTTCGGCGGCACCGTTACTTCATTGCTGCCACCCTTGTACGAGAGCTTGAGATTGCGGCCATCCGTGCCCTGCACGACCGTGTCCACATTCGCGTTCGTCATCGTGCTGTTCGGACCCAGGTCCCACGCGTAGTGGCCCTCGCCGGTACCGCGCGCGGATTCGGGGAACACCACCACTTCGGTCGCGGTGAGCTTGCCGTCCGTGCCCGTCGTGGCTGCCGTGCCCACGAACGAGCCCGGCTTGATGTCCGACAGTTGCATCGACTTCACGGCCGCCACCGGCGTGTTCGCGCCGAGGTCGATCGACACCGTGTCGCCGCTGCGGCGGTGCACCTTCAGCGTGTTGCCGTCGAGCGAGACGATGTCGCCGCGAATGCGCGAGGGCTTGGCATTGGGCGTTTGTGCCATGGCAGCGCTCGCGAGCGCCATGGCGGCCAGGGTGACGCCGAGTTTCAGTCGAATGGACATGGATGCTCCGTTGAGTGAGTTGAACTGGAAAAAAACCGGATGCACTTCAGGAACCGCCGAACCAGTTGTAGCCCTGGTTCTCCCAATAACCACCGGGATACGTGTTCGTCACCGAAATAGCGACGATATGTTTCGGATTTTTGTAGCCGAGCTTGGTCGGCATGCGCAGCTTCATCGGGAAGCCGTACTTGGGCGGCAAGACGTCGCCGTCGTAGGTGAGCGTGAGCAGCGTCTGCGCGTGCAGCGCCGTGGGCATGTCAATGCTGGTCCAGTAGTTGTCGGCGCAATGCAGCGAAACGTATTTCGCGCTCGTATCGGCGCCCGCGCGGCGCAGGAAGTCGGAGAAACGCACGCCGCCCCAATGCCCGATCGCGCTCCAGCCTTCAATGCAGATATGCCGCGTGATCTGGCTTTCCTGCGGCAGCGCGCGCAATTCGTCGAGCGTCCACGTCTGCTTGCCCTTCGCGAGCCCGCTCACCTGCAGCTTGTAGGTCGCGGCGTCCACTTCGGGCACATCGTCGATGTCGTAGAACGCATTGAACGGAAACGGCCGCGTGATCATCGACTCGGGATAGGTGGGCGCCATCTCGTTCGGATCGAATAGCAGCCCTTGCACGCGATCGTTGAAAAACGAAATCTGCCGCAAAGCCGAATCGACCGATTTATCGTTCGACAGATCGCAGCCCGACAGCATCGCGATGCCGCCGAGCGTGAGAAGCCGTTTGCCGAGCAGACGGCGCGCGGGATTCTTCAATTCGCGCTGTGCGTCCTTGATGATCGAATCGCCATGCGTGAGCAGAAAATCACTGGGCTTCTTCTTGAACAGACTCATGTCGATTACCGTCCGCGAATCATGAGGAGCAGCGAGCGCGGCACGAGCGCGACCATGACGACGTGCACGACGAAGAACGCCACGAGCACGCTCATGGCAAAGAAGTGCACGACGCGCGCGTTGTCGTAACCGCCCATCAGCGTGCGCAACAAAGGAAATTGCACCGATTTCCAGACCGCGAGCCCAGAGAGAATCACAAGGGCGATGTCGACGATGACAACGAGGTACGCGAACTTTTGCACCGCGTTGTAGCGCGAGAGATCGTCGTGACCGAGCTTGCCGCGCAGCGCGGCGACGAGATCGCGCGCCACGGCCGCGGGACTCACGGGCAGAAACTTTCGCCACAGGCGTCGGGAGACGATATTCAGCGCGAGATAGACGAGAAAGTTCGCGACCAGCAGCCACATGAACGCGAAGTGCCATTGCAGCGCGCCGCCAAGCCATCCGCCCAGTGTGATCGACGCGGGAAACTGGATGCGCGGAAAAATGGGCGAGGCATCGTAAATCTGCCATCCGCTCATCACCATCATCACCACCGCAAGCGCATTGATCCAGTGCGTGATACGTACCCAAACAGGTTGAATGGTCGTTCGACTCATTTCCAGGCTCGCCGATGAAAGAGTGCCGACGGCAATTGGCAATTGCCGTGATAGCCCGCAAACAACGTAAGCGAGCGTTTATTCCAGAACGGTTGAATAAATTTCGGCGAATCAGGGTTTACGCGGGATCGTCAGCGCCCGCAGCGCGAAACACGCATGGGCTGCAAAAACGGCCGCGATCCGCTCATGCGGGCGCACGATGCGGCTGCGCTTATGTGCGGTAGGTAACAACGGCGATTGACGCGCCGTTGGAAAGTACCCATATTTTCTTCCAGCGGCTGCGTTCGGTCTGGCCCGGCCGCTTTCCTGCGCATGTCGATCGTGAGTTCCGCGAGTCTTAGCCGACCGCTTCAACAACGATCCCTGAGCATGTCGAAATGGCATCGCCATCACGGTGGGTCAACATGTCCGCTCAGACTATTCGTGACCAGAGTTTCCCCGCCGCCTGCAAGCGCTGTGGCGGCGTGCTCTATCAGGTCGTCGACTTCTGCCCGTACTGCGGCACGAATCGACCGCTCGAAACGGTAGCGCTCGACCCGCACGCGAAAATCGCGCTGGGTCCGCTCGGGCCCACGCCGCCGCCTTCGCCCGCGGCCACGAAACCCGCGGCGCACCGCATGCCCGACCCCGACCACCCTTCGGTGCAACCGGACTTCCAGCACGGGCCGTACGACGCCGGTGCGCAGACATGGCCCACGGGCCGGCGCATCTACACGAAGGGCATCTTGCTGGTGGCGTTCGTGCTCGCGATCGCCGTGGCCGCGCATCTGCTGATCGGCGGCAACGGCGGCCCGGACGACCGAGCGCATTCGACCGGCGGCGCCATCTCGGCTTTTCTGGGCCGCCATCAGCCCGACACGCCCCCGGCTGCGACCGATACGGCCGCGAAATCCGCCACGCCGGCGTTTACCGACGTGCCCAGCAGCTTGCGCGCCGCGCGGGCGAGCCTCGCCGAAAACAATCTCGCCGGCGCCATTGCCGCCAACAATGCCGCGCTCGCGCACGAAGCCGACAACGACGACGCGCACGCCATCCAGCGCGACATCGCCGCCCGCACGCAACGGCGCGACACCGCGCTGCGAAATGCGGATCAATGCGCCACGCAGCATGCGTGGGCGTGCGTGCAGCAACAAGCGTCGGATGCGCTCGCAATCGATTCGAGCAGCGCGCAGGCGCAGTCCTTGATGGAGCGCGCGATTTTGCAGACGGGATGGACGCCGCTGGCCGCGCAGAAGCCGGGCACGGCTCCGACTGCGCCGAGCGGTGCCGCGCCAGCGGTCGTCGCGACCCGCGCCGCTCCCGGCACGGCCGGTCCGGCCAGCGGTGACAACAGCGTCGAGGCCCAGCAGCGCGCGATCGTGCAGTCAGGGTGGCGGAACGCGCCCGCGCAACCCGCGCATTGATCAGGAATCCAGAGAATCGCGAAGCTGCACATTGAAGCCTGCCGCACATCCCATCCAAAGCGGGAGAGAGACCATGCTGAAAACGATACTGGCGGGATTGACGGGATTAATCGCCCTGCTCTTCACGACGCTCGCAGTTGCCGACGACGCGCACTACAAGATCACCACCGGCCCCGAACGCGGTACCTATATCCAGATCGGGCAAGACCTGTCGAAGTGGGTCGCGCAACCGGCCGGCATCGCGCTCGACGTGCTGCCCTCCAAAGGCTCGGCGGAAAACGTCCAGCGCATGCGCTACGAACCCGGCGTGAAGCTCGCGCTCGTGCAGTCGGACGTCTACCAGGCCTATGTGGACATGGCCAATTCCGGCAACGCGGATGCCGGCACGACGATTCGCCCGCTACGGCTCATCATGCCGCTTTACGACGAGGAAATTTATTTCGTCGTACGGAATGATTCGCCGATGAAAACGATCAACGAGATCAAGGACAAAACGATCAGCGTGGGCTTGATCGGCAGCGGCACGGCGCAATCGGCCACGACGCTCTATCGCCTGATGTTCAATCAGCCGATTCCCGAACAGAACGCGCAGCATCTCAGCAACGAAGACGCGCTCGCGGCGCTCATCGTCAAGAAGATCGACGTGGCGATTATCGTCGCCGGGCAGCCCGCGAAGCTGTTCACCGACATGAATCCCGACCTGCTGCGGCAGATCCGCTTTCTGCGCGTCGATCCGAATGCGCCCGAAACCGCGCGCGCGAAACAGACTTACTTCCCGGCAACGATCCGCGTCTCGAGCTATCCGAACTGGTTGAAGGAAGACGTGCCCACCTGGACGGTCAAGGCGTTTCTCGTGACCTATGACTACAACTTGCGCGACACAGTGGGCAATTTGAATCGCTTCGCCGACTCGCTGTGCACGAACTTCGACAATCTGCAGGAACACGGTCACCCGAAATGGAAACAGGTCAAGCTCGATCTGCCCGCGCTCGGTAAGGGGTGGAAGTACTATCCGCCGGTTGAACGGCATCTCAGGGCGTGCATGGCCCAGCGCACGGCAATGCGGGCCAACGGCGGCACTGCCGCGCCTCAAGCTGCCGCGGCCAACACGCAAAAGGTCACGGGAAGGCCGTGTTCGGATCAGGAGCGCCTGCTGCTGCTGTGCGGCAAGTGAGCGAACTCACTGGCGTTGCGCGGGCATGGACTAGTTCTTGATGAAGATGCGCTGGGACTTGTCGGTTTCGAACTGAAACTCGTCGAGGCGCCCGGCGCGGATGTCGAGCAGCAAGCGGCCCAGCGCGTCCACCCGCCCGGATATCTCGCCCACCGACCGGAACAGCGTGGCGGAACGATTGCCGGACGCGGCGTCGTACGCTTCGAGCACGAGGCGAATCGCGTCTTCGCGCGACATGAAAATACGATTCATCCGACCTCCTTGCCCTTTGCTGGCTCATTCGCCACGCACCTTAGCATGGCCAATCAGGCAGCCGCTGCGTCCCGCTTTGCGATGACTTGCCAATAATCAGTCGAATGGCGATGAAGGTGGCGCGTTACAGCATCGACAGCTTGTCGAACACGAAGTCCTTGATGTCGTGACGCACCTCTTCGCTCATACGAACGAATTCGAGGCCGTAGAAAAAGCCCACATCGCGTTCGCGCCGGTTTCGCACTTCCACCGTGACCAGCACCGGCCGGAGATGATTGCCGACGGGCAGATTCATCACGAGACGCGCGTTCTGTCCCACGCTCAGGCAGTCGACGTCCGACGACACCCCCGCGCCAACGAGGCTCATATTGGACACGGTGACATCGACCGCGGCGCGCAAATAGTCACCCGATTGCACCTTCGCTGGAAACGACGTGACGATGCGTCGGTAGCGGCGCACCGTCGAATGCGCGAGATTCTCCGGGTAGGTCAGAAAGAAACAACCGAACGGGCCCTCGCCGCCATCGGTGAGCCGTGTCGAAAACGAAGAAAGATGACAGCCCGCGAGCAGTTTGGCGTCGTAGTCGTTGAACGGATCGAGCGCGAGTTTGGTCTCGGGATTCAGGCCTTTTACGATGATGGCCTCTTCGCGCACCACGCCCACCAGTTCAACCTGAATCGTGCCCGAGCCGCCTGCGGGCGTGAGGTGAAAAAAATCCACGCGGCGCGCGAGATCGGGCAACGAGATTACGCCGGACGGCTTTGCCGTTCCCGCAACCGCTACCGGATCTTGGGACGCTGCGGCGCTGGCGAGCAAGGCGCCATTACCCTCCAGTGAGCTGGGCAGCCTGCGGTGCCCGAGGTCGTAAAGCCGGCCCAGCAAGCTTTCCGATGCAACGACCTGCCCTTCCTGAAGCAACAACTTTCCGTCTGCTGCGTAGATCGGAAACGGAATGGGACTATCCGACTCGATATCCCCGGGTTGAAGCTTGACTAAAGACATAGAGGCTCACAGGAAAGGCGATCACTTCAGGGGCTCGCCGGCAGGCCGGCATTCGTCGTCATGCACTACATGTATGCAAATAAATCATGCACCTTGCATATCGGCTAAGTATGAAGAATCTTTATCGCCATTCGCGCAACAGTTTTTTGATGCACCGTAGATCTATTCGTCAACAAAGGGCAATAAAAAAGACATGTAAGTCTTTATGAATTCGGCATGACGAATATGACACCAGGCAAATAAAAACGGCCGCATCTCATTCTTTGAGAAAGCGGCCTGTTAATAGCGTTCAGGTAGCGCGCCGTGATTGGCACGTCACCAAACTCACTCCGTGTCACATCTGCGCAAAGATCACCGGGTAACCGCTAATGTGATGTTCGGCGAGCAGCGTTGCCGCTTCGAATACCGACGTATCAGGACGCGTGCTGATGACTTCGGTGGTCATGATGTCCGATGCTTGCATGAGTTTCTCCATGGGTGTGCCGGCGTCCGCGGGCGCTTCCGTTCGCGAGCGGCCGGCCGTGTTGCCGAGGCCTCGATCGATCGTGCCCGGGTCACATTTCGATGAGGACCTTGAGCGTTTGCGTACTCGAAGCCTGCGAGAACGTCTCGTACGCTTCGAGTACGTCTTCGAACGCGAAGCGGTGCGTGATCAGACGGCCCGGATCGACGCGACCTGCGCAGACCGTTTTGAGTAGCATGGGCGTACTGACTGTATCGACGAGACGTGTTGTGATGGTCACGTTGCGGTCCCAGAGCTTGTCGAGAAAGAGCGATGCTGGCGCCCCGTGCACACCAACGTTCGCGATCGTGCCGCCGGGCGCCACGAGTTGCTGGCACAGCTCGAACGTCGCCGGTACGCCCACCGCTTCGATGGCGCAATCTACGCCGACGCCATCGGTCAATTCCATAACCGACTCTCGCGGATCGGATACGCGCGAATCGACGCATGCCGTCGCGCCGAAACGCTTCGCGCATTCGAGCCGGTTCGCATCGAGATCGATCATGATGATTTGCGCGGGCGAGTAGAACTGCGCGGTCAGCAGCGCCGCAAGCCCGATCGGCCCCGAACCGACGATGGCGACTGTGCTGCCCGGTTCGACCTTGCCGTTGAGCACACCGCATTCGAAGCCCGTGGGCAGGATGTCGGAGAGCATGACGAGCGCCGCTTCGTCGTGGCCTTCGGGAAGCCGGTAGAGGCTCGTTTGCGCATGGGGAATGCGAACGTATTCGGCCTGCGTGCCGTCAATGCGATTGCCGAGTATCCAGCCACCGGTTTGACAGTGCGAATACATGCCACGCCGGCAGTAATGGCATTGTCTGCAGCTAGAAATGCATGAGATCAGCACGCGATCGCCGGGCTTCAGCGTGCTCACGCCATTTGCCACTTCGTGAATCACGCCTACGCCTTCGTGACCGAGGATGCGTCCGGACGTGCAGCTCGGCACGTCGCCTTTGATGATGTGTAGATCCGTACCGCAGATCGTGGTCTTCGTGAGTCTGACGATCGCGTCGCCCGCATCCTGCAGTTGAGGCATGGGGCGCGTTTCGACCGTAATGCGACCCGGACCGTGATAAACCAGTGCTTTCATGCGTCCTCCCAGCGTTCCCGGAAATGAGTCGGCACGGCGTGCGACCTTCGAGAGCACGCGGGCCACCTCGTTCATGATGGGCGGCGCGGGCCAATATGGGCTGATTTATGTCAAGTGACGCAGGATCGAATGGGGGGCGTGCGATGCGGCACGTTGACTCAGAAGGCGGTACGCCGGGAGTGAAACGCTGAGTGAGCGCGATTCAAACGTAATGGCAGTGCGGTGAGGTATTTGAATTCAGTGCGATTTATCTGCGCGGAAAGAATTGGCGTGTGAATACAAAAAGCCGCCTCACCGGCGGCTTTTTTGTCTGGCGTGCGGCTGTTTCTGCACGCGTAAACGCCGAAACCCCGGCACTCTTTCGGAGTTACCGGGGTTTCGACTTTACAGCATGAGGAGCCTGACGATTACCTACTTTCACACGGGCAATCCGCACTATCATCGGCGTGGAGTTGTTTCACGGTCCTGTTCGGGATGGGAAGGGGTGGGACCAACTCGCTATGGTCATCAGGCATGACGGGTTGCTGCGTCGCATTTCTGCGCCACAGCCAATCGGGAAGAAGCGTAAAGAGGTGCTGCTGAATTGGGGTTGTGTTGTTTCAGGCACAACAACGATCTCAACCGTATGTGTTCTCCAAGATCCTGCACCTTGTGCAGGATGGGGCACCCTTTCGTGCTGACGCACTGGCGGCTGCCGACACACACCTGTTATAGGATCAAGCCTTACGGGCAATTAGTATCAGTTAGCTTAACGCATTACTGCGCTTCCACACCTGACCTATCAACGTCCTGGTCTCGAACGACCCTTCAAGGGGATCTAGTCCCCGGGGAAGTCTCATCTTGAGGCGAGTTTCCCGCTTAGATGCTTTCAGCGGTTATCTCTTCCGAACATAGCTACCCGGCGATGCCACTGGCGTGACAACCGGTACACCAGAGGTTCGTCCACTCCGGTCCTCTCGTACTAGGAGCAGGCCCCCTCAAACTTCCAGCGCCCACGGCGAATAGGGACCAAACTGTCTCACGACGTTTTAAACCCAGCTCACGTACCTCTTTAAATGGCGAACAGCCATACCCTTGGGACCGGCTACAGCCCCAGGATGAGATGAGCCGACATCGAGGTGCCAAACACCGCCGTCGATATGAACTCTTGGGCGGTATCAGCCTGTTATCCCCAGAGTACCTTTTATCCGTTGAGCGATGGCCCTTCCATACAGAACCACCGGATCACTATGACCTGCTTTCGCACCTGTTCGACTTGTGGGTCTCACAGTCAAGCACGCTTATGCCATTGCACTATCAGCACGATTTCCGACCGTACCTAGCGTACCTTCGTACTCCTCCGTTACCCTTTGGGAGGAGACCGCCCCAGTCAAACTGCCTACCATGCACTGTCCCCGACCCGGATCACGGGCCAAGGTTAGAACCTCAAACAGATCAGGGTGGTATTTCAAGGACGGCTCCATGCAGACTGGCGTCCACACTTCACAGCCTCCCACCTATCCTACACAAACCGGTTCAAAGTCCAATGCAAAGCTACAGTAAAGGTTCATGGGGTCTTTCCGTCTAGCCGCGGGGAGATTGCATCATCACAAACACTTCAACTTCGCTGAGTCTCGAGGAGACAGTGTGGCCATCGTTACGCCATTCGTGCAGGTCGGAACTTACCCGACAAGGAATTTCGCTACCTTAGGACCGTTATAGTTACGGCCGCCGTTTACCGGGACTTCAATCAAGAGCTTGCACCCCATCATTTAATCTTCCGGCACCGGGCAGGCGTCACACCCTATACGTCCACTTTCGTGTTTGCAGAGTGCTGTGTTTTTATTAAACAGTCGCAGCCACCAGTTTATTGCAACCCCTTCACCCTCTGCGCGCAGGCGCATCAAGCTACAGGGGCGTACCTTATCCCGAAGTTACGGTACCAATTTGCCGAGTTCCTTCTCCCGAGTTCTCTCAAGCGCCTTAGAATACTCATCTCGCCCACCTGTGTCGGTTTGCGGTACGGTCAATGTGAAACTGAAGCTTAGAGGCTTTTCCTGGAACCCCTTCCGATTGCTTCGCAGCTCGAGGCCGCTCGCGCCACACCCTTGAATTGCGCACCCGGATTTGCCAAAGTGCCTTCTTCGATGCAGCGACCGGGACTTCCAACACCCGGACAACCTTCCGCGATCCGTCCCCCCATCGCATTTCACACTGGTACAGGAATATTGACCTGTTTCCCATCAGCTACGCATTTCTGCCTCGCCTTAGGGGCCGACTCACCCTACGCCGATGAACGTTGCGTAGGAAACCTTGGGCTTACGGCGAGGGGGCCTTTCACCCCCTTTATCGCTACTCATGTCAGCATTCGCACTTCTGATACCTCCAGCGCACTTTCCAATGCACCTTCGCAGGCTTACAGAACGCTCTCCTACCATGCACATAAATGTGCATCCGCAGCTTCGGTATATGGCTTAGCCCCGTTACATCTTCCGCGCAGGACGACTCGATCAGTGAGCTATTACGCTTTCTTTAAAGGGTGGCTGCTTCTAAGCCAACCTCCTGACTGTTTTAGCCTTCCCACTTCGTTTCCCACTTAGCCATATTTGGGGACCTTAGCTGGCGGTCTGGGTTGTTTCCCTCTTGACACCGGACGTTAGCACCCGATGTCTGTCTCCCGTGATTGCACTCTTCGGTATTCGGAGTTTGCTATGGCGAAGTAATCCGCAATGGACCCTTCAACCATGACAGTGCTCTACCCCCGAAGGTGATACACGAGGCACTACCTAAATAGTTTTCGGAGAGAACCAGCTATTTCGGGTTTGTTTAGCCTTTCACCCCTATCCACAGCTCATCCCCTAACTTTTCAACGTTAGTGGGTTCGGTCCTCCAGCACGTGTTACCGTGCCTTCAACACGCCATGGATAGATCACGGTTTCGGGTCTACACCCAGCGACTGGACGCCCTGTTCGGACTCGCTTTCGCTACGCCTGCCCTATTCGGTTAAGCTTGCCACTGAATGTAAGTCGCTGACCCATTATACAAAGGTACGCCGTCACCCTTGCGAGGCTCCGACTGTTTGTATGCATGCGGTTTCAGGATCTATTTCACTCCCCTCCGGGGTTCTTTTCGCCTTTCCCTCACGGTACTGGTTCACTATCGGTCGATCACGAGTATTTAGCCTTGGAGGATGGTCCCCATCTTCAGACAGGATTTCACGTGTCCCGCCCTACTTGTCGCATACCTAGTTCTTCCATTCCGTCTTCGCCTACGGGGCTATCACCCACTATGGCCGCACTTTCCAGAGCGTTTGGCTGACGGTACAGATAAAGAATGCAGGCTGGTCCCATTTCGCTCGCCACTACTTTGGGAATCTCGGTTGATTTCTTTTCCTGCGGCTACTTAGATGTTTCAGTTCGCCGCGTTCGCTTCACATG
This sequence comes from Paraburkholderia acidisoli, assembly GCF_009789675.1. Taxonomy (NCBI): domain Bacteria; kingdom Pseudomonadati; phylum Pseudomonadota; class Betaproteobacteria; order Burkholderiales; family Burkholderiaceae; genus Paraburkholderia; species Paraburkholderia acidisoli. The sequence goes on along the minus strand of NZ_CP046915.1, from coordinate 1,178,512 downwards.
ACCTATGTATTCAGTCATGGATACTCCATACGGAGTGGGTTTCCCCATTCGGATATCGGTGGATCAAAGCTTGTTTGCCAGCTCCCCACCGCTTTTCGCAGGCTACCGCGTCCTTCATCGCCTGTGATCGCCAAGGCATCCACCACATGCACTTGTTCGCTTGACCCTATAACGGGTGTGTCTCTGTGTGATTGCTCACAGCGAGAGTCACGCGTTACAGGTTGAGTATTCGTGTTGCGCCGTATTTCAAGGCGATCTTTCGATCACTTAAAAATACATTGATACAATCACAACCCTGATTCACGTACTCCACACCCATCTCTAAGTGTGTTTCCGATGAATCTCTTTACTACTTCTTCCTGATTGTTAAAGAACGACAGCCGATATGGTTTTACTCACATCGCTCTGACTGGCTCAATCGCCAATGCTTAATACCCGGCTTGTGTTCAAACCGGACACTAGGCATTGAGGATTGGTGGAGGATGACGGGATCGAACCGACGACCCCCTGCTTGCAAAGCAGGTGCTCTCCCAGCTGAGCTAATCCCCCGCTCGTACCATTCAGACCCAGTGGCATGCACACGCCCTGTCCCCTGCGGGGATGGGATGCCCGTAGGTGCTGAAGCACCAACGGTCAATCGACATGGTGGGTCTGGATGGATTCGAACCATCGACCCCGCCTTATCAAGACGGTGCTCTAACCGACTGAGCTACAGACCCCTGAGTCTGTCTTCTTTACAGCCGACAAGTGTGAGCGCTTAAAACGCGGTGAGCAGAAAGCTCTGGAAAGGAGGTGATCCAGCCGCACCTTCCGATACGGCTACCTTGTTACGACTTCACCCCAGTCATGAATCCTGCCGTGGTGACCGTCCTCCTTGCGGTTAGACTAGCCACTTCTGGCAAAACCCACTCCCATGGTGTGACGGGCGGTGTGTACAAGACCGGGAACGTATTCACCGCGGCATGCTGATCCGCGATTACTAGCGATTCCAGCTTCACGCAGTCGAGTTGCAGACTGCGATCCGGACTACGATCGGTTTTCTGGGATTGGCTCCACCTCGCGGCTTGGCAACCCTCTGTTCCGACCATTGTATGACGTGTGAAGCCCTACCCATAAGGGCCATGAGGACTTGACGTCATCCCCACCTTCCTCCGGTTTGTCACCGGCAGTCTCCCTGGAGTGCTCTTGCGTAGCAACTAGGGACAAGGGTTGCGCTCGTTGCGGGACTTAACCCAACATCTCACGACACGAGCTGACGACAGCCATGCAGCACCTGTGTTACGGCTCCCTTTCGGGCACTCCCACCTCTCAGCAGGATTCCGTACATGTCAAGGGTAGGTAAGGTTTTCGCGTTGCATCGAATTAATCCACATCATCCACCGCTTGTGCGGGTCCCCGTCAATTCCTTTGAGTTTTAATCTTGCGACCGTACTCCCCAGGCGGTCAACTTCACGCGTTAGCTACGTTACTAAGGAAATGAATCCCCAACAACCAGTTGACATCGTTTAGGGCGTGGACTACCAGGGTATCTAATCCTGTTTGCTCCCCACGCTTTCGTGCATGAGCGTCAGTATTGGCCCAGGGGGCTGCCTTCGCCATCGGTATTCCTCCACATCTCTACGCATTTCACTGCTACACGTGGAATTCTACCCCCCTCTGCCATACTCCAGCGATGCAGTCACCAATGCAGTTCCCGTGTTAAGCCCGGGGATTTCACATCGGTCTTACATCACCGCCTGCGCACGCTTTACGCCCAGTAATTCCGATTAACGCTTGCACCCTACGTATTACCGCGGCTGCTGGCACGTAGTTAGCCGGTGCTTATTCTTCCGGTACCGTCATCCCACCCGGATATTAGCCAGATGGTTTTCTTTCCGGACAAAAGTGCTTTACAACCCGAAGGCCTTCTTCACACACGCGGCATTGCTGGATCAGGGTTTCCCCCATTGTCCAAAATTCCCCACTGCTGCCTCCCGTAGGAGTCTGGGCCGTGTCTCAGTCCCAGTGTGGCTGGTCGTCCTCTCAGACCAGCTACGGATCGTCGCTTGGTGGGCCTTTACCCCACCAACTAGCTAATCCGCCATCGGCCGCCCCTATAGCGCGAGGCCCGAAGGTCCCCCGCTTTCATCCGTAGATCGTATGCGGTATTAATCCGGCTTTCGCCGGGCTATCCCCCACTACAGGACACGTTCCGATGTATTACTCACCCGTTCGCCACTCGCCACCAGGTGCAAGCACCCGTGCTGCCGTTCGACTTGCATGTGTAAGGCATGCCGCCAGCGTTCAATCTGAGCCAGGATCAAACTCTTCAGTTCAAACCTGTTACTGTTTTTCGGTTCTTTCGAACCGGTCGCTCACTCAAAGCTGACAGGAATCTGAATTGCTTCAAAAACCTGACTTACTTTAGTGTGAGACTCTTGATACTTTTGCTTATCCTGAAGCGTTCCGGAGAACGTTTCAGGCCGCCACCGCATCAAGCGCCCACACTTATCGGCTGTAAATTTTTAAAGATCGATTCGCTGAAAAACCGCGTTAATTCCGCTGTTTTTTTCGCGCTGCATCAAGCAAGGAGGCGAATTATGCAGGCCTCAGAACCACTCGTCAAGCGTATTGGGGAAAATAATTAAAGATTTTTTGGGCGACAAAGAAGAAACCCAAATACATCCGTGACTTACGTGTTCTCGACCCACTTGCCGCTTGCCCCAAATCCAATCCAGAAGCAGCGAAAACCGATTCAGGGTCCGAGTCCAACGCCATCGCCGTACCTCGTCGCGAGCTAACGCGCACCGCTCTTCAATGCGACGACACATACGTTGCATCGGCGAACGCAGCAGGAATCGCGAAACTCTCGCGCATGCGCTTCGTCTCCGCCGCCGGCGTCAAGCCAAACAGCCGCTTGAACTCTCTGCTGAACTGCGAGGGACTCGTGTAACCCACGGCGTGGCTCGCCGCCTCGGCGGTCAAATCCTCACGCACCATCAGCAGTCGCGCCTGATGCAGGCGCGTCGATTTCACGTACTGCATGGGCGACACCTGCGTGATCGTCTTGAAGTGACTATGGAAACTCGGCACGCTCATGCCCGCCGCTTCCGCCAGTTGTGTGACGTCGAGCGACTGTGCGTAGCCCGCGTGTATCAGGCGTAGCGACCGGCCGATGCGCCCGAACTGGCCGCGCATTGCCAACGCCTCACGCAACGAACTGCCCTGCGCGCCCGTTAGCACGCGGAAATACAACTCACGTAACAAACCTTGCCCCAGCACGGAGGCTTCGAGCGGTCGGCTCATCGCTTCGAGAAAGCGCAGCACGGACATCTGCATTGCCTCGTCCATGGGCGTCGACATCATGCTTTGCGGAGCCTGCACACGCTCCTGGCCGCCTTCGCTATCGATTTGCGCCGCCAGTTCCGCCGCGAGCGCGAAATCCAGGTGCAGATACAGCGCGAGCAGCGGTCGCTCCGGCGTGGCGTCGGTTTCCATGCTGAAGGGCACGGGCACGGACACTGCGAGATAGTGACGCTCGTCGTAGAGATACAGCTCGCCGCCGAAATAGCCCCGCTTGCGGCCCTGGCACACGATCACGATGCCCGGGTCGTAGAGCACCGGCGTACGCGCGAGCGCTCGATCCGAGCGCAGGATACGCACGCTCGGCAGTGCGGTGAGGTTGTAGCCCTCGTCGGGTGCCAACGCGCGCAACAACGCAATCATGCGCTTCTGACTACGCGAGGAGGCTTGGGGTTGCGGTTCGGCGATACGCTTGGCGCTCATAGTTTTGTGCAATAAAAATAGCGAAATCTGGCTTATTAAGCCTACATCATCAGACTAGCATGCACTTTTAAACCTTCACTCGGGAGAGGCTTAGATGGCAGCCAGCAAAATCTTGCTCATTACCGGCGTCAGCAGCGGCTTCGGTCGCGCGCTCGCCGAAGAGGCCATGGCGGCGGGTCACACGGTCGTCGGGACGGTGAGAAGCGCGCAGGCCGCGCGCGATTTCGAATCGTTATCGGCCAACCAGGCGCATGCACGCGTGCTCGACGTCACCGACTTCGACGCCATAGACAGCGTGATCGCCGAGATCGAGACGAACGTCGGCCCGATCGACGTACTCGTGAACAACGCGGGCTACGGCCACGAAGGCGTCATGGAGGAATCGACGCTCGCAGAAATGCGCCACCAGTTCGACGTGAACGTGTTCGGCGCGGCCGCGATGATGAAAGCGGTGCTGCCCTTCATGCGCGAGCGCCGTCGCGGCCATATCATCAACATCACGTCGATGGGCGGCCACATCACCATGCCGGGCATCACGTGGTATTGCGGCAGCAAGTTCGCACTCGAAGGCATTTCCGAAGCGCTCGGTAAAGAGGTAGCCTCGTTGGGCATCGCCGTGACCGCCGTGGCGCCGGGATCTTTTCGTACCGACTGGGCCGGCCGCTCGATGGCGCGCACGCCGCGCTCGATCGCCGATTACGACGCCATTTTCGATCCCATTCGGCAGGCGCGCGCCGAGAAAAGCGGCAAGCAACTGGGCGACCCGAAGAAGGCCGCGCGCGCAATGCTCGCGGCGATCGACGCGGAGCAACCGCCAGCGCATCTGTTGCTGGGCAGCGACGCGCTCAAACTCGTGCGCGAGAAGTTGGCGGCGTTCGAAGCCGAGATCAGCGCGTGGGAAACCGTGACCCGTTCGACGGACGGTTAATTCGAGCGAACCGCGCGGCAACGTCAGCGCGGTTCACCCAATCCGCGGCGAGCGTCATGCGGTTTCCTCGGCCCTGGGTCGCAAACCGCGCCGTTCGAGCCAGCCCGTGCCCCACTCGTTGAGTTGCGAAAGGATCGGGCCGATAGTGCGGCCTTCTTCCGTCAACGCGTATTCGACTTTGGGCGGCACGACCGGATAAACCGTGCGGGAAATGAACGCGTCGTCTTCGAGTTCGCGCAATTGCTTGACGAGCAGACGTGGCGTGCAGCCCGGCAATTGCCGGTGCAATTCGTTGAATCGCATCGTGCCGTGGGTGAGCAGGTAATAAAGAATCACACCCTTCCAGCGGCCGTTGATCAGATTGAGCGTCGCGACCATCGCGCACTCGAGCACTTCATCGTATTCACGCCGTTTTGGCACCATCCACTCCAAATTACAAACTCACTACAAAAGCACCCGGGCGAAAGCGCAGCCGCTGCTCGACGCCGGCGCACACCACGTGATCGCCACCGAAGAAGAAGACCTCGCGGCACGCGTAAAAGCCATCACGCACGACAAGGGCGCGCGCGTAGTGTTCGATCCGATCGGCGCTTTTTCATGTCGATTCAAAGCGGCCACTCGATCGCTGCGCGTAAGAATGACTTCCGTCGCACATCGATTCTCTCGCCCGGCGGCTTAACGTAAACTCGTTTTCGTCTTCCAATCATCGGTCGCGCGAGAGTCGCCATGCAGCAAACGCTTTCAAAACCCGCGGCATCCGCCGCATCGTCAAACGCAATGCCCCGCAGCTATGCCGAGCGGAATGGGCAGTACTGGCGGCGCAATCTGATCGTCTGCGTGTTCGGTTCGTTCACGACGCTCGTGAGCCTGAGCATGCTGCTGCCGTTTCTGCCGCTCTATGTGCGCCAGCTCGGCGTGAGCGCGCAGGCCGATGTGATCCAGTGGTCGGGCGTCGCGTTCGGCGCCACCTTCCTCGGCACCGCCGTGACCGCGCCCATCTGGGGGCGCCTCGCCGACCGCTTCGGGCGCAAGCCCATGCTCGTGCGCGCCGCCATCGGCATGGCGATCGTGATGTCGTTGATCGGGCTTGCGCACAACGTCTACGAACTCGTCGCATTGCGCTTGCTCGCCGGACTGATCGGCGGCTACGCGTCGGCGTCGACGGTAATGGTCGGCACCCAGGCGCCGCGCGAGCGGGCGGGCTGGGCGCTCGGCGTGCTCTCCACGGGCGCGCTGGCCGGCAATCTCATCGGCCCGCTCGTGGGTGGCGTGCTGCCCGACTGGCTCGGCATACGCGGCACTTTTTTCGCGGGCGGCGCGATGATCGCGGCTGCGGCCCTGCTCACCATTTTCATCGTCAAGGAAGACTTTAATCCCGCGCTCGACGCACGCCTCGGCAAGCGCGATCGCGCGCAGGCGTCGAGCGGCACGCACGCCGCGCATCGCACCAATCCCGCCGTGGTCGCCGCGTTGCTCGTGACGGCGATGATGGTGCTGCTCGCCAACATGTCGATCGAGCCGATCATCACCGTGTATATCGGCTCGCTCGGCGTGGGCGCGGCGCATCTCGCACGTACCGCGGGCGTCGTGATGGCATGTTCGGCGCTGGGCAGCATGTTGACGGCGGCGCGGCTGGGTGCATGGGCGGACCGCTTCGGCAGCTGGCGCGTGATCGTTGCGTGTCTCGTGCTCACGGGTCTGGCGATGATCCCGCAAGCATTCGTGCATGCGTGGTGGCAACTCGCCGCGCTGCGCGTGCTGATGGGCATGACGCTCGCGGGCCTGCTGCCGTCGATCGGGAAACTCGCACGCCAGTCCGTGGACGAGCGCAGCACGGGCCGCATGCTCGGCTGGCTGCAATCGGCGCAATTTTCGGGGCAGGTCGTGGGCCCGTTGATCGGCGGCGCGATCGGCGTGCATCTCGGGCTGCATGCGGTGTTCTTCGTGACGGGCGCATTGCTGATCGCCTGCGCGGTGCTCGCACAGTGGGCGCACCGGCGCGCGGCCTGATTCAAACGCTTTCTCCGTCCCGTCGATTTTGAACACCGTCAGGTCAGAATCGGAAATATCCGCAAAGAAATCGGCACTACGCGAATCATAAAAACTCACCCGACGAGCACCGATTTCCACAGCCGCATTCAGCGGCTGTGCTTCTTTACTACCCCAATTCCGGCGATCAATACCGCGAAAACCCCGCAATAATTTCCGAATGCGAGATTAAATTTTTGGCAAACGTTTGCCTTCTTGACGCGCCGTTTTTCTTTGACTAATTTGGGCGTGGTAATTGGCCGTACGGTTTGATGGCCTGCATTACCGCCGGTTTCCCCTGTCTGCCGCACGATTTGCCGCATTCTGTTTTTCGTCCGACCTCACGAGCTTTCGCCTCCATGCCGCCTCGACCCACTCTGGCCGGTGACAGTGCGCCGCCCATCGTCGAACCGATTCGCTTCGACGTATCGGCATTACCCAGGCATCAACAGTTTCTCGCCTGGCGTAATCGCGTGGGTCAAGTCATCGACGTATTGCCGACGCTCGAACAAACGCGTAATCCTTTTCACGCGTATTTCGACCGGTATGCGATTGGCGAATATGTTTTTAGCGACTGCTATAGCGACGAAGTCACGCTCAGCCGGTCTATCGCACGCATTTCGCAGGATAATGCGCGCGCTGTCGTGTTTCAGATTTTCCTGGGCGGCGATTCGGGCAGCGTGATTTCGCATTCGTCGAAACGACCAGGCACGCCGCTCGACGCCGGTATCGTGGCCGTCGACATGGATCAGCCCGTGAACGTATTACGGCGCGCCTGCCGGCACATCACGTTCATGGTGCCGGCATCCCACGTGACCCCGGTTTTCGCCGATCCGGGCATCCTGCACGGCCGCGTGCTGGCCTCGGCGTTGCCTGCCGTGCGCCTGATCGTCGCGCGCGCCAACGAGCTATTGAGGACGATTCGCTCGATGCCGACGCCCGAGCGCCTGCGCCATCTCACGTCGCTATTGACGCTGATCCTCGCGGCGTTCGGCGAGGAAGCCGGCTTGAGCGGCAGCCGGAGCGCCCTCGCGCGTGCCGCGATGTTCGACGACGTACGCCGTTTCGTGCGCGCCAATCTCGGCGACAGCACGCTCTCGCCGGAATCGATCATCGATCAACTCGGGCTCTCGCGCCCCACGATTTACCGGCTGTTTCAACACGAAGGCGGTCTCGGCGCGTATCTCCAGGGCCTGCGTTTGCGGGCCGCCGCCGCCGAACTGGTGCGGTATCCGAGCATTCCCATCAAGGACGTGGGCTACGCATTCGGCTTCGGCAGCGCTTCCGCGTTTACGCGTGCGTTTCGCCGCTCGTTCGATCTCGCGCCGCAAGACCTGCGTCAGGGCGAGACGCCCGCTGCGCGACTCGATCGCTCCGACTGGGTCGAGTAGGACCGGCATCGGCTATAACGCCGCGCATGAAAGCCGCGCATTAACGTGGCGATTCCGCGCCGTTCCGCGCGATCACCAACGCGGATCGTTCAACTGGCACGTGAGCAGACAGCCGAGCGCCGAGACGGTGCCCACCGTGCCGATGCCAAGCCCGAGTGCGATGTTTTGCGCGGTCGTCGCGCAGCCCTGCAATAGCGAAGTCGAGGCGAGCAGCAGCGAAATCAGCACGCACGCGAAAGGTCGCGAAGCGGTACGTCGTTGTGACATGGTGTGGCGTGTCCTTGCAAATTGCACTTCCCGTATTTGAGCGTTCGAGCATACCGGCTCAACACGGTGACAATTTCGTGGAGTAACGCGCAACAACTGCGAGGCCTTACCAAAATGCAATACGGTAAGGCGATTCCGCTCGCGTGCCCGATCGACATTCGCCGCCGCCGTGTCTACGCGGCGCCGGTTCCCAGCAGCACGTCCGTCACCTCGTCCGAAAAGCGCATCGTTCTGCCGTCGATACGAACGCAGCCGGTCTGCGCGGGATCGCGCTCGACGGCGGGCAAGCCGTGCGCCAGGAGCGCTTCGGCGCAGGCCTTCCAGTCGGGCCGCTCGACGCCGTCCGGCTCGTTGATCGAGGCCCACGAGAGCGTGCCGAGCACGTCGCTGCCGAAGCCCTGCAACGCGCGCCAGGTCGCGCCGTGCGCGAGCAGAAACGCGCTCAGCGCGGCATCGCCGCGAAACACCGCGTGATTGAGCGCCGAGGCGTCCCAGTCGCCGCCGCGTGCCTCCACGGGCCAGCCCAGTTCGACCATGACCTTGACCGCATCGGTCGAACCCCAGGCGGCGGCGTCGGGCAACAGCCGCAGCCGCGCGTGCGGCAGCGCGCCCGGCAGATCCGGGCGCGCTGCCTGAAGCGCGCGTGCCGCGACGACGTCGGCGCGGGCGCACGCTGCCACGAACGCGTCTTCGGCATCCAGCGCCTCCGCCGCGCCCGCCGCGCGCAATGCTTCCGCCACGTCGACCTGCCCCGTCTGCATGGCCAGCCGCCAGGCGCTCACGCCATCCGGTGTCTTCGCCATGGGATCGGCGCCGGCCGCGAGCAACGCGGCGATATGCCGGACCGAACAGCGCACGGCGATCGCGCGCAATAGCGGCGCGCCCCACGTCTTCGCCACTTCGCCGCGCCCCGGTTCGTTGGGATCGCCGCCATGCGCGAGCAAGAGTTCGAGCGCGGTCGCGTCGGCCATATCGAGCGCACGGCGCAACGCGTTCGTGCCGCTCACGCGCGCGCCGCGCTCGAGCAGCACGCGCGTAACCACCGGGTTCTCGAGCGAGTGATAGAGCGACTCGTTGTCGTTGGGGTCGGCGCCCGCGTCCAGCAGCATCGCCGTGAGCTGCGGATCGCGATTGACGCCCGCGGCGCCGTAGAGCGCGGGAAGCGGTCCGGCCTCGTCTGGTTGGGCGAGCGAAGCCGGCGGGTAGCGATTGCCGATGCGCTGGTTCGGATCGGCGCCCGCGTCGAGCAACAGGCGCGCGCACTCGCGCAGACGTTCGGCGTACCCGGCGAGCTGACCGAGGCGCGAATGCGTGACGGCCACGAGCGGCGGCAGATTCAGCGGACCACCCGCGCGGTTCACCCAGGCGGGATCGGCGTGCAGGGCGCGCTCCACGCTCTCGCGATGTCCGGCCGCGCACGCCACCCAGACATCGGCCGCTAGCAGTTCGGGACGATCGCGCAGCAATTGCGCGGCCACGCGCGGGCGCGCCGCATCGTAACGCCCGGTGACGTCGCCGCCATAAGCGAGATCGAGCCAGCGGCGCGCGAGTGGCGAGGTCGCGTGCCGCGCGACGGTCTGCGCGTCGACATGATCGTTGAGTTCGGTCCACGACACGAAACCGTATTCGCGCGCGACGCAAGACTGCGCGTCGTGCAGCCGCAAATCGAGCGCGATGACTTCTTCGTGGGTACGCTGCGCGGCGGCGGGCAGCGCGCCGATGAAACGGGCGACGGCGTGCGCGTCGCCCTCGCGATAGCGGCGCAAGAGTTCCTTGGCCTGCTTCTTTAGGTGATCGGAATGGGCGTTGGGTGGCAGCGTTTTCATGAGCATCCTCGTGCAGTCATGGCCGAAGGTCCGCAATACCGGCAGCACAAAGGATGAGCGAAACGTGCATGATCGCGACAGGTGGGTTCAACCCTTTCCGCGGACCCGGAAGCGGCCTGCACCGCTATAGCGAATGCTAGGTCACGGCCTGTGCGATCGTCAACCTCGGCGAGCGCCCTCGCGGTACGGCACGGTCCGTTGCGAACCCGCGTGTGTCGGTCCGGCTAGCGTTTGGCCGTTACCCAGCGCGCGCAGCACGGCACGAGGAACATCAGCACGGCGAGCATCCAGAACGCGTTCGGCAGGCCCACGCCGTTCGCGACGAAGCCCACGCCCGCCGGGCCGACGAGGTTGCCCGCGTAACCGGTCGTCGTGACGGCCGCGACCGCGAGCGCCGCGGGCATCGCGCGTTGCGAGCCGGCGCGGCGGAACAGCACCGGCACGACATTGGACGCGCCGAGCCCGATCAGCAGGAAGCCGGCCATGGCCACGAGCGCGACGGGCGCGATCAGCAGGACGACGAAACCGGCCGTGGCAAGCAGGCCGCCCCAGAACATCATCGCGCGGTCGCCCACGCGCGCTGTCAGCGCGTCGCCGCCGAAGCGCCCTGCCGTCATCGCGATCGAGAACAGCATGTAGCCGAGACCGCCATGCGCGGCCGCCACGAGCCCCGTGCCGGTGATGAGCAACGCGCTCCAGTCGAGCAACGCCCCTTCGACGAGAAACGTGATGGCCGTGAGCGCCGCCAGCACGAGCACGATACCGCGCGGCGCGACGAACAGCGGCCCCTCGTTCGCCTCGGCCGTTTCGATGAGCCGCGAACGCGCGAGCAGCGTGGCGACGAGCATGAGCGCGGCGCACAGCAGCGTGCTCGCGAGCGCGCTCACGTGCAGCGAAAGCAGGAAGGTCATGAAGGTCGAGCCCGCGAATCCGCCCACGCTGAAGAGCGCGTGGAAGCCCGACATCAGCGGCCGGGCTTCGCGGCGCTCGACTTCGATCGCGTGGATATTCATCGCCACATCGAGCGAACCCAGCGACGCGCCGAACGCGAGCAACGCCAGCCCCAGCGCGAGCGGCGTGCTCACCACGCTCAGGCACGGCAGGATCACGGCGAGCCCGCAGCCGCCCGCGACGATGATCGGCTTGCTGCCGTAGCGCGCGCTGAGCGCGCCGGTGAGCATCATGGCAACGACGGAGCCAAGGCCGATGCACAACAGCAGCATGCCGAGCACGCCGTCGCCAACGCCCAGCCGCGCTTTTGCGAACGGCACGAGCGGCGCCCAGCATGCCACGCCGAATCCGGCTACGAGAAACGCGAGCCGCGTGGCGAGGCGCGCCGCCGAAAGAGGGGGCGTGGTGACTACGGTTTGCATGGTGCATTCACTCCGCGTTGGCTGGTTGTGCTGATGCTTTGCGTGGACACGTTCATGCCTGCGCCGGCGCTTCGGCCCGCAACAGCGAAACGCCTGCCTTCGACAAGGCGGCGCGCTCCGTGCGCGGCATATCCTGCTCCACGATCAGACACGCAATGCCCTTGAGCGTAGCGACGCGATGCGCCGCGCGCGTGCCGAACTTGTCGTTGAGCGCGAGCACCACGCTGTGCGCGCTGGCTTCGAGCACGGCGCGCTTGAACAGGGCGTCGGCGAAACCGAATACGCTGATGCCCTCTTTGGGCGAGATCGCGCACGAGCCGATAAAACAGCGGTCGATGTTCAACTGCGCAACACTCTGCACGGCTTTCGCGTCGACACTGCCGCCCACCGCCGCGTCCACCGCGCCGCCGATCATGATGAGTTGCAGATCGGGACGGCGCAGCACGGCCGCGGCGATGTCGATGGAATTGGTCGCCACGGCGAGGTCGGCGTCTTCGGGCAACAGGTCGACGAGCGCGAGATTGGTACTGCCGCTGTCGAGAAACAGCAGTTCACCCGGCTCGATCAGCGGCACCGCCGCGCGCGCGAGTGCCGCCTTGCGCTCGCGCGCGAGATCCATGCGCGCCGCCATGGGCGCGGAGGCGGGCGTAATGGGCAATGCGCCGCCGTAGACGCGGCGGCAGCGGCCTTCGGCGGCGAGCGCGCGCAGATCGCGGCGAATCGCGTCTTCGGAAACCGCGAATTCGAGCGCGAGCGCGGCGGCGACTACCGCATTGCCTTCGGCGAGGCGGCTGGCAATTTCGTCGCGCCGCGCGAGTGGGGGGTCATCGTTCATGCACGCATGATAACGTGCATGAACAAGAAATGTAAACGTGCATGAACGTGCACGTTTAGTGTGGCACGCTTAGGGTGAACTGGGTGACTACCGCGGCGATCCGCCTACTCCGCCCCCGCCAACGCTTCCGCCTGCTCGCGGCTCAACGCCGCCCGCGCAACACTCGTTTTCCCGCTATAGATCATCAACCCGTAGACATCGGCCAGCGCTCTCGCCGGTGCGCACAGCGACGGATTTTGCGCATCCGCGGGGCAGCGTTCGCGCCAGAAGTTGATGGCGGCTTCGATCTGCGCGATCGACACCGGTTCGGACTGCGCATTCATCGCGTGCTCTCCTCGAAAAGGCATCCACTCACTCCGCCACGCCCGGTCCCACGTAATTCGCGCGCGGCCGCAGCAGACTGCCGCTCACGATCTGCTCGATCGCATGCGCCATCCACCCGACGCTGCGCCCGATCGCGAACAACGCGAACACGGCGTCGTGCGGCAACGCGCAGCGCATGGCCAGCGCCATCAAGGCAATGTCGATGGTGGGCGCAAGGCCTTCGGTGGCCCGGACATGGTCGATCAACGCCCGCACCGTATCCGGCACGTCGAACGCCGCGAGCAACGCCGCCGCGCGCGGATCGCCCTGCGGATACAGCGCGTGACCGAAGCCCGGCAGCACGCCGTGCTTCGCTTTCCAGCGCGCGATACCCGCTTCCACGCCCGGTTCGTCCACCTCCAGCAGCAATGCCCGCACCCGCGAAGCCGCATCGCCATGCAGCGGCCCCGAAAGCGTCGCCAGTCCCGCGAGCATGCACGCGCCGAGCGACGCGCCCGTGGAAGCCGCCACGCGCGCCGCGAACGCCGACGTCGTCAGTTCCTGATCCGCGAGCAACACGAGCGCCTGGCGCAGCAAACCGGCGTGCGTTTCACAGCGCCACGCCTTGGCGATACGCACGTGCAGCGCACCGTCTTCATCGCCCAACGCGACGAAACCGCTCGCGAGACGGCTCACGAGGCGCGCCGCTTCGGCATTCAGTTGCGCGAGATCCATCGTGCCGCCCGGCGCGGCGTCGCTGGCCGCCAGCGCGATCGACGCATAGGCCCGCGCGCGCATCGAGGCGCCGGCCGGCAGCGGCACGGCATCGCGCACCGTCGAAAAAACCGGCACGCACTCGCAGTCCCACAGCAGGCGCGCGACCTCTTCGAAGCTGGCCCCGGCCGCCAGCCCAATCGCATCGCGCCCGCGGTAATAGAGCCGCCCGCGCACGATGGTCGAAAGATGCGTGTTGATGATCGGCTCGCCCCACGCCATCGTGCTCGCGGCGATGGTCTTGCGCGCGCGCCCCACGTCGCGCTGTTTCATGAGCGCCGCGACATCCGCGGCGCGATACAGCTTGCGGCTCACGTGCTCGGGGTCCCAGCGCACCTCGATGCGCCCGCGGCTCACGTAGGCGTAGAGCGTCTGCTTGCGCACGCCCAGCGCATGGCACGCCTCCTCCTGTGTCATCCAGTTTTGCACGTTGATTGTCTCAATCAAGGTTGACGCCCTTGGCGGGCGCGCGTCAAATTCAGGCAGTGCCGATTCCAACAATCATAGCGCCGCCGCCCGTCGACCGTTTCCAAGGCTGTTTTCAACGGTTTGCCGGGCAGCAGGACGCACCATGGAGACAATCGATGTCCACGCAAAGAACGAGCAGTTATCTCGCCGCCGACGCCACCCGCGTCACGCGCACCCGCTATTCGATTCTCGCCGCGATCCTGCTGCTCGCGACCGTCGCCTACGCCGACCGCGCGATCCTCTCGATCGCCGGTCCCGGCCTCGCGAAGGAATTCGGGCTCAACCACGTGCAGCTCGGCTACGTGCTCTCGGCGTTCAGTTGGGCCTATGTGGTCGGGCAGATTCCGGGCGGCCTGCTGCTCGACCGGCTCGGCACCAAGACCATGTACGGCGCGACGCTCGTCCTGTGGTCGATCGCGACGATCCTTGTCGGGTTTGTCGGCCACGTCACCACCGACCTGTCGATGGCGCTCGGCCTTCTGTTCGCGCTGCGTTTCGCGCTCGGCCTGATCGAAGCGCCCAGCTTTCCGGCCAACAGCCGCGTCACGGTGATGTGGTTCCCCAAGGAAGAACGCGGTCTCGCGACCTCGCTGTTCGCCTCCGCATCGTATTTCGCGGTGGCGATCTTCTCGCCGCTCGCAGGCTGGCTCACCGGCAAGTTCGGCTGGCCCGCGCCGTTCTTCGCGCTCGGGCTGATCGGCATCGCTTCGGCGGGCGTGTGGGCCGTGGTGATGCACGAGCCGCGCAAGCATCCGCGCGTGTCGCAGGCGGAACTCGACTGGCTCGTCTCGCGCGGCGCGATGGTCGACATCGACGCGAAACACGAACGGCTCGCGCGCCCCGCCATCTCCGGCAAAACGCTGCGCCTGCTGCTCAGCAACCGCATGTTGTGGTGCTCGTATATCGGCCAATATTGCGTGATCGCGCTGAGCTACTTCTTCATCACGTGGTTCCCCATCTATCTCGTGCAGGCGCGCGGCATGGACATCCTGCACGCCGGTCTCGCGACCATGCTGCCCGCCATCTCGGGCTTTCTGGGCGGCATCGCGGGCGGCGCGATTTCGGACTGGCTGATCCGCCGCGGCTGGAGCGTGTCGTGGGCGCGCAAGACGCCGTATATCGTCGGTATGGCCGTGGGTTGCGGCATCGTGTTCTCCGCGTTCACGGAAAGCAACACGGCGATCGTGCTGCTCATGACGCTCGCGTTCTTCGGCAAGGGCGCGGCGGCCGGCGCGGGCACGTGGGCCATCGCGAGCGACACCGCGCCGCGCGAAGCCGTGGGTCTTGCCGGCGCGATCTTCAACTGCATCGGCAATATTGGCGGTATCGTCACGCCCATCGCCTTCGGCTATATCGTGCAAGCCACGGGCGGCTATACCGCCGGGCTGTATTTTGTCGCGGCACACTGCCTCGTGGCGGCCATCGTCTACCTCGTGTTCATGGGCCGCATCGAGCGCGTGGAGCTGAACCGCGGTTGAGCGCAAACGCGCGCCACGCGCCATGGCATCCCCGTATTCAGGCATCGAACGTAAAAAAACGGAACTCCGATTCATCATGTCGAAACCCATCATTCTCAACGCGGCCGAACTGCCCGCGCGCACCCAGGCCGAACTCGCGTCGCTCTTCACGGTACTCGACCTGCCGAAGCACACCGACGAAGCGCGCGCGTTTCTCGCGCAGCACGGCGCCGCCGTGCGCGGCATCGCGCTGCGCAAGACGAAGATCGACGCGGCCTTTCTCGACGCCCTGCCCGCGCTCGAAATCATCGCGAGCTATAGCGCGGGCCTCGACAATCTCGACGTGCAGAGCGCGAAGGCACGCGGCATCCGCATCGAAAATTCCTCGCACATTCTGGCCGAAGACGTCGCGAACACGGCTATCGGTCTCGCGCTCGCGCTCACGCGCGACATCGTCAAAGCGGATACCTACGTGCGTTCGGGCAACTGGGCCACGCACGGCGCGCTGCCGCTCGGCCGCTCGATCTCGCGCATGAAGGTCGGCATCGTGGGGCTCGGCACGATCGGCGCGGCCATCGCGAAGCGCCTGCGCGCGTTCGGCTCGCAGCTCGCGTATTACGGCCCGAATCGCAAGTCCGTGGACCTGCCGTATTACGACGACGTCACACGTCTCGCCGCCGACAGCGACTTGCTGATCCTCACCTGCCCGCTCACGCCGCAAACGCATCATCTGGTCGATGCGAAGGTGATCGACGCGCTCGGCCCCAACGGTTTTCTCGTCAACATCGCGCGCGGTCCCGTGGTGGATGAAGCAGCGCTGATCGAAGCGCTGAACACGCAGCGCATCGCGGGCGCCGCGCTGGACGTGTTCGAGCACGAGCCGCAGGTGCCGGCGGCGTTGATCGCGAATCCGCGCGTGGTGCTCACGCCGCATATCGGCTCGGCGACCGAGGAAACGCGCACGGCCATGGCCGACAATGTCGTGGACGTGCTGGCGAGTCACTTCGGTATCGTCGGGCCGCGTAGTGTGGCGGCGCTGGCGGCCCATGCCGACGCCGACAAAGCCGTCGCCGCGCTGTAACGCCACGCCTCGGCAAGCGAAAAGCGCCGCAAATGCGGCGCTTTTTTGTTGGCGCAAAACGCGCTCGCTCAGGCAACGATCATTCGAGCTTCAACCGCTCGATCTTGCCCAGCACCAGCGTGTAGCACACCACGCCCAGCAACGCGACGATCGCGCAGAAGCCCAGCGCCCATTCGAACGAACCGGTCTTTTGCACGATAAAGCCGATCGTGATCGGCGTGATGATGCCCGCCAGATTGCTCGCGAAACTCGCAATGCTGCCCGTCATGCCCACGAGCTCGTGCGGCGCGATCTCCGAGACCACGACCCACGTGGTGGACGACATGCCCTGCGCGAAGAAGGCCACGCACAGAATGGCGATGACGAGACTGTTCGACGCCGTGAAGTTCGCCAGCACGATCGTGCCCGTGAACAGCAGGCCGATCACCATCGGCGTCTTGCGCGCGGCGCTCACGCTCACGCCGCGCGCGATCATCGTGTCGCCCCACCAGCCGCCGAACATAACGCCCGCCGCCGCCGCGAGATAAGGGCCGATAGCGGCCGCGCCCGCGTGCAGCATGCTCATGCCGCGCGCCTGCATCAAATAAGTGGGAAACCACGTGAGGAAGAAGTACAGCGTGGTGGTGGCCGCGAGTTTGCCGATGCACACGCCCCAGATCTGGCGATGTTTCAGCAGCTTCCAGCACAAGTCCCAGCGGAAGCGCTCGCTCTTGCCGGTGCGCTCCACCACCGCGCCGCCCGCGCGGATGTAGTCGAGTTCGGCTTCGTTGGCGAGGCGGCTTTGCGCGGGCTCGCGATACGCGAGGAACCATACCGCGGCCCACACGAGCCCGAGCAGGCCCGAGATCGCGAACACGCCGCGCCAGCCCCACTGCGTCGCCACGTAGAACTCCACGGGCGTGAGAAAGGCGGTGCCCACGTACACGCCCATCGAACACACGCTGCCCGCCACGCCGCGCTCGCGCTGCGGGAACCACGACGTGGCGACCTTGTTGTTGGCGGGAAACGCGGGCGCTTCGGCCGCGCCCACGCCGAAGCGCAGGCCGAACAGCGAAGCGAAACCGCCCGCGAAGCTCTGCACGGCCGTCATGACGGACCATGCCGCGAGACACCAGCCGTAGGTGAGCCGCGTGCCGAAGCGGTCGAGCAGATAGCCGCCCGGCAGCGTGGCCAGCGCGAACGCCCACGAGAACGCCGAGAACAGCACGCCCATCGCGACCGGACTCAGCGCGAACTCCTTCGCGATCTGCGGCGCGACCACCGACATGTTGGTGCGGTCCAGATAATTGACGATGGTGCCCACGAATACGAGCCCCAACATTGTCCATCGCGCCCGCGTGCGCCGGTGCGCGAGCACGAGTTTGCCGTGCCCGAGCGCGTCGGCGGGCAGATCGTTCTTCATCGTTTGTCTCCGTGTTGTTAGCTATGCTTATGATTTACGACGATGGGTGCCGCCAGCGAAGCTCAGTCGACCGGCGCAGCGTCCACGCCCAGACGTTGCGCCCATGCGCGCAGCGCCGTGACCGTAGGCGCGGGCAAGCTCACGCCGTCGCGCAAGTGCTTCGCGATGTTGCGCGACGCCTGTTCGCCGGGCAGACGCACAGGCCGCGCCGGATCGACGGGCGCATTCGCGTGACAGCGATCGACGAAGAAGTCCATTTGCGCGCGCGCCTCGTCGCTGCCCGCGAACGCGGCCGGATCGATGAGTTGCAGCCAGACATTGGCGCCCCAGCGCGTAGGTGCGTCGCGGCGGCCGAAACCGGCCAGGCCTTGCGTGAGCGCTTCCACCATCAGCGCGAGACCGAAGCCCTTGTGGCCCGCTTCCTCGCCGCCGAGCAGCATCAGGCTGCCGCGGTCGTGGCTGCGCTCCATCACGGCGGCGTCGCGGGTCGGCTGGCCGTGTTCGTCGAGCAGCCACGCGTGCTCGAACGGTTGGCCGGCGGCGGCCTTCTGGCGCGTCATGGAGACGGTCGTGAGCGACGCGCAGGTGTCCACGAGCACCGGAAAATGCGAGGTCGGAAACGCGAACGCGAACGGGTTCGGACTGAACAGCCCTTCTTTGCCGCCGAACGGCGCGACCACTTTCGTATGCGGTCCCGAGGAGGCGATCATCGCGTAGTAGCCGCGGTCGGTGGCCTGCTTCGCGATGGCCGCGAGACAGCCGATATGGTGACTGCGCCGCATCGCGAACGAAAACACGCCGTGCTCGGGCAACCGCTCAAAGCCCAGTTCGAGCGCGCGTTGCATGAGCCACAAGCCGGGCCGGTAGCCGCCGTCCCACACCACCGTCGCGCCGGTGTCGCGCACGGTTTCGGGTTCGCCATCGCCGGTCATGCGGCCGTTGACGAGTTCGTCGAGATACGCGGGGCACTGCGCGAGGCCGTGCGTGCCGCGGCCCATCATGTCGGTGAGCAGCAGGAGGTCGGCGACGCTCGCGGCTTTGCCGGCGTCCATGCCCGCGGCCGTGAACAGGCGCGTCGCAAGCGCGGCCAGCGCGCGCGGGTCGTGGCGGCGCGGCGCGGCGTTATCGGCAGACGAATCGACTGACGAATGCGCGGCGGAATGGGCGCTGGCGGTTGCGGGGAAAGTAGCGGCGAGATTCATCGAGACAAAAAACTCCAGGTTCACGCGCCGCGGATTGGCCCGCGACGGTCTCACCTAGCGTAGAGGTCTCGTTCGATACCCGAAAGACTTGCGCGGGCATCGGTTGATACTTATTCTGTATCAATGGTCACGCTCGCCCAACTTCGCTGCTTTCTTGCCGTCGTCGACGAAATGAATTTTCGCCGCGCCGCCGACCGGCTGAACATGACGCAGCCGCCGCTCACGCGGCAAATCCAGGCGCTCGAACACGCGATCGGCGCGCCACTGTTCGACCGCAGCGCGCGCGCCGTCAAGCTCACGGCGGCCGGTCACGCGTTCGCGCGCTCGGCGCGTCGCATCCTCGCGCAAACCGGCGACGCCGTGCTCGACGCGCGCCGCATCGCGGCCGGCGACGCGGGCTCGCTCACCATCGCGTTCACGGCCGCCTCGAGCTACGTGTTCCTGCCGCGCTTCGTCGCGCTGCTGCGCGCGTGCATGCCCGAGGTGTCGCTCACGCTGCGCGAGATGAATTCGGCGCAGCAGTTGATCGCGTTGCGCGCCGAGCAGATCGACATGGGTTTGTCGCGGCCGCCCATCATCGAGCCGGGCGTGGCGTCACTGCGCGTCTATCGCGAGCCGCTGAGTGTGGTGCTGCCGCACACGCACGCGCTGGCCGCGCACGACACGCTTGCACTCGAAGACCTCGCGGGGCAGAACTTCATCACGTATCCGCCCGTGGAAGGCGTGTATTTCCACAGCCTCATCACCGGGCTGCTGCATGCCAAAGGCGTGACGGTCGCGCAAACCCAGCACGTCACGCAAACGCATTCGATCCTCGCGCTCGTGGGTGCCGGTTTGGGCGTGGCGCTGGTGCCGCGTTCGGCCGAGCGCGTGCGTTTCGCCGATGTGGTGTTCAAGCGCCTGCGTGGCGTGGACGACGTGACCGCCGATCTGCTGCTCGCGTGGCGCACGCCCGGCGACAATCCCGCCTGCGCGAGTGCCGTGGAGCACGTGGTGGCGGCGCTGCGCGACCCGCGTTGGCTCGCTTGAGCGCAGGTCGTTGCGATCGCAACGAGACGGGCGGCACAACATCCGGGGCAAAATACGGCGACGTTGAGAAAAACGCATGCTCGTCGTGCAAAAAGATCGCGCAACCCGAGTGTCGGTCCGTCACTCCGCGCTTTTTATAATCGCGCTTCCTCATCTCGCAGGGAGTCGCAATCATGTTCGATCTCGCAGGCAAAGTGGCCATCGTCACGGGCGGCACGAGCGGCATTGGGTTGGGCATCGCCAAAGGCCTGCTGCAAGCGCGTGCACGCGTCGCGCTGATCGGCCGCGACGAAGCGCGCGGCGCAAAAGCGCTCGCTCAACTCGACGCCGCGCACAACGCGATCTACGTGCAGGCCGACATCGCCCTCGCCGAATCGTGCACGCGCATGGTCGAACGCGTGGAGCAGGTGTTCGGCCGCGTGGATATTCTGGTGAACAACGCGGGCATGAACCTCCGCCATCACGCGCAAGACTATACGCATGCGCAGTGGCATCAGATCGTCGATACGAATTTGAGCAGCGCGTTCTATTGCGCGCAGGCCGCGTTTCCCGCCTTCGGGCGCGCGGGTGGCGGCAAGATCCTCAACATCGGCTCGATGCTGTCACTGTTCGGCACGACGCACGGCGCGGCTTACGCGGCCAGCAAAGGCGGCATCGTGCAACTCGGGCGCGCGCTGGCCGTGGAATGGGCGCCGCACAACATTCAGGTCAATACGCTCCTGCCCGGCTGGATCGAAACCGAATTGACGGCCGAAGCGAAGCAGCTGTTTCCCGATCTCGAAGCGGGCATTCTGGCGCGCACGCCGCAATCGCGCTGGGGACGTCCCGCCGATCTCGCGGGCATTGCCGTGGCGCTCTGTTCGGGCGCGTGCGACTTCATTACCGGCACGGCCATTCCCGTGGATGGCGGCTACTCGGTGCAAGGCTGATCGATGTGAAGCATCGATTCGCGAACGCGAACGAGCCCACGACAATCAGGTCGATTCGCGCGCGAGCACCGTAAAGCCCACGTCGATCACGCGATGTTCGTGGTGCTCGCCGCGCGCGCTCTCGCCGTTCAGGCGATCGAGCAGAAAACGCGCGGCACTCACGCCGATACGCGTGCCGTCCACGCGCACCGTGGTGAGTTGCGGCGCGGTTTCGGTGGCGAACTCCAGGTCGCCGAAGCCGCAAATCTTCAGTTGCCCCGGCACGTCGAGCGCGAGTTGACGCGCCGCGCCGAGCGCACCGATCGCCAGCAGGTCGGAGCCGCAGAACACGGCGTCGGTGCCCGGCGCGCGCGCGAGCAAGTCGGGCAAGGCGCGCTTGCCCACGGCCACCGAACTGGGCGGCGCGACGATCTCCTCGGCCACCGCCACGATGCCCGCCTGCGCGAGCCGCTCGCGAAATCCGGCGCGGCGCGCGAGCGCGCGCGCGTCGTTCGCGGAGATCAACGCGGGACGCCGCGCCCCGCGCTCGAGAAAGTGCTGCGCGACCGCCGCGCCAATCTCGTAGTGCGAGAAACCCACCAGCATGTCGATGGGCGTTGCCGTGGTGTCCCACGTTTCGACCACGGGAATGCCGACGTTCGCGAGCCGCTCGCGCAGCGAATCCGTGTGCGCGACGCCCGTGAGCAACACGCCTTCGGGGCGCCGGCTCAGCACGGTATCGAGCAGGCTTTCCTCGCTGGACGCGCTATAGCCGCTCAGCGCGAGCAGCACTTCGTAGCCCGCGCGCGACAGCGTCTCGCTGAACACCTGGATGGTCTCCGAGAACAGCGAGTGCGCGATGGTCGGCACGATGGCCGCCACGAGCCGCGAGCGCGACGACGACAAACCGCCCGCCAGCCGGTTCGGCACGTAGCCGAGTTTCTGCACGACCTGACGCACGCGTTCGAGCGTTTCCGGCGCCACCGACTCGGGGCTGTTGAACACGCGCGACACGGTAATGGGCGAGACGCCCGCCTGCGCCGCCACGTCGGTGATACGCAAGCCTTTCGGGCCGCCGCGCGTGCGCTTCGGACGCGCAGCCGTCTCCACACCGGCGTCTGGATTGGCGTCCGCGCGGGTACCAGCGTGGCTGCCAGTTTTATCGGCGGTCGATGCGGTGGATTTGGCGGTCGGCATGAATGTGTGCGAGGGAGAAGGCCTGAGCTGGCATTGTACTGAATCGCCCTGCTCCGGCCTTCGTCCCTTTAACGATCAACGCGTGAGTTCGCCGTCCTGCAAACGCCAGACGCCGAGCGGATTGCCGTCGCGCAACGCCTCGGGCACGAGCGCGGCCGGCAAGTCCTGGTAGCACACCGGCCGCAGGAAGCGTTCGATCGCGCTCGCCCCCACCGAGGTCACGCGGCTGTCCGAGGTCGCCGGGAACGGGCCGCCGTGCACCATCGCGTACGAGACTTCCACGCCGGTCGGATAACCGTTGGCGAGCACGCGGCCGGCCTTGCGTTCGAGCACCGGCAGCAACGCGCGCGCGAGGTCGAGATCGGCGGCATCGGTTTCATCCAGATGCAGCGTGGCCGTGAGCTGGCCTTCGAGCTTGCGCGCCACTTGCAGCAGTTCGTCGGCGTTCCGGCAGCGAATCACGGTCGATGCCGGGCCGAACACTTCGTCGTTGAGCGCGGCGTTGGCGAGGAACGTGTGCGCGTCGGTCACGAACAGCGCCGCGCAGGCCTGCGACGGACCGCTGCCGGCCTCGCCGCGCGCCGCCAGCGCCACGCCGTCCTGCGCCTGCAAATGCGCGAGCCCGCTTTCGTACGCCGCGTGAATGCCGGGCGTGAGCATGGTTTGCGCGGCCTTCGCGCGCAACGCCGCGCTCGCGCCTTCGATGAAGGCCGCGAGCGGCGCGCCGTCGATCGCGATCACGAGACCCGGATTCGTGCAGAACTGGCCCGCGCCGAGCACGAGCGAATCGACGAAACCGCGCGCCATGGCGTCGGTACGCGCGGCCAATGCGGCGGGCAGCGCGAACAGCGGGTTGATGCTGCTCATTTCCGCGTAAACCGGAATGGGTTCGGGGCGCGCGGCGGCCACGCGCATCAGCGAGAGACCGCCGTTGCGCGAGCCCGTGAAGCCCACCGCCTTGATCGACGGATGCGCCGCCAGCGCCGCGCCGATCGTGCCGCCTTCGCCGTGGATCAGCGAGAACGTGCCCTCGGGCAGCCCGCATTGCGCGACGGCGGCCTGCACCGCGCGCCCGACCAGTTCCGAAGTGCCGAGGTGCGCGCGATGCGCCTTCACGATCACCGGGCAACCCGCCGCGAACGCCGACGCCGTGTCGCCGCCCGCCACGGAAAACGCCAGCGGAAAATTGCTCGCGCCGAACACCGCGACCGGTCCGAGCGGAATCTTCTGCATGCGCAGATCCGCGCGCGGCAACGGCTTGCGTTCGGGCAGCGGCGAGTCGAGCGTGGCGTCGAGCCAGCGGCCGTCGCGCACGATCTGCGCGAACAGCTTGAGCTGGCCGATGGTGCGGCCGCGCTCGCCCTCGAGACGCGCTTTCGGCAGGCCCGTTTCGGCGTGCGCGCGTTCGATCAGCGCGTCGCCGAGCGCTGCGATGCCTTCGGCGATCGCTTCGAGAAAGGCCGCCCGCGTGGCGAGCGGCGCGGCGCGAAACGGGTCGAACGCGGCTTCCGCCAGCGCGCAGGCGCGCTCGACGGCTTCGGCCTCGCCGCTCGCGAACACGGGCTCGGCAAGCGCCGCGCCCGTCGAAGGATCGATGGCCTGCAACGCGCGGCCGGTGCCGCGCACGAGAGATTGGCCTAGCAACAGGTCGCCGGTGATGGGCATCGACATAACTCCTTTAGGTATCCAGATGAATTAGAAACGGTGACGCAAGCCCACGTGCACGGTGGCCTGGCTGCTGCTGGTGGAAGCCGTGAGACCGTTGATCGCGGCCACGGCCGGCTGGTTGCGCGAGTCCGTGCCCGAGGCGTGCTGATACACGCCCATGATGTACACGTCGGTGCGCTTCGAGAGCAGGTAATCGGCGCTCAGCGCGCCCTGGTGATACGTCGCGCCGCCGTTCTGGCCGGTCGCGGAGGACACGCTGCTGCCCTTCATGTAGTCGTAGGCGGCCGTCATCGAGAATGCGGGCGTGAACTGGTACTGCACGTTGACTTCGGCGTTGTTGAAGTGCGCCGAACCGCGATAGCCCGAAGGATTCACGCCCGACTCGGCCGTATCGCCCAGATGCGTGAACTGGATGTTCGACCACGTCGCGCCCAGCGTGGCCGCGCCGATGCGGTACGCGCCGCCCGCCGCGATCACCTGGTAGGTGCGCGCGGAAGCAAAGCCGCTGTACACCGGCGAGGCGATATTGGCCGCGCCCGTGCTCGGCGCGCTCGTGCTGCTGTTGCCGAAGAAGCTGATGTTCGGGTTGCGCACGTTCATATACGCGGCCGCCAGCGAGAACGGGCCGTGCTCGTAGCCCGCGCCGAGCGAGTAGGTCTGGTTGCGCGTGAATTCGCCGGCCACGCCGCCCAGGCTGTACATGCCGCCGAAATGCAGGCCCGAGTAATTCGCGCTCTCGTACTTGATGGAATTGTTGGTGCGATAGCCGTTGTTGAAATTGTCGATGTCGCCGGGATGCGCCGCCACGTAGCCGCCACCGAAGGCGCGATCCGCGAACACGCCCACGTAGTCCACCACGTCGTCGTACTGGCGCCCGAGCGTGACCGTGCCCACGTGCGCATCCGCAAGCCCGACGAACGCGCGGCGGCCGAACAGCAAGCCGCCTTGCGTGAACTTGCCGCTGCTCGCGTCGAAGCCGCTTTCGAGCAGGAAGATCGCCTTGAGTCCGCCGCCCAGGTCTTCGCTGCCGCGCAGACCCCAGCGGCTGCCCTGCAGCACGCCGCCCGCCATGCTCCACTGGTTGTGGCCGCCCGCGTTGCTCGTGTAGCTGATGCCCTGATCGATCACGCCGAACAGCGTGACGGTGCTCTGCGCGTGCGCCGCGCCCGCCGCGGCCAGACCCAGCAAACCAACGGGAATCATGCGAATGGTGGTCTTCTTCACTACGTGTCTCCAAGGGATGAAATAAAGGCGGTTGTCTTCGAACCGCTGAGGGCTGCGAGCGCCGCTTTTCTTGTGGCGCGATGGTAGCGTTATCATTCACGGGCGGGAAAATCGCATCGACATGACGACGATGCGGAAAACCGCGGGCGGGAAAGAAAGAACGACGACAAGCGACGCTACTGAGCGCCACAATCAGCGACGCAGATAAGCGACGCTAATGAGCGACGAAAAAAAGACGAAAACCCGATGCGTGTCAGTGCGCGTTATGCGGCAGCGCCGAATCGTCGGCGCGTTGCGGTTCGCGCTGGCCGCGCCGCAGGATCAGCAGCGTGACGACCGCGAAGATCACCATGCAGCACGACGGCACCAGCATCGGCGCGCGCGTGCTACCGGTGACCTGCTTCACGAAGGGCACGAGATTCTGCGCGATGAAGCCGCCGATATTGCCGAGCGAGTTGATCGCCGCGATGCCCGCCGCCGCACGCGCGCCGTGCAGGAACTTCGAGGGAATGGTCCAGAAGCACGGAATCAGCAGATAGAGGCAAGGCGCGCCGAAACACAGCGCGGCGAAGCGCAACCCGTGACTGGGCAGAAATACCGAGGACAGAAAGAACACCATGCCGAGCAGCGACGAAACCAGCATCGCGACGACCGCGCGATTGCCCTTGCGCAGCCGCGAGGGCAACGTGGCCAGCACGATGGTCGCCATCAGCCACGGAATGATGTTGAGCAGACCGTTGGTCGTGTTGCTCACGCCGAAGCCCTTCACGAGCGTGGGCAGCCAGTAGCTCACGCCGTACACGGAAATCGACAGCATCATGTAATAGAACGCCATGCCCAGCACGCGCGGTTCCGTGAGCACGCTCAGGAACGAACCGTGACGCGCGGCGCTGCGCGCCTGGGTGCTTTCCGCCGTGAGCGTATTCACGAGCCAGCGCTTCTCGCCCTCGTTGAGGAAGGTGGCCTGCTGCGGCGACTTCGGCAGCAGATACAGCACGACGAACGTCAGCAGTACCGAAGGAATGCCCGTGACCACGAACACGAGTTGCCAGCCTTGCAGACCGAGCAGCCCGCCCTTGTCGAGCAGATAGCCGCAAATGGGCGCGCCCACCATGTTGCCGAGGCTGCTGCCCACGGTGAAATAGCCGAGCATGCGCACGCGATGCCGCTGCGGAAACCACAGCGTGAGGTAGTAGATCACGCCCGGATACAGCCCCGCCTCGGAGGCGCCCAGCAAAAAGCGCAGCGCATAGAACATCGTGGCGTTCTGCGTGAAGGCGAGCAGGATCGTGACCACGCCCCACGTGAACATGATGCGCGCCATCCAGCGCGGCGCGCCGTACTTGTGCAGCAGCACGTTGCTCGGAATCTCGAAGATCAGATAGCCGATGAAAAACAGCGACGCGCCCAGCCCGTACGCGACTTCCGAGAGCCCGAGACTGCCGAGCATCTGCAGCTTCGCGAAGCTGATGTTGGAGCGGTCGATATACGCGACCAGATAGAGTACGCCGAGCAGCGGCATCAGCCGCCAGCCCATGCGATTGATCAGACGCGATTCGTCGATCGTCGCTGCATTGACATCGTTCACACTGTCTCCTGCGCCCGCGTGATGCGCGGGCTTTCTTGTCTGTTGAAGGCGCTGGCGCGGTTCGCCGCGCGGGTTACTTGCCCTGCTGCGCGCGCCACTCGCGATACGCCGCGAGCGTTTCCTCGTTCGGCGGATACGTGCCGCGCAGCGGGCGGCCTTCGTCGATGCGCTGCGTGATGAATTCCTCCATCAGTTCCTGCTCGGCCGCGTCGCGCGCGACTTCCTCGGCCATTTCGCGCGGCACGATCACCACGCCGTCCACGTCCGCGACCACGATATCGCCAGGATACACGGGCACGCCGCCGCAGGCGATCGGCACATTGATATCCACGGCGTGATGCTTCGCGAGATTGAGCGGCGCACTCGCGCCCGTGCACCAGAGCGGCAGGCCGAGCCCGGAGATCGTACCGCTGTCGCGCACGGGGCCATCGGAAACCATGCCCGCCACGCCGCGCTTCGCGAGCCGCAGCGCCAGTATCGAGCCCACGGAAGCCACGCTCTGCTCGCCGCGGCAATCCTGCACCAGCACGCTGCCCGCCGGCGCGGATTCCACGGCCTTGCGCTGCGGATGGTCGGGGTCCTGGAACACACCCACGTGATCGAGGTCTTCGCGCGCCGGAATGTTGCGCAGCGTGAACGCCGGGCCGACCAGATTCGGCACGCCCGGCGCGGGCTTCACGAGCGGCCCGACGCCCTGCAGGAACACGTTGCGCAGGCCGCGCTTGAAGAGTTGCGTGGTAAGCGTCGCGGTGCTGACGTGGCGCAGTTGTTCGAGCGCGGCGTCGCTGACGTTGACGTGTTGGGTATCGTGGGTCGATGCGGTCATGATGGGGTTTATCGGCGGAATACGGTTAGTGGATTTCGGGTTCGGTGCTCGGCTTGCTCGACGTAACCTGCGCGCCTTGCGCACTGTGCGCCTGTCCTTGCGCGCTCTCCTGCGAGCCGCATGTCGATGGCGTTTCGAGGAAATCGAAATCGCAGCCCTTGTTCGCCTGCGTCACGTGCATCTGGTGCATCACGCCGAAACCGCGCTCGAACGGCCGCTTCGGCGGCACCCACGCGGCCTTGCGCGCGGCGAGTTCCTCGTCGCTCACCGCCAGATGCAGGCGGCGCGCGTCCACGTCCAGTTCGACGATATCGCCGTCTTTCACGAGCGCGAGCGGACCGCCCACGAACGACTCGGGCGCCACGTGCAGCACGCATGCGCCGTAGCTCGTGCCGCTCATGCGCGCGTCGGAAATGCGCAGCATGTCGCGCACGCCTTCCTTCAGCAGCTTTTGCGGAATCGGCAACTGGCCCCACTCGGGCATGCCGGGCGCGCCCACCGGACCCGCGTGCTGGAGCACGATCACCGAGTCCGCCGTCACGTCGAGGTCGTCGCTGTCGATGCGCGCGGCCATGTCGCTGTAGTCCTTGAACACGACCGCGGGCCCGCGATGCTTGCGCAGATGTTGCTCCATCGCCGCGGGCTTGATGACGGCGCCGTCCGGCGCGAGATTGCCGGTGAGCACGGCGAGGCCGTCGCGCGCGACGAGCGGATTGGCGCGCGTGCGGATCACGTCGTCGTTATAGATTTCGGCGCCCGCGATGTTCTCGCCGAGCGTCTGCCCGTTGACGGTCATCTGCGTGCCGTCGATCAGTTCGCCCAGTTCGACCAGCAGCGCGCGCAGCCCGCCCGCGTAATAGAAGTCTTCCATCAGATACTGACCGGCCGGGCGGATGTTGCCGAGCACCGGCGTGATGCGCGCGAGTTCGTCGAAGCGCGCCGTGGTCAGGTTGATGCCCGCGCGCCGCGCCACGGCCACGAGGTGCACGATGGCGTTGGTCGAACCCGACATCGCCAGCACCGTGGTCACGGCGTTGTCGAACGACTTCGCGGTGAGAATGTCCGAGAGCTTCTGGTCGGTCCAGACCATTTCCACAATGCGCTGGCCCGTGAGCGCCGCGAACTGCGCGTGGCGCGAGTCGGCGGCGGGAATCGACGAAAAACCGGGCAGCGTGAGGCCCAGCGACTCGGCCGCGCTCGTCATGGTCGAGGCCGTGCCCATGGTCATGCAATGGCCCGGCGAGCGCGCGATGCCGCTCTCGATGCCCTTCCACTCGTCTTCGGTGATCTTGCCCGCGCGCAGTTCGGCCCAGTACTTCCAGGTGTCCGAACCGCTGCCGAGCGTGCGGCCGTTCCAGTTGCCGCGCAGCATCGGCCCGGCGGGCAAGTAGATGGCGGGCAGATTCATGCTGATGGCGCCCATCAGCAAGCCCGGCGTGGTCTTGTCGCAGCCGCCCATCAGCACGCAGCCGTCGAACGGGTAGGACTTCAGCACTTCTTCCGTCTCCATCGCGAGCAGGTTGCGATAGAGCATGGTGGTGGGCTTCTGAAACGGCTCGGCGAGCGTGGAGACGGGCATTTCCACGGGAAAGCCGCCCGCCGCCCAGATGCCGCGCTTCACCTCTTCCACGCGCTGCTTGAAGTGCGTGTGGCAGGAATTGATCTCGCTCCACGTGTTGAGCACGGCGATGACCGGCTTGCCCATGTACTCGGACGAGTGGTAGCCCATTTGCGCCGTGCGCGAGCGATGACCGAACGAACGGAGGTCGTTGACGCCATACCAGCGGTAACTGCGCAACTCTTCAGGCTTTTTACGGGGAGAGGACACTATCGCTCCTTCACGATGGTAGCGTTATCATGTGAGACGGATGGTAACGCTATCATCGGCAAATCAGTACCTGGGGCAAACACGGATAAACGGGCGGCCCAAATGCCGGGAGCCAGGTGCACGCGCGCCGGGAGCCAGGTGCACGCGCCGCGCGTGAGCTGCTCACGTTCATGCAAAACGCGCAGAGCAAAGCAAAAACGGTTGGTTGGGATTGCGCGTTCCGGTCCTTAGACTTTTTAGCGGTTTTCCCTCTTACGGAATCGCGACGGTCCACGCGGCGTGCATTCCGCCCTGCACCCGGAGATCTGCTGCAATGAGTCGCCTTCCCGCGCCTGTCCTCGACCACGTGGTCGTCAACGTCAAACACCAGCTCGACGACGCGGCCGCCGTCTATCGCCAACTCGGCTTCGCGCTGACCGAGCGCGGCCATCACTCGCTCGGTTCGAGCAACCACCTCGCGATCTTTGGCGAGAACTATCTGGAACTGCTCGGCTTCGAGACCGGCAAGACCGCCAGCCGGCCCGATATCGTCGATGCGCCGCCCGGGCTTTCCGGCCTCGTGTTCAAGACCGACGACTCGCTCGCGCTGCACGAAGCGATCGGCGCGCGCGGCCTGGCCGTCGAGCCGCCCGCCGAATTCTTCCGCCCCGTGAAGCTGCCCGGCGGCGCGCAGGACGCGCGTTTTCGCACCGTGCGGCTGGGCGCGGAACTCGTGCGCAACGGCCGCACGTTCTTCTGCCATCACTTCACGCCCGAACTCGTGTGGCGCGACGAGGATCGCCAGCATCCGAACGGCGTCACGGAGATCGTCGGCTTCGTGGTGGCGTCGCCCGAGCCGCAAACCGTGGCCGATCTTTACGAGCGGCTGTTCGGGCCCGGCGTGATCGACACCGTGGGCGCCGCGCATTACCGCCTGCGTGCGGGCCGCGCGAACGTCGAGTTCGTCACGCCCGCCGAGGCCGAGCGCCGCTACGGCGCGGTCGCCTCCACGAACGACGGCAGCGAGCGTTATGTGGCGCTCGACCTGCAAGTGCGCTCGCTCGCGGCGTTGCGCGCGCTTTTTGCCCGCAACGGCGTGCCCTTCGTCGAGACCGCCGAAGGCGCCGTGCGCGTGGCGGCTTCGCACGCGGCCGGCGTGGCGCTGCGCTTTCAGGAAGGCGGTGCCGCGTGAGCGAAGCCGCAGCCTTCTGGCATTATTTCGCCCCCGACTACGCGGCGGCCCGCGAACGCTTCATTCAGGCGGCGCAACGCGCGCACGCCGAAGTCGTCACTTATACGCACCCGCATGCGCACGGTCCGAACGGCGCGCCGCTCGCGATCGACGTGGCGCGCATCGGCCCGCAACACGCGTCCAGGCAATTGCTCGCGATCAGCGGCACGCATGGGCTCGAAGGCGCGGCGGGGTCGGCGCTGCAAGTCGCGTGGCTCGACACGGCCGCGCAGGCTTTGCCCGCCGACGTGGCCGTGACGCTCGTGCACGCGCTCAACCCGTACGGCTTCGCGCACGCCTCGCGCACGACCGAGAACAACGTCGACCTGAACCGCAATTTCGTCGATTTCGACGTGCCACGCCCCGTCAATCCGCACTACGACGCGCTGCACGGCTGGCTGATTCCCGAGCGCTGGGACCGCGACACGCTCGCGGCCGCCAAAGCGGCCACCGACCGCTTTCGCGACGCGCATGGCGCCGACACGCTCTTCAACACGCTTGCGAGCGGCCAGTACACGCACGCCGACGGCCTCATCTACGGCGGCAGTCAGCGCGAATGGTCGAACCTGACGCTCGAACGCATCGTCGCCACGCATCTCGCGCAGGCCGAGCGCGTGGCGCTGATCGACTGGCACACGGGCATTGGCGAATACGGCCAGCCGTTCTTTCTGTGCTTCAACGCCGAAGGCAGCGCGTTGCAGCAACGCGCTGCGCAATGGTGGGGCGAAGACCGCGTGCTCGATCAGCGCCCGCACGGACTCGCGCGGCCCGACTATCGCGGACTCGTGTTTCGCGGCGTGGAGCGCTTTCTGGGCGGCCGGCCGATGGCGGGCGCCGTGGTCGAGTTCGGCACGCGCGGCCCGAATGCGAGCCTCGCCTCGCGGCTCGATCAATGGCTGCGCTTTCGCGCGCCGCAAGCGCCCGACGTGGAACGCGACACGCAACTGCGCGCCGATCTGATCGACGCGTTCGTGCCGTTTTCGTCGCTGTGGCGCGAGAGCGTCGTGACGCACGGTCTCGCCATCACGGCGCAAACGCTGGACGGACTCGCACGCTGGTAAATCGCATGGCGTGAGTGTCTGCTGGCTCAGCAACGCCAATCCTTCGAATTCCTAATCACTTATTGTCATCATGAAAGCAATCGTATTGCGCGAGCACGGCGGCCTCGACAAGCTCCAGCTCGAAAGCGGTTTCCCCGATCCCGTTGCCGGTCCCGGCGACGTGGTGCTGCGCGTGAAAGCCTCGTCGCTCAACTATCACGACGTGTTCACGCGGCGCGGCATGCCCGGCATCACACTGCCGTTCCCCGTCATCATCGGGCTCGACGTGGCGGGCGAGATCGTGGCCGTGGGCGAGGACGTGCGCGACTGGCAACCCGGCGACCGCGTGCTCGTGGACCCAATCGACCGCGTGAACGGCGGGCTCGTGGGCGAAACCACGCACGGCGGTCTCGCCGAACTCTGCCGCGTGCCCGCGCATCAATTGATCCGCCTGCCCGAAGGCGTGAGTTACGACGAAGCGGCCGCGCTGCCCGTGGCCTACGGCACCGCACTGCGCATGATGCGGCGTATCGGCGAAGTCAGGACGGGCGAACGCGTGCTCATTCTGGGCGCGAGCGGCGGCGTGGGCGTGTGCGCCGTGCAACTCGCCAAGCTCGCGGGCGCCGAAGTGATCGCCTGCGCGGGCACGCCCGAAAAAGGCGAGCGCCTGCGCGAACTGGGCGCGGATCACATCATTCTGTACACCGAACAGGATTTCCTCAAAGCGGTGCAGGAAAAGTTCGGCAAGCCCGCGCGGCGCCGCGGCGCCAGCGAGCGCGGCGGCGTGGACGTGGTCGTGAACTTCACCGGCGGCGACACGTGGACGCGCTCGCTGCGCTGCCTGCGCCTGGGCGGCCGCCTGCTCACCTGCGGCGCGACGGCGGGCTACGCGCCGCAGGAAGACATTCGCTATATCTGGACCTTCGAATTGCAGATTCGCGGCTCGAACGGCTGGGAACGCGAGGATCTGCACGAACTCCTCGAGCTCGTGCAGAGCAAGCAACTGCGCGTGCTGATCGACCGTAAATGGCCGCTCGAAGAGGGCGCGCAGGCACTCGCCTCGCTCGAAAACCGCGCAGTGGTCGGCAAGGTGCTGGTGGGCGCATGAGCACGACGACCGGGACCGCCCGCGCACCGGCCACGCTCACGCTGGAACAGATCCAGCAGGCGTTCGACCGTTCGCCGTATATCGCCTCGCTGCAACTGCAAGCGCTCGACGCCAACTACGACACGCAAACGCTGCGCGTGCGGATTCCGTTCCAGCCCGGCTTCGAGCGCGGCGCGGCCAGCGGTCAATGGCATGGCGGCCCGCTCGCCGCGATCATCGACACGGTGGGCGACTTCGCGGTGGGCATGCTGGTGGGCCGCGGCCTGCCGACCATCAACTTTCGCGTGGACTATCTGCGCCCCGCCATCGACACCGACCTCGAAGCGGTGGCGATCGTGCGGCGTCTGGGCCGCAGCGTGAGCGTCGCCGACGTCGAGCTTTACAACGACCAACGCGCGCTTGTCGCCATCGGCCGCGCGAGCTACGCCACGGCCTGAACGCGCGCGTCCTTTCATCACCACACCGCTACGTAGCCCTCTCGACATGAAGAAAATGCAGTCCGTATTTCACCCCGGCCGCCGCGCCTTCCTCGCGCAGTCGGCGCGCGGCACGCTCGCGGCGGGCACGCTCGGCATCGGCGGAATTAGTGTAATCGGTGGTTTAGCCAGCTCGAACGCCTTCGCGGCCGCGCCCGCCGCCGCCACGCCGCGCCGCGGCGGCACGCTGGTCGCCAGTTGGGGCGGTCTCGAACCGCAGGCGCTGTTCGTGCCCGGCGGCGGCGGTTCGAGCCCGCTGCAAACGTCGACGAAAATTCTCGAACGCCTGCTCAAGCTCGACAACGCGCTCGTGTTTCAGCCGCTGCTCGCGACCAGTGTGACGCCCTCGCCCGACTTCCAGACCTACACGATCAAGCTGCGTCCCAACGTGCGCTGGCACGACGGTCAGCCCTTCACCGCCGACGACGTGGTGTTCAACGTGCTCGAATACTGGAAGCCCATTTCGGCGGGCATCGCGCTCAAGACGCTGCAAAGCGCGCAGGCCGTGGACCCGCTCACGGTTGCACTGCGCTTTACGAAACCGGTGCCCGAGTTCTTTTTGAAGTCGGTGCTCGCAGGTCAGTATCAGGTGCTCGTGCCGAAGCATCGCTATGCGGGCAAGGACCTGCTGACGAATCCGCTCAACAACACGCCCATCGGCACCGGTCCGTGGAAATACGGTTCGTGGGTGCGCGGCAGCCGGGTGGAGTTCGCGCGCAACGAGCAGTACTGGAGCCCGAATCAGCCTTACCTCGACAAGCTCGTGATTTCCTGGTGGGGCGACGCCGCCTCGCGTTCGGCCGCACTCGAAACCGGCGAACTCGGCCTCGCTTATTCGAACCCTGTGCCCGCGCGCGACATCGACCGCCTCGTGAAAACGGGCAAAGTGGTGCTCGACACGCATGGCTACGAAGATTCCGCGTGGACCGTGACCGCCGAATTCAACCAGCGCCGCGAGCACGTGAAGCGCCGCGAAGTGCGTCAGGCGCTGCTGCATGCGATCGATCGCAAGTTCATCGTCGACACGATCTATTACGGGCGCGGCCGCCCCGCCGTCTCGCCCCTCTTCCACAGCAACCCGCTGTTCTTCACCGACGACGTGCCGAAGTACCCGTTCGACCCGAAACGCGCGGGCGCGCTGCTCGACGCCGCGGGCCTGCCGAACAAGGACGGCGGCCGCTTTACGGTGAACCTGCTCGCGGCCGCGTGGTTCGAGGAAAACGCCAAGCTCGGCCAGTATCTCAAGCAGGCGTTCGAGGATATTGGCGTGAAGGTCAAGCTCGATTCCGTGGATCGGGCCACGGCGCTCAAGCGCATTTACACCGACTACGACTACGACATCGCCATCTCGAACTTCACGGCGCCGCTCGAACCGGTGCCGGTGGTCACGCAATACTTCACCACCGACGGCATCGTCAAAGGCGCGGCCTTCCACAACGCCACCGGCTATTCGAACCCCGCGATGGACGCGCTCGTCGACAAGCTCAGCACCGAAACCAACCCCGAGAAGCGCAAGCAGCTCGCGCACGATTTCGCACGCCTCGCCTCCACCGACGTGCCGATCGTGCCGCTCGTGGAAATGCAGTCGTTCACGCTCGCACGCGCGAACCTGCGCGGCTTCACGACGAGCGCGAACGTGCAGGGCGATTCGCTGGGCACGGCGTGGCTCGCAACCTGAACGGAGCATCGCGATGCTGATACGACTGATCCTGCGCCGTTTGCTGCAAGCGGTTCCGCTGCTGCTGGGCGTGGTCGTGCTGAACTTTTTTCTGATTCACTCGGTGCCCGGCAGCTTTCTCGACGTGATGACCGCCGATCAGCAAGTCACGGACCCCGCGCTCATCGAACGTTTGCGCGTGCTCTACGGCATGGATCAGCCGTTGTGGCAGCAACTGCTGCATTACATCGGCTCCATCGCGCAGCTTGACCTCGGCTATTCGTATCGTCACAACGAGCCCGTGATCGACGTGATCGTCGAGCATTTGCCCGCCACGCTCGTGCTGATGCTCACGAGCATTGCCGTGGCGGTGATCGTCGGCGTGGGCGCGGGCATCGTCGCGGCCGTGAAGGTCAACACATGGTGGGACACGGTCGTCTCGGCCGCCGCCGTGCTGTGCTTCGCCGCGCCGAGTTTCTGGCTCGGCATCATGCTCATCATCCTGTTCGCGGTGCGGCTCGACTGGCTTCCCGTGGGCGGCATGACGACCATCGGCGCCGACTATGGCGCGGGGCTCGCCGGTTACTGGCACGCCTCGCTCGACGTCGGGCGCCATCTCGTGCTGCCCGCCGTCACGCTCGGTCTGTTCTACGCGGCCACCTACGCACGCGTGATGCGCGCTTCCATGCTCGAAGTGCACCGGCTCGACTTCGTGCGCACCGCCTACGCGAAAGGCCTCACGCGCGCCCGCGTGGTGTTTTCGCATATGGTGCGCAACGCCATGCTGCCCGTGGTCACGCTGCTCGGCATTCAACTGGGCGCGGTGCTCGGCGGCAGCATTGTCGTGGAGGCCGTATTCAGTTGGCCCGGCATTGGCGGCGTGCTGTTCGACAGCGTGACGAGCCGCAACTATCCCATCGTACTCGGCATTCTCGTACTCAGTTCGCTGCTCGTGGTGATCGCCAATCTGCTCGTCGATCTGCTCTATCTGCGGCTCGACCCGCGCATTCGCACGGAGGCGTCATGACCGCGCTCGACCCGCTCGCCACCGTTGCGACCGCAACCACTTTCGCCACGCCGCGCGAACGCCGCGCGCTCAAGCAGTTCCTGCGCCATCGCGGCGCCGTGTTCGGCGCGCTCGTTCTCGCGCTCACCGTGTTGCTCGCCGTTGCGGCGGGCTGGCTCTATCCCGGCGATCCGCTGCGCATCGTGGGCACGCCGGAGACCTGGCCATTCGACTCGCGCGCGTTTCCGCTGGGCACCGACGCGCTCGGCCGCGACATGGCCGCGCTGCTCGCACACGGCGCGCGCGCGACGCTGCTCGCGAGCCTTTGCGCGAGCCTGCTGGCGACGCTCGTGGGCTTGGCTGTCGGACTCGCCGCCGCATGGTACGGCGGCTGGATCGACGAGTTGCTGATGCGCGCGACCGAGCTGTTCCAGATCGTGCCCAACGTGGTGTTCGTGCTCACGATCGTTTCGATACTCGGGCCGCGTTTGCAGAACACCGTGATCGCGGTGGCCGTCGTCTCGTGGCCCGCCATCGCGCGGCTCACGCGCGCCGAATGCCTGAGCTTCAAGAGCCGCGACTTCGTGGCCGCGTGCCGCACGTCGGGTCTGAGCCCCTGGCGCATCGCGTTCGGCGAAATTCTGCCTAACGCGCTGCCGCCCGTGCTCGTGATGGGCTCGCTCGTGGTGGCCGGCGCGATTCTCTACGAATCGGTCGTGTCGTTCCTCGGTCTCGGCGATCCGAATCTCGCCAGTTGGGGCCGGCAAATCGGCGAAGGCCGCACGCTGATTCGTTCGTCGTGGTACCTGTGCGCCGAACCCGGCATCGCCATCATGCTGGTCGTGCTCGCGCTGAACCTGATCGGCGACGGCCTCAACGACGCGCTCAATCCCGTGTTCCGCAAGCGCTGAGCCACGGCCCGATCCAACCTCATGTAATACGGAATCCTTATGACGCACCGCTGGACCAATCTCGGCGACCTCGTCGACCGCACGCTCGATCTGCAGGCACCCGCCATCGTCGACTTGCGCAACGCCCAGCAGCCCGTGACGTGGACCCATGCCGAAGTCGACCGTCTCGCCAACGGCGTGGCTGTCGCCCTGCTCGCCCTCGGTTTGCGCGCCGGCACGCATGTGGCCATCGCCTCGCTCAATCGCGCCGAGTACGTGATCGCGTACTTCGGCATCATGCGCGCGGGCCTTGTGGCCGTGCCCATCAACATCAAGCAGTCGGAAGAGAATCTCGACTACGTGTTGCGCGACGCGGACGTGGCGCTCGCCTTCGTCGATGCCGATCGTCACGCCTTGCTCGCCGCGCGCGTACCCGTGATCGATTTCGACGATACCGGTCCCGCGGGCTTTGCCGCGCAGATTCGTCCCGCCGATTTCGCAGCGGTGGCCGCGCCCGCCGATCAGGTCGCGCAAATGCTTTATACGTCGGGCTCCACCGGCAAGCCCAAAGGCGTGCCGCTCACGCACGCGGGGCAACTCTGGGCGCTCGCCGCCACCTACGCGAAGCCTGCCGACCCCTCGGCCGAGCGCTATCTGCTCGCGCAACCGCTGTTCCATATGAACGGCCTGTTCATGGCGAAGCGCGCGTTTTCCGTGAACGGTCTGCTCGTGATCCAGCCGGGCTTCGAAGTGGGCGCCTATGTCGATGCGCTCGAACGCTATCGCATCACCGTGCTCGCCGCCGTACCGACCATGTTCGCGCGCATCGTCAAGGACGCGGCGTATCACGAGGGCCGCGACTTCTCGGCACTCACGCGCATCATGCTGGGTTCCGCACCCATGAGCCTCGCGTTATTCGAGCGCATTCAGGCCGCCTTTCCGCACGCGCGCATCGTGCACGGCTACGGCACGACCGAAGCCGGGCCCAGCGTGTTCGGCCCGCATCCGCACGGCTTGCCGACGCCGCCGCTCGCGCTCGGCTATCCGTTGTTCGAGGACCACGTGCGGCTCGTGAACGGCGCGACCGACCGCGAGGGCGTGCTGCTCATGCGCAATCCCGCCGTGATGCACGGTTATCACCGGCTGCCCGAAAAAAGCGCGCAAGTGCTCAACGACGGCTGGTACGACAGCGGCGACGTGATGCGCCGCGACGAGAACGGCTTCTTTTATTTCGTGGGCCGCGCCGACGACATGTTCGTGTGCGCGGGAGAAAACATCTATCCGGTCGAAGTGGAAAAGCTGCTCGAATCGCATCCCGACGTGCGCCAGGCGAGCGTCGTGCCGCTGCCCGACGAAGAACGTGCGGCCGTGCCCGTGGCGTTCGTCGTGCGTCAGCCCGGCAGTACATTGTCGGTGCACGCGCTCAAGCAGCATGCGCTCGCGCAAGGTCCTGCGTATCAGCATCCGCGCCGCGTGGCGTTCGTGGCGGACCTGCCGTGGGCAGGCACCAACAAGGTCGACCGGCACGCGCTGCTGCAACGTGCGCGCGAACTGGAAGCGGCGAACGGCTGGAGCCACGACGCGCAAGGAGTTCCCGCATGAGCGAGATCGGCAACGGCGCAGGCGGCCACCTGAGCGAGCTCCTGAGCAACCGCGTAGGCGCCCAGGCAGGCAACCTCGCGGGCAAGGTCGCGCTCGTGACAGGCGCAAGCCGCGGCATCGGGCGCGCGATCGCGTTGGCGCTCGGCCGGCGCGGCGCATGGGTCGCGGTGCATTACGGCCAGTCGCGCGAAGCCGCGCAAGCCGTGGTGCGCGAGATCGCGGCTGCGGACGGCACGGCGTTTTCGCTGCAAGCCGACCTTGCCGTGGAGAGCGGCGCTCGGCAATTGATCGACGACTTGCGCGCCGCCTTGCTCGAACGCGGTGTGACCGAATCATTCGACATCCTGATCAATAACGCGGGTGAAGGCCTGCGTGCGCCAATCGGCGAAGTGCGCAGCGAAGATTACGACCGCATCATGCAGGTCAATCTCAAGACGCCGTTCTTCCTGATCCAGCACGCACTCCCTTTGCTGCGTAACAACGGACGCATTGTGAATATTTCGTCGATGGGCACGCGCGCCGCGTATCCGCGCATGAGCGTCTATGCGCCTGCAAAAGCCGGGCTCGAAGCGCTCACGCTGCTGCTGGCCGCCGAACTAGGCGCGCGCGGCATCACCGTGAACGCCGTGCTGCCCGGCGCCACCGCCACCGACCTGAACCGCGACGCCCGCGACCCCGTGGCGAGCCGTGCCATTGCACAGTCCATCGCGCTCGGCCGCGTGGGCCAACCCGACGACATCGCCGATATCGTGGCCTTTCTCGCGAGCCACGAGGCGCGCTGGATCACCGGCCAGAAGATCGACGCGAGCGGCGGCCAACGCCTTTGACACTGCCTATTGCGCCATGACTACGCTACTCGACGTACGCCATCTCACGGTCGCGCTGCCCGCAGGCGCCGACCGCGCGCACGCATTGCGCGATGTTTCCTTCACGCTCGACGCGGGTGAACTGCTCTGCATGGTCGGCGAAAGCGGCTCCGGCAAGTCGATGACCGCCGGCGCGCTGCTCGGTCTGCTGCCCGAAGGCGTGACGGTGGCCGGCGGCGCGTTGCGCTGGCAGAACGACACCGATCTGCTCACGCTGCCGCGCGCCGAATTGCGACGCTGGCGCGGCAGCCGTATCGGCATGATCTTTCAGGAGCCGATGACGGCGCTCAATCCGCTGCGCACCATCGGCGACCAGATTGCCGAAGTGTTTCGCACGCACACGCGCCTTGGCCGCGCACCCATTCGCGCGCGCACGCTGGACCTGCTCGACGCCGTGCAGATTCCCGATCCCGCTCAAACGCTGCGGCGCTACCCGCATGAACTTTCCGGCGGCCAGCGCCAGCGCGCGATGATCGCCATGGCGCTCGCGCTCGAACCGCAATTGCTGATTGCCGACGAACCGACCACGGCGCTCGACGTCACCACGCAGGCGCAAATCCTGCATCTGATCCGCGACCTGCAACGCCGCAACGGCACAGCCGTGCTGTTCATCACGCACGATTTCGGCGTGGTGGCCGAGATCGCCGATCGCATCGCGGTAATGCGTCAAGGCGAACTCGTCGAACTCGGCGCGGCCAGCGACGTGCTCAACCGGCCGCGCCACGTGTACACGCAAACGCTGATCGACGCGGTGCCGCCCTTGCCTTCGCACGAGAGCACACAGGCCGCGCCTGCCGCCCGAGCCGCGACGCCCGCCGTGGAAGACAAGCCAGCGATTCTGAACGTCCACGCCGTGTCGAAAACGTACCGCTCGCGCGTGCGCCGCGCTGTGCGCACCGCCGCGTTGCGCGACGTCTCGTTCGCGCTGGCGCGGGGTTCGACGCTCGGCATCGTTGGCGAAAGCGGCTCGGGCAAATCCACACTCGCGCGTACCCTCATGGGTCTGCTCGCGCCCGACGCCGGCTCGATCGACTACGACGGCGACGACCTCGCGCAACGCGCGAAATCGTCGGCGCAACGCGCGCATCGGCTCGGCGTGCAGATGGTCTTTCAGGACCCGTACGGCTCGCTGAATCCGCGCAGAACGGTGGGCGACATCGTCACGCAAGGCCCGATCGCACAAGGTGTATCCCGCGAAGCCGCGTATGCGCGCGCCCGCGAATTGTTCGCGCTCGTCGGCCTCGCCCCCGACGCGCTCGCGCGCTTTCCGCACGAATTCTCGGGCGGCCAGCGCCAACGCGTGGGACTCGCCCGCGCGCTCGCGCTCGACCCGAAAGTGCTGGTCGCCGACGAACCCGTTTCGGCGCTCGATGTGTCCGTGCAAGCGCAGGTGTTGCGACTGCTCGCGCAATTGAAGGCCGACCTCGGACTGTCGATGC
This sequence comes from Paraburkholderia acidisoli, assembly GCF_009789675.1. NCBI lineage: Bacteria > Pseudomonadati > Pseudomonadota > Betaproteobacteria > Burkholderiales > Burkholderiaceae > Paraburkholderia > Paraburkholderia acidisoli. Next base: position 1,137,850 of record NZ_CP046915.1, on the reverse strand, counting down.
TGTTCATCACGCACGATCTGCGCGTGGCCGCGCAATTGTGCGATCACATCGCCGTGATGAAGGATGGAGAGATCGTCGAATACGGCGCGGCACGCGACGTGTTCGTCGCCCCGCGCCATGCATACACGCGCGCGTTGCTCGACGCCGTGCCGGGCCGCGCCTGGAACCCGCCGAAGCGTGACGCCGAAACCGAACCCGCGCTCGTACTGGCAACGGGATAGTGCGTAGAAAAGCGCTCACGCAGCGCGGCTAACCGCGGTCAGCCGCGCAATTCGGCCACGGTGAAGGCCGGCAACACCGCGCCCGAACGCGAGAGGCTCGCATACACGCGATCCAGCGTCATTGCCCGGAAGGTTTCGATATGACGCCGCGCGATGGTTTCCGAGCGGCGCGCGTCCTTCGCCTCGAACGCCTCCACGAGCGCGTCGTGATCGTGGCGCAAGTCGGGCCGCGTGCCTTCCACGCCGAACCCCAGCGCCACGAGCCGCGACATCTCATCCATCAAGCCCGCGAGCGTGCGATACAGCCGCGTATTGCCACTCGCCTCGGCAATGGCGAGATGAAACGCGCGATTGGTGTCGAGAAATTCGTCGATCTGTTCCGAGACTTCGCGCTCCGGATGCCGCACGCGACACACGTCGTCGAGCCGCTTGAGGAGCGCGGCATCGAGCCGGCCGCAGGCGAGTCGCGCCGCGAGCGGTTCGAGTTGCACGCGCATCGCGAACACCTCTTCCACGTCGCGCACGGTAATGGGCGCGACGCGATACCCCTGGCGCGGCATGGCGCGCACGAGCCCTTCGTGCACGAGCCGCACGAGCGCGACGTGGCAACTGCTCTTGCCAAGCGCGTAACGCTCCATCAACTGACTCTCGGTGAACGTCGCGCCCGGCATGATGCGGCACGACAGCACGTCGTGGCGAATGCGCGTGTAGGCGTTGTCGCCGCGCAGCGCGGGCGTCGTGTGCGGGTCGTCGGTCATCGTGCTCGCCTTCGTGAGCGGCTCACGCGCCGCATCTGGAAACGCCATCAAGGCATCGTAGTGGTATTTCCACGCGCCGTTAAAGAACGAATCCGGCAATCGATGTACGGGATTCCGATTTGCGGGCAATACGCGTCTTTCACGACGGTATCGCTCCGCAAGGACTCGTAAGGCATTGGCCAAAGCCCCCGCTGATTTCTCCATCGTCCAAGCCCTATAGCGGCGAAGATTTGCCCCGCGTCACGAGATCTCCCTGTTCGCGTGACGCGGGGACGCGCTTCTTCTCTCTCTCGGCGCGTCCTCCTTTTCGTTTCGTTCCGCCAAGGAGGACATTCATGACCAGCCCTATCGGCTCCAGCAGCTCGCCCTTCGCGTCGGCCCTCACGTCGACGAACACCAACCGCAACAGCGGCCAGACCAATACCGGCACGTCCACCGACACGCCCGCACAACACGAAACCGTGCATCCGGCGCCGGTCGGCCCGCTCGGTCACAACATCAACACCACCGCATGACGAATTCGCTTTGGCGCAAGGCACTGCCCGCGCGCAGCCATTCCCGCGTGCCCACGTATCTCGTGCGTGCCTCGTCGGCCATTGCAATTGCTTGCCTTGCCCTGCCGCTCGAAGGTTGTGCGGCAGCGGCTCTTCCCTGCCGACTCGCTTCGGCGACGCTGAAAATCGTGCCCGTGGTCGGCCATGCCGCCTCCGTGCCGTTCGACGCGTGCGCGTCCGCGATCGACTGATTCGGGTTCACGCCATGAAACGGCCGTCACTGATCGCTCTGGCTGCTTACGCCGTCGTCGCGGCGGCCTGGGTCACCCCGCCTGTGCGCGGATACGCGGACACGCCTACGGATAGCCGCGCGGCAGCGCGCCCGGATACCCGTTTCGAAGGCCACGTGCAGCCCTTCGTCGCGCCAGGCGCAGCACCCGTCGCCCCTCCGGCGGCAGTCGCTGCGGCGGCGAAGGCTTCATCCGACGCGAAGACCCGCGTCCCCGCGAAGGCCGCGAAGGCCGCGAGCGGCGCACATGCCGTGCTGAAGCGGCGCGGCGCGCCCAGAACGCCCGCGGTCTCGACGGCCCGCGCGCGCGCAAGCGCCCCCGACGACGCGCCGTTCGCATTTCGCGGCATTCCGCTCGGCACCACGCTCGCGGCGTTGCGCGACACCAGCATGGTGCGCGCCACGCCGCACGAAAGCGAGTTGCTGTGCGAAACCGATATTGCCGGCGGCGACATCGGCATGCGTATCAAGAGCGACGCCAGCCTGACCGTGGCGTGCCGCTGGGCGCATCGCACGCATCAAGGCTGGACGCCCTCGCGCGCCGTGGTGGATGGCGTGCCGGCGCTCGATCACATTCTGCGTTTCGCGCATGCCTCGGCCACCGAACCGCTGCGGCTCTACGAGATGTCATTCGTGGTGGACGGCGGGACGGCGTTCGATTTGCGCGACCTGCTCGCGTCGCGCTACGGCAAACCGCGCGTGCTCGGCGCGCCTTCGCTGCCGTTGCTGGTTTGGGACAACGGCACGAGCACGATCACGATCTGCCTGCTGCCCGACAATCAGCGCGCGACGCTCACTTATATGCTCAAGCCCGCCGTGCCCGCCGGCAAAGGTATCGACAAGACCTTGAAGATCAGTCAGTTCGACGAGGGCTGAACGCCGCGCACACGCCTACGCATGCCGAATCGCTTTTCACGCTAGCCCACAACAAAAACCAGTCAATTTTCGCGCCCCGTCTCATCGCCATGCTTCTCAATACATCGGAATCCTCACTGTCCAGCGTCCTTCGCAGCACGCTGCTGTGCACGTCGATCGTCGCGGCGTTCTCCGGTTGCGCCACGCCGCAATCGATCGTCGACACGCCCATGACGCCGCCGCTCGCGGAACCCGCGCTCAACGTCAACACGAGCGGCTCGATCTATCAGATGGGCACTGCCATCGCGCTCTACGAAACGCCTCGGGCGCAGCGCATCGGCGACGTGCTCACGATACGGCTTTCCGAAACCTATAGCGGCAACGACACGGCCAGTGCCGCCGCCAAGCGCGACAGCGCGATCACCGCCACGGCCGCCGATCAGTCGACCGGCGCGGCCGCACGTCTCGCGCGACTGTTCAATATCGGCTCGGCGTCGACCTCGTTCAACGGCACGGGCAGCCACTCGCTCACGAGCGATATGTCGGGGACGCTGGCCGTGACGGTCATCAGCAAGACGCCCACGGGCAATCTCGTGGTGTCGGGCGAAAAGATCATCGCAATGAGCGGCGAGCACCAGCGCCTGCGTCTTTCGGGCATCGTCAATCCGAACGACGTGGAAGCCGACAACTACGTGGATTCGGGCAAGATCGCCAATGCGCGCATCGAACAGCTCGGGCACGGCATGCTCAACGACGCCACCACGGTGGGCTGGCTCCAGCGCATGTTCCTGAGCGTGCTGACGTTCTGAGTGAGTTGAAGGGAGTCGAAGAGGTGACAGGCGGGTGAGTTCGGCGAACTCACCCGTAACATTTTGTTATTCGCCGAATTGCTCGGCGTAACCCACTTCGCCATCAGGCACGAACACGTAGCCGTGTCCCCATACCGTTTGCAGATAACGCGGCTCGGACGGGTCGGTTTCGATCAAGCGGCGCAGGCGCCAGATCGCCACGTCGAGACTGCGATTGCTGTATCGCCCGTTTTCCCCATAGACGATTTCGATGATGCGCTCGCGCGAGAGCGTCGTCATGGCGTGATTGACGAACACTTTCAGAAACGCGAACTCACTCGAACGCAACGGAATCCGCTCCTCGCCGCGAAAGAGTTCGCGCGAGTGGAATTGCAGTTCGAACGGGCCGAAGCGGAACGAAGCACGGCTTTCCGGCGCGCCCGTGAGCGTGGCAATGCTGTGGCGGCGCAGAATCGAGCGAATGCGCGCGGCCAGTTCGCCCGGATCGAATGGCTTGCCCAGATAGTCGTCGGCGCCGAATTCGAGTCCCATCACGCGGTCCACGATCTCGTTGCGCGCGGTCAGCATGATGACCGGCAGGTCGTCGCCGCTCTCGCGCAGAATGCGCAACGCGCTCAATCCGTCCAGCTCCGGCATCATGATATCGAGCACGACCACCTGCGGCCGTTCGGTGCGCAAACGCTCCTGCAACGCGCGCGCAGAGGGAAGCTTCGTCACCGTGAAGCCGCGCATCTGAAGATATTCGGCCGTGACGTCACGCACGACGGGATCGTCGTCAACGAGAAAAATTGTATTTGCCATGCAGAAATCGTAAGGGACGGGCACGGGGCGGCATAGGCTGCCAGCCTTACCATTCCTTTCCCGCCGCGCGCCCGCGTGAAAGATTATTGCCCGTTAGAGGTCGAGGCCAACGTGCTGCCCAGATCCAGTTGATCGACCACCATGCCGTCGATCAAGCCCTTGAGCTTCACTGCCGCGCTCGAATAGCGGTCGGTGCCGAGCCCATGCACCTCGTAGCGCGCGGAAACGGCAATATGGTTGCGCACGAGAATGGTGAGATTGATGGTGGAGAGATAGGCGCGGCTGTCGTCGCTGAACGTCGGTCTGCCGAATTCGATCGACGCGTTATAGACAATGCGCGCGTCGCAACTCACCGGCTCCGTACCCGGGCTGTAGACGTCCGACTGCACGCCGCGCTGGGCCAGCACGAGTTGCAGCGAGGGCACGAAGTCGGCCGAGGTGACCATCGGATTGTTTTCGATGCAAACCGACGAAACATTCACCGGCCGGCCCGTAATGAACTTGGGCGACGAATAATTCGACGCCACCGCATAGCCCGCCTGGATCACCGAGCCGGTCGCGTCGGCGGCCGTGATGAGCGTCCACGCGCAGCCGTTGAGCGCGAGCGCCGCGGCGAGCGTGACGCCCAGTTTCGCCGCGCGCTCGCGGCCGGCACAGGAGAACATTTTGAGTGGCATGAGAACCGATACCCGACACGTTGACAGAGTGCCGCGCACGCACCACGCGCGCGGGCAGGACCCGGTGTGTATCTTCGCGATAAAGCGTTCCGCGCGATGGTCGAGTCATCGGGAAAACTTGAATGGCGCTTTCCACTTCTTTCTCGAATCTCTCTGGCGGTAAGACACCCGAGTGAGTTTCTCTCTCGATTCCGACCAACTCTTACCGCACACGAAAGCGGAGTAAGGCTTGGTAAGCACTGCCGCGTTCTGCCTTTTGTGTGGGGTTTTGCACAGAACTCACTGCGTTATTGTTTTCACTGCGGCGCCGTGCGCCGTGGCGATGCAGGACGAGCCGTCCCGCGCCGCCCGCCATTCAACAACATCATGCCTGCCATGAACCGAGAAACGAAAATCCGTCGCGCCCACTTCTTCCCTCGCGGCCTGAACGTCGCGGCGATCGCGCTCTTCGCGTCGCTAGCCGGCTCGCCGTTCGCGCACGCCGCGAGTTTCCATTGCCCGCACAACGCGTCGGCTTCGGAGCGTCTGGTGTGCAACGACCCCACGCTCTCCGCGCTCGACGATCAACTCGCCTCGCTCTATCGCAATGCCGTTGACGCATCGAGCGACACGACCGCGCTCGAAGCCGACCGCGTGAGCCAGTGGCAATGGCGTCAGCACAATTGCAAGGACAAGGCGTGCGTGACGGACTGGTATAACCGCCGCATTGCCGAACTTGAAGGCGACGTCAAGCACGGCAAGCAGGCCGCCGTGCAACGCGTGAAAGACGGCGTGGTCGAGCAGCATCTCGCGCCTTCCGCGCAAGACGCCGTGCTCGAAATGAAACACATCGAACCGGCGAAGGGCCAGAACGTCACGCCCGCCACGGCGGACGGTAGCAAAGGTACGACGAAAGCGGCGGCGAATACCGCGGCCGCCGACGCCTCGCTGCATCTGAAGAAAATGCCGAGCGGCATGGTGGCCGACGCGCGCGCGAAGCGTCTCGCCGAAGCGCACGCGCATCACATTCCCGCGGGCGACGTCGCGCCTTCGGCCACGGAAGCGAAAATGGCTTCGGCCAACGGCGCGTTCTCGAAGGCGGCGGGCATCGCCCCCATCGACACGCCCGTTGCGCACGACAAAAAGAACGCGGAAGAAAAGGCGCCCGAACAACCTTCGACTCACTCGCCCGCGAAAAACGAAGCGAAGACCGACACGAAGGAAGACACGTCCGTCGCGCTGAAATGAGCCGCGCGGTAAACGCAGGCAAGAAATCGTAAGATTCGCGCGTTTCGGGATTACGCCGATATCAAATAAAATGGCGTAATGAGTCCACACGTTCTCATCGTCGACGACGATCCGGTCGTGCGCGATCTCCTCTCCCGCTTCTTGCGAACCAACGGTTTCGAAGTCTCCGTGCTTCATGACGGTACGCACCTTTGCGAACGTCTCGAACGCGAACGGCCTTCGGTGATCGTGCTCGACGTCATGATGCCCGGCACCGACGGCCTGCGCGCGCTCGCCTCGCTGCGCGCGAAAGGCGACGACATTCCGGTGATCTTCGCCTCGGCGCGCGCCGAAGTGCCCGACCGCATCGCGGGCCTCGCACTGGGTGCCGACGACTACGTCGCCAAGCCCTTCGACGTGCAAGAGCTGCTGTTGCGCATTCAAACCGTGCTGCGCCGTCGTGGCGCGGCACCCGCCGCCGCGCCCGAGGCCCGCGAAAGCTGCCGCTTCGGGCCGTTCGAACTCGACTTCGCCTCACGCGCCCTGCTGCGCGACGGTGCGCGCGTGCCGCTGCGCGACAGCGAGTTCGTGCTGCTCAAAGTGTTCACGTGCCACCCGTATCGCGTGCTCTCACGCGTGCTGATCCACGATCTGCTCTATGCCGACGGCCTCGAATACCACGAGCGCAGCCTCGACGTGCCGATCTGGCGCCTGCGCCGCGTGATCGAAGACGATCCTTCGCAGCCGCGCTTCGTGCAAACCGTGCGCGGCAAGGGCTACGTGTTCGTGCCGCTCGGCGACCGGCAAGTCGATGGCAACACCGCGCCGCCCGCCTGATTTCCCGCACGCATGAACAATCCGTTGAATACGCTGTTCGGGCGGATGGCGTTGATTTCCGCGCTGGTGCTGTTCGCCATTCAGGCGTGCTGGTTCGTCGTTTTCGCCCCGCAGCCGCGCCGTCATGAGCTGGAAGGCTTCGAGCGCGGCCTGCTGCTCATGCTGCACACGGCCACCAATGCGGCGCCCAACGAACTCGAACTCGCGCCCGCGTTGCGCGTGCATCTCGTGCCCACGTGGAATATGCCCGTCGACGTGAAGCTCGAAGTGCCGCAGCGCGAGCCGCTCGCGGACCTGCGCAAGCAACTGCTGCGCGACTTGCCGCCCGGCACCGAAATTCTCGCGGACATGCGTCATCACGAAGCGCTATGGGTGCGTTTCGCGGGCCGTCCCACGTGGATCGTCGCGCCCGTCGATCTGCCGCCCGTGCCGAACCTGCTCCCGCAGTTCGGCTCGGTGCTCGCTATCTCGTTGCTGCTCGCCTTGCTGGCGATGTGGCAGATGCAACGCCCGCTCTCGCTCGTGTCGCAAACGGCGCGTGCCTTTGGCTCGGGGAATCGTCCCGCGCCCGTGAAAGTGCACGGTCCGCGCGAATTGCGCGAGTTGATCGGCGAATTCAACGTGATGATGAAGCAGCTCAACGACGCCGACGACGATCAGGCCGTCATGCTCGCGGGCGTCGCGCACGACCTCAAGTCGCCGCTCACGCGGCTCAAATTGCGCGCGAGCATGCTCGCTTCCGAACGCGAGCGCGAGCAATTCACGCGCGAAGTGGATTCGCTCAACGACATCGTGCAGCAGTTTCTGGAATTCGCGCGCCAGCGGCCGGAAAACGGCCCCGAAGTCGCGGTGGATACTTTACTGAGCGAGCAGTTCGTTTCCGAGTCCGCCGACGAAGACGACCCGCACTCGCTATTCAAACTCGACCTCCGAGCCGGACCGGACTTCCGTTTGCCGCGTACGCTGCTCGACCGGCTGGTGTCGAATCTCGTCGACAACGCGCTCGAACACGGCGTGCCGCCCGTGGACATCGCCACGCGCCGCGACGGCGCGCAATGGATCATCGAGGTGCGCGATCACGGTCCCGGCATTCCCGCCGAACGCGTGGCGGCCGCGATCAAACCATTCGTGCGCCTCGACGAAGCGCGCGGCGGCGAAGGTCATTGCGGGCTGGGTCTCGCGATCGTCACGCGGCTCGTGCGCAACCAGGGTGGCCGCTGCGAATTGACCAATCATCCCGAAGGCGGCCTGCGCGTGATCATCGCGCTGCCGGCCGATTGAAGAGATTGACGCGATTGAAACGATTAACGCGCTTCAGGCGCGCGAGGCATGCGTGAGTTACGCGAGTAATTGCGCGCGCAGCGCGTTCACGGTCGTCGACGACAAGCCGAGCCCCGCACTCAAATAGCGATTGAGATCGCCGAAATTAGTCTGCAATGCGTCGAAGGCCGTTTGCAGATAACTCGCCTGCACCGGTGGCGCGACGTTGAGCGTGTCGGCGCTGGTCGAGCGCCATGCATTCGTCAGCAGAAAGTCGGCCACGACGATTTCGAGCGGCACGTTCGCGATCAGCAGCAGCAACGCACTCGCCCATCCCACCACGTCCACGCCCGTGCCGCCGCAAATGAGGCGCGGCCCCGGCGCTTCCGCAATGTGTTCGAGCAACGCGCCATAGGCGTTGCATTGCGCGCGGCCCGTGACGAAGTTACGCCACTGCCATTGCATGGCCGCGTCCAGTTCGCCGGCCTGCATATTCGCGAACGAAGGCGGCGCGAGCGTGCCCAGCACGTTGAGCGCGAGGCTGTTGGCGGTGCCCGGCGCGCCGAGCGGCGTGTTGCCCGCCTCGCCCGGCGTGCGCAGATCGTAGATATAGGTGAGCGCCATGTGCTCGAGCGTGGTGGCGTCGTCGGCGTTGGGCGTGAGCGTGTCCGACCGGTAGATCTGTGCGCGCTTCACGTGGCCGCCGTCGGAAGTGGAATAGCCCGGTGCCGCGCCACCGATGTCGCGAAAGTTCGCCACCGAATGCATCACGGGCGTGGGCGCGTCCTGCACGCCGCCCTCGCCCGTGTATTCCCCGCCGCACGCGCTCAGGAGCGGGCTCGCGCCGCCCAGCGCGAGCACGCTCACCGTCCCCTTGAGCAGACGGCGCCGCGGCAGGCTGGCCAGCCCGGCGTTGCCATGCGCGAAGCCGCCAGCCACGGAGGCGGGGCCAGGCACGGGCAAGCGCTTGCGCGCCTGCGCGAGCGAGGACGAGTAGGCGGAGAAAAGCAGATTCATCAATGGGCAACTTATGTTGGGACTCGCACACTCTGCGAGCCGCTGCAACGTCGCGCGCTGCATGCGTTCGGAAAGGCCGAAGTTTACAGTGAGATGCACCCGAAAAGGTTACCGTGCAAAACTCTGTAATAGTTCGTATTGTTTTAGGGCGCGATGCGGCATGCGGTCGCTGCCGATCGGCGCACGCCATGATAGGACGCCATTAAAACGCCGATTGAGCTTTTAAAGGGCCGTTTCAAGCCATGTCTTTCCAATTCTTTCCCGAAGATAAGGGCGCCGATAACGTTCCGCTTTCATCATTTCATTCGCTTTCACGAATACAAAAAACAGCACTTAAATTCCTGCCAATACCATCCAATTCTTCCAGAATATTATTCTTGACGCTTATTCCCGCGCTTTTATAATCGCCCGTGAAACAGGTGGAAGCCCTTGGGAGTAGCGCGTCATGTACAAAGGCAGTGTGACTGAAGAAGCGCGCGAAGTGCTGCGCGCAATCGAGCTGATTCAGCTTGGCGCACGCATGCCAGTGCTCGAAAAAGAATTGACGCTCTCGCGCAATCGTTTGATTCGCGTGTATCGCGAGCTCAAGAGTACCTCGCCCCCCAAAGGCATGTTGCCTTTCTCGGCCGACTGGTACTTCACGTGGCTGCCCAACATCCACGCCTCGCTGTTCTACAACGTCTTTCTCTTTCTCAAAGATACCGCCAAATGCAGCCGGCTCGACGCGCTCACGCGCGCCTACCGGCTCTATATCGAACATTGCGAACATTCGGATTCCGAGCGCGTTTTGAGCTTCACGCGCGCCTGGACCTTGCTGCGCTTTTTCGAAGGCGGCTTGTTGACGCTCTCGCGGTGTAACGTTTGCACCGGCCGTTTCGTGCGCCACATGAGCGACGGACACAAGCCGTTCACGTGCTCGCTGTGCGCGCCGCCGTCGCGTGCGGGCGCCACGCGTAGCGCATTGGCCGCTGCCGCAAAGGCGCCCGTGAGTTGCGCATTGCTGCCCGCCCCCAGCGACGCTTGAAGCGTCGTTCGTAACGCTATTTGGCGTCTTCGTCAGGATCGTTCAGCAAGGCGCGGATGTCGCGTGCAACCACCCGGCACAGCGCTTTGTGATCGTGACTCGAATGGTTGGCCGCGCGACGCTCGCACAATTGCGCGGCCATCTCGACGGCATGCACGTGCGCGATTTGCCAGACTTCCCATGCGATTTGCGCGCCGCTTTGGGTGTACTCGCCGTTGGGATCGCGCTCGAGACCTTCCGGCAGGCGGGCATGCGTTTGCAGATAGTGCGCGCGATACAGCGCTTCGAATACGCGTCGCGGCGAAGGCCGGCTCGAGCGCAGTTCCTCGATAGCGCGAGCGGATTGGCGAGGCGTGAAGACGTCATCCACAGGCGGTGAGAGGCGGAATATCGATAGCGGAATTGTGGCAGAGCGAGAGAAAAAACAGGCCGCGGAATATCGCGAATTTCTTTGCGTTATTCGTCGAGCCTGATTCGGCCGCGAGCAGTGAAAATCACAGTGGGCGTTATAAAAAGTCGAAAGGAATCGATCATGCAAATCGGGGGTAGTAACGGTTTCGGCAACGACGGCACCGCCGCGCGTCTGTTTAATTCGGGCACGGTGCCCGATCAGGCGACCCAGGACGCAACACGGGCGAGCGACGACACGACGAGCCTTGCGTCGGCGGCGCGGTCCCAGGACGACGCGGTCACGATCTCGCCGGAAGGCTATGCGGCCACGGCGGCGAACGATGCCGATAGCGGCGACAACGGCGATGACGACCTCGTCGTCGTGATCGACGGCGACGACGGGGCGAGCGATGCGGCCAACGCCGACTCCCCAACCGCCGCCGATGCGTCGGACGCCGCCCATGCGTCGGACGCCGCCCATGCCGCGGACGCTACAGACTCGGACCCGGAAACATCGTCCGAGGCGAACGCCCAGCCGGTGAAGTCGCTGGTCTATGGCGCGCTCGGCCTGGATCGCCCCGATCAACCGACCGATCCGAACCACGCGTATTCGGCGGGACAATGGATCGCGGCCGGCATCACGCTCGGCGGTATCGTTTCGCTGTTCATTTGAAGCGGCATTCATGCAAAAAGGGCGGTCGCAACAGCGAACCGCCCTTTTTCCTTTCCTCTACCGCTCTCGATCAACGCACCGTGTCGAACCGCTTCGTCAAGCGCGTGGCGATCGCGAGTAAGACCGCGCTGATCACGAGCATGAGCGTGCCCATCGCCATGCCGTCGCCGATGGAACCTTGCTCGAACTGCTGCCAGATGAATACCGAAGCCGTCTGCACGCCGCTCGGCGCGAGCAGCAGCGACGTGACCAGTTCGCGCGAGGCGACCGCGAACACGATCATCATCGAGGCGATGAGCGGCGGCGCGACCAGCGGCAACACGATGCGCCACAGCACACGCGCCCCGCTCGCGCCATGCACGCGCGCCGCGGCTTCGAGACTACCGCCCAACTGACGCAGCGCCGCGCTCGCATATCGCACCGGGTACGGCAACAGCAGGCACGCATACGAGAGCAGCAGAATGCCCCACGTGTTGTACGGCGTGACGGGCCAGAACGGCTGATTCCACGCGAGAATCAGTCCCACGCCCACCACGATGCCGGGCATGGCGTGCGGCAAAAGCGTAAGACCGTCGAGCGCGGCGCGGCCAGGCAACTTCGTTTTCACGAGCACCCATGCGGCCACGAAACCGAGCACGCCGGTGAGTGCCGCCGTGCCGCCCGCGAGCGCGAGGCTCGTTACGAGCGCACTCGCGCCGTCGCCGTCGGACGCGATCGCACTGAAGTGCGCGAGCGTGAAGTTCGACGCATGCAAGCCGCCCGACAACGTGCCGACGAACGCCGTGGCGACGATCGTCGCGATGGGTGCGATCGTCGTGCAAAACGCCACCGCGCCGAACAACAATACGAGCGCGATACGCCAGCGGCCGGGCTCGAACGGCTCGCTTGCCACGGGCTTGCCCGTTTGCGTGTCGAAGTCGCGGCCCGCGAGCAGGCGACGCTGCGCGAAGAACGCGATCAGCGCGGTTACGGCGAGCAACGCCGAGAGCACGGACGCGCCGGGCAAATCGATCGGCCAGTCGGAGAAGCGCGCTTCGATCGACGTGACCAGCAAGCTGAAGCCCGCGCGCGCACCGAGTGCGGACGGAATGCCGAACTCCTCGATCGCCATCGTGAACGCGAGCAAGGCACTCGCTGCGATCGCGGGGGCCGCGAGCGGCAGCGTAATGCGCACGAACGCGCGCCACGGCGTCGCGCCGCAAACCCGCGCGACTTGTGCGAGACGTCCGCCGCTTGCCATCAACGCGCGCGACACCGAGAAGTAGACGACCGGAAACACGCTCAACGTCATCGCGAACGTGACGCCCGTGAACGAAAACAGAAAGCCGCCGAGATCGAAGCCCGCGAGTTGCGCGAGATAACCGTTACGCTGGAGCAGCAACATCCAGCCGAGCGCGCCGAGATACGGCGGAATCAGGAACGGCGCGAGAAACAGCAGGTCCCAGAGCCGCGCGAACGGCAGCCGCGTGAGGCCGCGCAGCGCACCGAGCGGCACGCCGAGCACGACGCTCGCCGCCGCCACGCTCACGCCGAAACGCAACGTGTTGGCGAGCAACGGCCACGTATCCGCTCGCGCAAGCGTGACACGTACCGCCGCGAACGGCTGCGCGAACGAGCCTTGGCCCACACCCGGAAACACCGCCTGCAACGCGACGAACGCGAGCGGCAAGGCCACCAGCACGAACAGCGTGCCGATCAGCCATGCCAGCGCGAGACCGCGTGCCACGCCGCCGCGCGGACGTGCGCGTGCCGCGGCCGGACGCCGCGCGATGACGCTGGCCATCAGTGCTCGCCGAACAGTGCGTTGAAACGCGTGAGAACCTCGGCGCGCGTCTTCTTGTTGCTACCGTCGTCCTGCGGCAAGAGCTTGAGGTCCTTGAAACGCGGACGCGGCGACTCGATGTCGTCGCGCGCCGGCATGAGCCACGCCGCCGCCACGAGTTTCTGCCCTTCGTCGGAGAGGACGTAGTCGATGAATGCGCGCGCTTCGTCCTGCACCTTTGACGACTTGAAGATCATCATCGGACGCGGCGCGATTACCGTGCCGCTCTTCGGGAAGATGACTTTCACCGACTCGCCGGTCGCGGCCGCGCCGTACGCCACATAATCCACCGCACCGAACACCGCCGACTTCGCGCCCTGCAGCACCGGGTTGATCGCCTGTGCGTTCGGCCCGAGCACGACCATGCCGTTCTTGTGCAGCCCGTCGAACAGCGTCCACGCCGATTCGCCGAGTCGATCCTGCAAGCCCAGCAGCAGGTCGAGCGAGGCGCCGGAGAGCGCCGGGTTCGGGGTCGTGACCTGATCGCGATACGCGGGCGCCGCGAGATCGCTCCAATCCTGCGGTTCCGGCTTGCCCGTGCGCGTATTCCAGACGATACCGAGCGCCGAGATACCCTGCGCCACATAGTACGGAGTCTTGAACATCGGCGGAACGTGGACTGCGTTCGGGCTCGTGTATTGCGCGAGCCAGCCACGCTTTTCCAGATCCTGCGCGGTATCCCACGACGCCGAAATCAGCACGTCGGCGTGCGGATTGCTGGCCTCAGCTTCCACGCGCGCCATGAGCTTGCCGGTCGTCGCCTGAAAGAGATCGACCTTGATGCCCGTCTTGCGCTCGAAACCTTGCGCGAGTTTTTTGCTGAGATTGCCGGGGCCGGCGGTGTAGACAGTGAGAGCGTGCACGGATGAATTCAGCCCGAAAGCCAAAAGAAGGGAAACGACAGTTGTAGAAAGGATCTTGTGCATTGTACCGACTCCGTTAGCGGTAAACGATCTGCGCGACACGGCCGCGATCCAGCGTGACGGTCGCGTGCGCGAGCGTTTCCGCCTCGCCGCGATCGTGCGTCACGTACACGGCCGTCGCGCCGAGTTGCGCGAGCAGCGCGCGAATTTCCTCGCTGAGCGAGGCGCGCAATTCAGGGTCGAGGTTCGAAAGGGGTTCGTCGAAGAGCAGCACGCGCGGGCGCGCGACAATGGCGCGCGCGAGCGCGACGCGTTGCTGCTGGCCGCCCGAAAGCGCCGCGGGGCGCCGCCCCGCCATCTGCGCAAGACCGACGCGGGCGAGCGCCTCGGTCACGGCCCTGGCGCGCTCGGCACGCGGTACGCCGCGCATTTCGAGCGGAAACGACACGTTGCCCGCCACCGTCATGTGCGGCCAGAGTGCGTAGTCCTGAAACACCATGCCGAGGTCGCGCGCCTCGGGCGGCACGTAGCTCGTTGCATCCGCAACGGTCTGGCCGCCGAAGACGACACGCCCCTCGTCGGGACGCAGCAGGCCGGCCAGCAGCTTGAGCATCGTGCTCTTGCCGCAGCCGGACGGTCCGAGCAGCGCGAGCGTGGTCCCCGCGGGCACGTCGAGATCGATCCCGTCGAGCACGGTCTGGCCGTTGAAGCGTTGACGCAGTCCACTTACCTGGATCGCCACACTCGCACTGGTCATTCGAACTCCTTAGAACTTGTGGCGAATGCCGGCCATCAGACCGAACTGGTTCTTGCCCGCCACCACGTCGGTGCCGAAACCGTTCAGGCCGAGATTCGAGCCGTTGCGGTTCAGCACGTAGCCGAGGTTCACGTAGAGATCGGTGCGCTTCGAGAGGAAGTAATCGACGTCGGCCTGGAACGAGAACGGGTCGCGGTTGCTGCCGTAGAAGTCCTGATACATGGCCGTGCCCGAGAACGCGAGGTTCGGCTGCGCCAGCCACGTGGCGCCGAGCCAGTACAGGCTGGTCGATTCGTGCGGCGAGGTGTCGAGCGTCGTGAGATGGATCGAGTGCGACGAGAGGTAGCGATAGCCCGCATACGTCGTCACGGTCGAGAACTTGTAGCTCGCCGCAAGCGCCACGCGACGGTCCTGGTCGCCTTCGTAACCCCCTGCCTTGGTCGTGTGCGCAGCCGTGACGGTCGTGCTGCCGCCGTTCTTCTGGTCGTACACGAGGGTCGCGCTGAACGGCCCGTTCTTGTAGCGCAGACCGCCTTCGATCACGCGTGCGAAGCGCGTGTCGCCGGCCGGTTGCGCGCCGTACGTGACCGCGTCGTAGCCAAAGCTGTATTGCGCGATCGCCGAGAGACCAAAGCCGAATTGCTTTTCGTAACGCACCGTGTTGTCGAGACGGTCGGAGAACGCCGGGTCCTGCATCTTGATCGCATAGACCGCGTTCTTGAGCGGGTTGTATTCGCTCACCCAGTCGAGGAACAGGCCGCCCTGACGGCCCAGCACGAGGGTGCCGAGCTTGTCGTCGGCGATACCCACGTAGGCGAGACGGCCGAACTCGCGACCGCCTTGCAGCGAAGCGCCGGTGTTCACGTTCACGCCGCTTTCGAGCAGGAAGAATGCACGCGTGCCGCCACCGAGATCTTCGCGGCCCTGGATGCCCCAGCGCGAGCCGGACATGTCGCCGGACGTGAGGCGCGTGACGCTATGCGTCTGCCCGTTCGTGCTCGATGCGTTGTTCAGGTATTCGAGGCCGGAATCGAGAATTCCGTAGAGCGTGACGGCGGAGCCGCCAGCGTGAGGCGTTTCATCGGCGAGCGCGTAGGCAGGCAGGCTGGCGCAAACGGCCAGACAGCAGCCTACCGCCGCATTGCGGTAGGAGTGGTTCACAGGTTGTGTCCTCTTTGGGATTAAATTTGAGCCACGAATGTAAGCGGTGCTTAAGTCAACGGCGTGACAAAACGAAAGCTGGCATTGGGCCCCCGCTCGCGATTCGTGCGGCGGTTGCGCGAGTTACCCATGCCTGTTTCGTGGTGCGACCTGGCGCAACGCGCGAGCACCAACCCACTCCCAGGCAATCGAAGTCCAGTTCACTGTTTTACTGTGGCGCGCACGGAGGCATTGCGGGAAAGTCTCGAATAACTATTGGGCAATGAGTCAGCGAATGTGATGACGCAATCGTTTGCGCCAGTTTTAGAATGACAATTCCAGTTTTTCCATAGCGCGGATCTCACTCCTCGTTACGTGTTGTCCAATCTTAAGAAAACGGCTTTCAAGCTTTAAGAAAAGCTGCTAATCTAGATTTAGATAAACAAGAAGTCGGGGAACTCGCAACGTGAATACGTTCTCGTTGCGAAAAAATGCGACATGCATATAAGAAGACATTGGCAGTACGTGTTCTTCAGCAGTCAATCACCGCTTGCCGTCTGGATCGTCACGCTTTTCTCCTGCTTTGCCGGGAGGCAACGCGCGTCATACCTGCCAACTCGTTCATTCCTGAATTCACGCGAATACGGGTCCGTGAGGCCGTTTCAATACGGCGAACCCGTGACGCAATTGCGCGGTTACGCAGGATTTAAAAAGCGTATGCGTAAAGTGCGTTTGTTCGCCGCGGCTTTTGCGTTTCTCAGCGCACGCTCGCCATTCGCGACACCGCCATTAATGCGGCCGGCAATCGATTGCCGTCACTGATCTTCGCTATTCCCTTTTCTCACCACCGAGTGCCGTCATGAGCTTCCTGTCTGTGATCGACTGGAGCGCGATCAGCCGTATCGTCGTGCTCGATATCATGCTGGGCGTCGACAACGCCGTCGTCATTGCGCTGGCCTGCGCCGCACTACCCGCCGCGCTACGGCTTCGTGCCTTGTTGCTCGGCACCGCGGGCGCGGTCGTATTGCGCGCGGCGCTGCTCGGCGCGGCGAATTTCCTGATGGACATTCCGTATCTCAAGATCGCGGCAGGCGCCTATCTCCTCTACATCGGTTACAAGCTGCTGGCCTCCCAGGAAGACGACGATCCCGAGATCAAGCAGAACGACAAGGTGCTCGCAGCGGTCTGGACCATCGTCGTCGCCGATCTGATGATGAGCCTCGACAACGTGCTCGCCGTTGCGGCTGCCGCTCACACTGCCGCCGCACACAGCACGATCTACGCGATCGCGGGCGTGTGCCTGAGCATTCCGGTGATCGTGTTCGGCGCGGGCGCGCTCACGAAACTGATGGATCGATTCCCCGTCATCGTCTGGCTGGGCGGCGGTCTGCTCGGCTGGGTGGGCGTCGAAATGGCGCTCTCGGATACGTTCTTCAAGCCGTATGCCGCCGCGTTCTCCGTCGCGGTGCAAGGTCTCGAAGTGCCGGTCGCGGAAGTACTCGGTTTCGCGGCCGTGGTGCTGGCCGCGTGGGTCGCCCGCCGCCGCGCCGCACGCAAGGCCAGCGCGATCCACGTCGACGTCGACGTTACCGCCTGAGGATCGACGATGCAGCCCACCTCCTTCGGCGCGGTCGCCGCGCCGGTTGCGCCCGCGGAATCCACGCGCGACGACGCGCTCGTGCTGCCCGCGAATTTCCCGCTGACGCTGCAACCCGGGCAAATCGCGAGCCTCCGGCAACGTATCGCCGCATTCGATATCGCTTCCACGCCACAGGAGCAGATCGCCCTGCTCGGCGCCGAACCGACGCTCGCGCTGAACCGCGTGCTCGACAGCTTGCTCGCGCGCATCAACCGCGCGGAGAATCCGCAGATCTTCAAGCTGATTCCCGCGCTGGACGAAGCCGTCGCGAAAGAACGGCTCGGAGAACTGGCGGACAACATCCTCAATGCGAAACCCGGCTTGATGGACCGCCTGGTTGGCTTGTTCAACAAGAAAGCGTTGCGTCGCGCGCTGGATCGCGTCTACGAGGATCTCGAGCGCGCGGCCAGGCTCAAATCCCGCACGCTTTCCGATGTCGTCACCGACATGGAACGCAAGCTCGGTGCGGAGATGGCCACGCTCAACGAGGAGCTTCGCGAACTCGACGCGCTGAAAACGGAATATCGCACGCGCTTCGTTTCGTTCGCGGAAGAAACGGCCTTTCTGAACAGCGCGCTTGCGAAGGCGCAACGCGAGGCACCCGCGCAACGGGCGGCGGCCGGCGCCGACATTGCCCGTTGCAACGAAATCGATGACAAGCTGCAGGCGCTCGCGTCGGTGGCGCTTGCTCGCGAGACGATGATGACGCGCCTGCCTTCCGAGCAGATCGTGATTCGCCAGGTGCAGAACGCAGGCGTTTCGACACTGCAGGAAGTCATCACGACGATGGGCGACCGCTTCGCGAGCATCCGCATGACGCTGCTGACGATACATGGCAGCCAGATGGTGCAGAACGTCCAGCGGCTCGCGCAATCGGGTGCTCATCTCGACCGCAATCTGCAGGAAGTCCGCGCGCGCCTGATGGCTGGCGTGGTGGAAACGGCGGCGCATGCGCCCGGCAACAATCGCCTGGAACAGGCGCAAAGCCTCCAGCGCGTGGTGGCCGACACGCAGGCATTGCAGGCGATCGTCGACAACGCCCGCACGGCCAATCGCGCCAAATTCGAAGAAGCGCGCACCACGCTGGCCGGTGTGCGCCAGGACCTGCTCGAACTCGGCCAGAAGTTGAATCCCGCGGCGACGGTCGCGCCGCATATCTGACACGCAAGGAGTGACATGGGCTCTCTCGTTTTGAATCTGTCGAAACCGGGCGATACGGCGCAAAAGCTCGCGCTGAACCTGAGTAAAGGCGAACAGTTCAAGGTGCGGCTGTCGTGGGACGGCGACACTGACCTGGACCTGCACGCGATCGTCACCGTCAACACGGGGGATGGCGCGAAAGCCTCCAGCCTCGGCGACATTCTCTCGACCTACAACGTCAAACGCCTGATTCGCGGCCAGGATGTGGGCACGCTACCCCTCGCGCCGGATCGCACGTTCTCCATCCACGACGGTGCGCTCGTGCATAGCCCCGACGCGCGCGACGGCAGCGCGGACGGCGACGACGAATACATTCTCGTCAAGCCCGATTTGCTGACGCGCCCGAGCGCCGGTCAGATCGAAATTCCGTTGCTGGCGATGATTCATCCGCAATCGTCGAGCAAGAAGTTCAAGTCGGTCGCCAACGCGCGCGTCATCATCGAGGACAGCGACGGTCAGCAGTTGCTCGATGCCAGTCTCTCGGCCCAGTTCGGCGACTACGTCGGCGTGCAGATGGGTTCCATCGTTATCGACGCGAGTGGCGTATCGTCGTTCGTCGCGATCGCCGCCGGGTTCAACACCGACTTCAACGGCGTACTCGGTCACTTCTCCTGAGCCGCGGAAAGCTTGCATCATGACGATTCCGGTGACGGTGATCGGCGGCCGCGACGACGAGCTCGAACCGCGTCCCACGGACCCTGCGACCCCCGCGCCTGCACGCGGCCCTGCGTTGCCGCCTACCGCGGTCTCGCAACACGCCGCCATGCCGGCACCGGATTCACACGCGCACCCAACTGCAGCGCTCGCCGTCTCGCGGCTCGGCGCCGAAGCAACGACGCAAACGGAGCAGGAGCCGGAAGCGCACACAGAGCCGCCGCCGTTGCCGGGGAATACGCCGATCGCCGTGACCGCGATCGGCGGCGCGTTCAACGCCGCACGCACGGCGACGATCAAGGCCATCGCTCATCGCTTCCCCAACGCCACGCCTGCCCTGCGCGCGCGCGTGCGGGCCTTGCTGGTCGGGCACGGTCCGGCAGCCGGAGGCGCCAACACGTGGCTCACGTATGGCGTCGCGGGGCAAACCGCCGTCAATGCCACAATCAAAGCGCAAATCGCCTTGCTCGACGCCAGCGCGAAACGCGACGCACCGACCTTGCTCGCGCGTCTTTACTCGATTCTCGAGGAGGTGGGCGGCGCACTGGAAGGCGGCTTGTTCCGTCGTTCGGCTCGCGCGGTCTGGAGCCAGCACGAGCCGGAAATGCGCCATATCGAAACGCGTCTTGGCGCGCACGCGAACGCGTTGCTGCAAACGCTCGACGCACTCGACGAACTCGATGGCCGCTACGCGGCGGCGCATGACGAACTCGAAGCGTTCTTCCTCGCGGGCACCTATACGTTCGACACGCTCCCGCCAGCCGGGGACGACGCGCAATGGCTGCATGCGCGTCTCACCGCCCTCACCGCCTCGCAACAACTCGCGCAGCAGAACCGCCTGATGCTCGTGCAGCAACGCAACGAGTTGCGAGAACTCGTAACGCTGCTCCAGGACGGCGTGCTCGTGAAACTGCCGGCGGTCGCGGCGCAACTCGCCATGCTTCCCGACAAGCCGAACGAAACCGAACGTTATCTGGCGCGGGACGCGCTCGGCGAGTTGGCACAACTTTTCGAAAGGACCAGGAAATGGCACTCGTCGTAAATCTGGAAAAGGCTACCGAAGCCCTCAAGCTGAATTTGCAGAAAGCCGGCGTCAACTCACCTCCCGAACTCGAAGTCGGCTTCGCGCTCGACGTGTCCGGTTCGTTCGAGGACGAACATCGCGACGGCGTCACCAATGATCTGCTGACTCGCCTCGTGCCCTGGGGACTCGCCTTCGACCCCGACAAGAAAGTGGACTGCTTCACGTTTTCGAACGGCGCGAACCACGTTGTCGATGTCGGCCCGATCACGCCCGCGAACTATGGCGATTTCGTGCGCCGCAACGTGATCGAACGCGTGGCCGGCTGGAACGGGGGCACCGACTACTCGTACGTGATCGAGCGCCTGCTCGCGCATTTCGGCTGGGCGGCAGTCGTGCAAAAGGCGGGCTTTTTGGGGCGCATGTTCGGGCAAACCGACCGCGTCGTGCAAGCGGGTGAAAAGCGCAAAAGCCTCGTGATGGTCATCACGGACGGCGAGAACACCGACCAGATCCGCACCGCCGAGATCCTGCGCGCATCGCAGGCGCGTCACGATCAGGTGTACTTCATCTTTATCGGCGTGTCGAATCAGGGCACGAAGTTCCCGTTCCTCGAACGTCTCGGCGAAGACTTCGACAACACGGGTTTTTGCGGTATCAGCGATCTACGCCGCTTCGTGTCGCTTTCCGACGACGAACTCAACGATCAACTCATCAGCGACGAGTTGATCGCGTGGCTCAAGGCGTGATCCATCAATTGCCTCGCTTCAGTTATTTCTGTCTTGACAGAAATAACTGAAGCCGATACATTCGCCTCCATGGAACTCACACCGCTCGCCGAACGATTCATCCTCCACTGGGGCGAAATGGGCTCGCGCTGGGGCGTCAATCGCACCGTCGCGCAGATTCACGCCCTGCTCTATCTGCTCGGCCGCCCCGTCGCCGCCGACGAAATCGCCGAAACCCTGGGTGTCGCGCGCTCGAATGTCAGCACGAGCCTGAAGGAGCTGCAGGCGTGGCGGCTCGCAAAGATCGTCCATGTGATGGGCGACCGGCGCGACCACTTCGAGACCTCCACGGACATCTGGGAACTCTTCAAGCTGATCGTGGAAGGCCGGCGCCAGCGCGAGATCGACCCCACGCTGACCATGCTGCGCGACAGCCTCATGGATCCGGGCCTCGCCGCAGAAAGCAAGGAAGTCGAACAGCGCTTGCGCGACACGCTGAATTTTCTCGAAACGCTCACGGCATGGTCCGACGAAATGCTGCGCCTGAAGCCGGAAACGTTGATGAAGACATTGGGCATGGGCGCCAAGCTCAGCCGAGCGGTGCGCCGCAAGTCGAGCTAAGGCATCGATCCGGTGCGGACATAAGGTCCGCTTTTTTTTGAACCTGTTATTTCTGTCTATACAGAAATAACAGTAACTTTAAAACGAATAGAACATGAACATTCTCGTCTGCGGTGCGCGCGGCTTTGTCGGAGCCGCGCTCTGCGAAAGGCTGGAACGCAGGGGCTATCGGGTGATTCGCGGCGTGCGCGAGGTCCGTGACAGCAATGAATGCGCGATCGACTACACGCGCGACGTCAATCCGGACGATTGGGACGCACGCTTGCAAAGCGTCGATGTCGTGATCAACGCGGTGGGCATCCTCATCGAGCATGGCCGTCAACGCTTCGAGACGGTCCACGCGAAGGCACCCCGTGCGCTCTTCGAGGCGAGCGTCCGCCAGGGCGTCAAGCAGGTGATCCAGATTTCGGCCCTCGGCGCACCCACGCGAATCACGCCTTATTTCGCAAGCAAGTTCGCCGCCGACTCGCATCTGCAGTCGCTGCCCATCCGCTCCTGCGTCGTGCGGCCTGCGCTCGTGTACGGCCCCACGGGTACCTCGGCGGCGTTCTTCCGCCTGCTCGCAAGCCTGCCGGTCCACGCCCTGCCGGCCGGCGGTCATCAGCGGCTGCGGCCCGTGCACGTGGACGACCTGGCGGAGATCGTCGAACGTCTGATCGAGCGCCGCGATCACGCGCCTCGCACGCTCGACGTTGTGGGCGGCGAAGAAGTGGCCTATCGCGAGATGCTGGCGATTTACCGGCGCTCGCTCGGGTTCGGCGCGGCGTTGCGCGTAAGCCTGCCTCGTGGGTTGATCGGCATGGGTGCGGCGTTGCTCGACCGCGTACCGGGTTCGATGCTGACGCGCGACACCTGGCGCATGCTGCAAGCCGACAACACCGGTGACGCCGGCGCCACGGCCAGCGTGCTTCAACGTCCGCCACGCGGCCTGCGCAGCTTCATCGGCAACGACGCACCGACGCTGCGCCGCGATGCGCTCGACGCCTGGCAGCCCGCGTTGCTGAGAATCACGCTGGCGTTCGTGTGGATCTGGACCGCCGTTGCCAGCCTCTTGCTTTACCCGCGTAGCGCGAGCATGGCGTTGCTACGGCGCGCGCATCTGCATGGCGCGAGCGCGGCCGCGGCGTTCTATCTCGCGATCGTGCTGGATCTGACGTTCGGCCTGCTGACACTGCTGAGGCCGCGCCGCTTGCTGTGGCTCGCGCAAGCGCTGTTGATCGCCGCTTACACCACGATCATTGCCGTCACGATGCCCGAAACCCTCTGGGACCCGTTCGGCGCCATCCTCAAGAACCTGCCGATATTCGTTCTTCTACTGATTCTTTTTAATCAGGATGTCTAAATCATGAATGTCTATCTGACCGTCAAGGCGCTTCATATCATGTCGTCCGTGCTGCTGGTGGGAACCGGATTCGGCTCGGCGTTCTATCTGTTTTTCGCGAATCGCACGCGTTCGGTTCCCGTCATTGCTTCGGTGAGCAAGCTGGTCGTGCGCGCGGACTGGTGGTTCACCACGCCCGCTGTCATTTTCCAGCCGCTCTCGGGTATGTGGCTCGCACATGCCGCGGGCTGGCCATGGTCGAGCACCTGGCTCGTGGCGGCGGCTGCGCTTTACGTGGTGGCGGGCGTGTGCTGGTTGCCCGTGGTGTGGCTGCAACTGCAACTCACCAGGATGGCCGGGCTCGCGCTCGCCGCGGGTGCGACCGAATTGCCGCCGCGCTACTGGCAATTCGCGCGGCGGTGGGAATGGCTCGGCTATCCGGCGTTTCTCGCAATGGTCGCGGTGTATCTGCTGATGGTGTTCAAGCCGGCGTAAACCAGAGCGCTCCCTTTCGATTCACATTAAAACGGCTTACCGAAAACGTCCTCAAGCCAGCAGGCGTTTCGGGAATCGAATGGCGCGACGGTCAGTTGGCTGCGCTGCCCGGCTTGTGCGTACACACAGCGCACTGTCCGAACACGACGAGGCTCGAACTCGCATAGTTGAACCCGCTGGCCGCCGCAATGGCCGCGTTGCGCGCGTCCATCTCCGCGTCATGGATGTCGTGGATCGCGCCGCAGGTTTCGCACACGAGATGCGCGTGTGGACCGTGGCCCAGTTCGTACACCACGCGCTGCTCGCCAATCGACGTGCTGGTCAAGAGCCCCGCCTGCGCGAGACCGCCGAGCGCGCGATAGACGCTCGCCAGACTGCACTGCTCGAGCCCTTGCGGCACGCGGCGAAACACCTGATCCGCCGTCATGTGATCGTGCGGATATTCATGGAACAGCTTGAGCACGACGACGCGACTGGAGGTGGGCCGCATCTGGGCGCGCTTGAGTTCGGAATAAATCGCTCGCATGACGTCGCGTATGAGTCGGCAATCCCGAAGTGTCGCCGACGTGAGCTTAAGGTCACCTTAAGCCCGGCCGCCCCAACCCACGCGGCGATTGCGCGCAGTCCAGCGCGCCATGGCCGCCGCTAGCGCAATTCCGCCCGCAATTCCCGCACACCGCGCCCCAATTTACGGCGCAGCAAATTGCGCAAGGTGGCGGCGTCGGCGTACCCCACTTCGCCCGCGATCGTTTCCAGGTCGTATCCGCACGACACCAGGTGTTGCGCGTGCTCGATACGCAGGTCCTGAAAGAACGCCAGCGGCGACTTGCCCAGAATGGCCTCGGTGCGACGTTGCAGCGTGCGCGTGTGTACCGCCAGTGCGCTCGCGGCATCCTGCAGCGAGAAACCCGCGGAAAGATGTTCGCGCGACCAGCGCTCGAATCCCGCGATCAGCGGGTCCGCATGCGCCAGATGATCGGGCACGATGTAGCGCGCCTGCGAGGCGCGCTTGTCGATCAGCATGAAACGCGCAACGAGCGTGGCGAGATCGGGCGTCATCTGGCGCACGAGCCAGAGCGCGAGATCGAGATGCCCCATGAGCGCGCCGGCCGTCACCACACGGTCGCTCGCCACCACCATGCGCGAGTCGTCGAGACGCACTGCGGGATAACGCTGACGAAAGAACGGCGCGAGCGACCAGGTTGTGGTGGCCTCGCGCCCGTCGAGCAACCCGGCTTCGGCAAGCAAAAACGTGCCGATACACGCCGCGGCAATGCCCGCGCCCTTCGCGTGCCACGGCCCGAGTTGCGCGAGCGCCTCGCGCACGTCGCGCCGTTCTAGCGCCTGCGCGAGTTTCTCGGGCTGCTTGGCGTTGATGGCGGGCACGATCAACCAGTCGGGTTTGCGTATGGCCGAAAGCGGCTCGACGAGCGTGGTGAGCCCGAGCGCCGTGCGCAGGCGTTTGCGCACGCCCACGAGTTTGACGTCGAACGGCGGCCTGGCAAAGCCGCTCATGGCGGCCAGTTCGTTCGCCATCGCGAAGGTATCGAGCAGCACGGTCATACCGGTGTCGAAGACACCGTCGAACGCGAGAATGACGATTCGCATGTCACAAATGATATCGATGATGTCGTTTGCGACTATAGTGCGCGGGGCCGGCGGTGTCCAGGCCGAGGGCAGCCGCTCAGCGCGTAGCGTCGCCGATTACCGTGAGATGGAGTTCGGCGCGCTCGACGAACCCCAGCGTACGATACAGCGCGATCGCACCCTGGTTCGAGGTCAGCACGTGCAGGAAAGGGACTTCGCCGCGCTCGCGGATCGTCGCGATCAGCAGTTTCATCAAGCCGTTTGCAAGGCCTTTGCCGCGGAATTCCGGGTCCACGCACACCGCGCTGATTTCCGTGAAGCCGTCGAGCCGCATGCGTTCTCCCGCCATGGCGATCAGCCGGCCATGGCTGCGGATCCCGTAGTAATTGCCCAATTCGAACGTGCGAACACCGAACGGTCCAGGCTGCGTGGCCGTGGTGAGCGACATCATGTCCCGCACGTCGCGCTCGCCGAGCCGCACGTAGTCGGTGGCGGCGCCCGTTACGGCTTCGCCCTGCCAGACCATTTGCGCGAGTTTCGCATGCCGCACGACCGTGAACTGCCCGGGCACCGCGAGCGCCTCCCGCGTTGTCAATGCGGAAACGCCATGGCGCTGGACCAGCGCATGGAGCGCGTCGAACGTCGAGGGCAGCGTGTCCGTGATTGCGGTGAAAGGCGCAACGGCGGCCGGATAACGCAAGACCCGGCCGTCGCCTTCCGCGAACGCGCGGTGCTTGCTCGTGAGGGCATTCCAGGTCACGTTGTCCAGCGGATGCACGCTGTCGATCGCTTCGTGTACGGTGACGTCAGACATCGTTCGCTCCTGCGTTGATCATGCCTCGCAGTCTAATCCGCGAACCGCGCCCTCACCAGAGTCATAAATGACAAGATTGACACCATTTACGACAACCCGCTCATGCCGGGAAGATGCAGGGTACGCCGTTCGTGCCGGATTGGCGATCCGCGTCGGCGATCTGCATCGGCGCCCCGTAGCAACGCTCCAGCAGATCCGGACGCATCACGTCTTGCGGCGGTCCATCGGCAATGCACTTGCCTTCGGCGATCAGCACGAGACGGTCGGCGTGACGCGCAGCAAGATTGCAATCGTGCGCGATCGCAAACGCACCCAGACGCCACTCGCGCGTGAGGCGCCGCACGGTGGCGAACAGGCGGTGCTGCTGCACGAGGTCGAGCGCGGCGGTCGGTTCGTCGAGCAGCAAATAGCGCGGCTCGCTGCGAATGCACGGCGAC
Organism: Paraburkholderia acidisoli; assembly: GCF_009789675.1. NCBI lineage: Bacteria > Pseudomonadati > Pseudomonadota > Betaproteobacteria > Burkholderiales > Burkholderiaceae > Paraburkholderia > Paraburkholderia acidisoli. The sequence continues at coordinate 1,111,440 of NZ_CP046915.1, read as the reverse complement.
CACAGTTGCGCAAGCACGCGCGCGAATTGCACCCGCGCGAATTCGCCGCCTGAAAGCGTCGTCACGTCGCGCCGCGCGAGTTGCGCGATGCCCGCGAGCGCGAGCATGTCCTGCGCGAGCGTATCGGCGGAAAACGGCAACGCCGCCCCGCCATGATGCGGATACAGGCCGAGTTGCACCACCTCGCTCGCGGGCATCGGCCAGAGATTCGGCGTGCTTTGCGCGAGCACCGCGCGCAACTGCGCGAGACGGCGCGGCGCGATCCTGCGCACGTCGTCGCCATTGAGCGTGAGCTTCGCGCCACTCGACGCGTCGGGGAAACCGTTGAGCGCGAAGTCGCCCGCGAGCGCACGCAACAGCGTGCTCTTGCCAACGCCGTTCTGACCGAGCACGATCACCAGTTCGCCCGGCGCGACGGTCAGCGAGAAGTCGTCGAACAACCGCGCGCCGCGATAGCCGATACGAAGGTTCTGAATGGCAAGCATGAGTGATGCGTCCTGATACGACGTTTACAGCCCGAACTGGCGGCGCCCGCGCACGAGCAGAAAGATGAAGAACGGTGCGCCGATCAAGGCCGTGAGTACGCCGAGCGGAATCTCGGCGGGCGCGACGACGATACGCGCGATGAGATCGGCCACTACCGTGATCAACGCGCCCAGCAGCATCGACCCCAGCAGCACGACACGTTGATCGGGGCCGCACAGCAGGCGGATGCAATGCGGCGCAACGAGCCCGATGAAACCGATCTGTCCCGTGCACGACACCAGCGCGCTAATGGCCAGCGCCACCGCGAGCAGGATCGTGTTCTTTACGCGCCGCACGGGCACGCCGAGGTAATGCGCATCGAGTTCGCCGAGTTGCATCGCGTTGAGTTCGCGCGTGTGCACCGCGATCATCGACACGCCCGCGAACACGAACGGCGTGATCGCGCCGAGCGTGGACCACCGCGCATCGGCAAGGCTGCCGAGGCTCCAGAACGTAAGCGAGCGCAGTTGCGCGTCGGTGGCCACGTAGGCGAGCATGCCGATCACCGCGCCCGCGAGCGCATTGGCCGCCACGCCCGCGAGCAGCAGGATCGGCAATACGACGCGGCCGTTCGACACCGCGAGCCGGTACACCACGAGCGTCACGCCCACCGCGCCCGCGAACGCCGCGAGCGCCGTGGCCTGACCGCCTTCGACGATCTGGCTCACCGCGGTCGACATTGGCAGCGAGAGCGCCAGATGCGGCACGACGAACGCTCCGAACACGATCAACAGCGAAGCGCCGAGCGCCGCCCCGCTCGAGACGCCGATCAGGCCCGGGTCGGCGAGCGGATTGCGCAATAGCGCCTGCAATGCGCTGCCCGCCGCGCCGAAGCCCGCGCCGAGCAACACCCCGAGCGCGACGCGCGGCAAGCGCAGTTCGAGCAGCACGAGCGCCGAACGGTCGCCTTGCGCACCCGCCTCGAGATTGCCCGCGAGCAACGCATGCCAGAGCGTCATGGGCGACACGGGATAGGCGCCAAGACACACGCCGGCAATCACGGCGCACGCGAGCAGCACGCCTAGCGCGGCGAGCACGAAGGGCGTGCGCGGGCGCCGGGTGGCCAGCGCGGTCGCCTGCGCGGGCGTCATGCGTAACGGCGACTTCGGCATGGCGGGACGCACGCTGTCTTCGGCATGCATCATGCGCTCGCGAGGCTGCGGTTGAGGGCCAGCACCGCTTGCGGCAAACGCGGACCGAAGCCAAGCAGGAATAGCGCGTCGAGCGCCGCCACGCGCGTGGACTTGCCCGCGGGCGTGAGCGCGAAACCCGCGGAAGCGAGTAGCGCGCGCTTGCTGCCAGCGGCCTTCAGCGCGTCGTCGGTGGTCAGTACGATATCGGGTTGCGCGGCCACCAGCGCCTCGGGCGTGAGCGCGCGATAGCCCGAGAAGCCCTGCATGGCGTTGCGCGCACCGGCATAGGCAAGCATGGCGTCGGCGGCCGTGTGCTGACCGGCCACCATCGGCTGGGTGCCGCCCGGATTCATCAGGAACAGCACGCCCGGTGCGCGCGAGGTGCGCGACGTGCTGGTTTGTGCGATGCTCGACTGCGTGTCCTGCCATGCGCGATCGAACCCCGCGAGTAGTGTCTGGCCCGTGCCTGGCGCGTCGAGCGCGCGCGACACGCCCTCGATCTTCTCGCGCACGGAAGCCACGTCGTGCCCCTCCGCAAACGTCACGAGCCGCACGCCCGCCTCGGCCACGCGTTGCAAGACCGAAGGCGGTCCGGCTTCGGCGGACGCCAGGATCAGCGTGGGCCGCAGCGAGAGCAGTCCTTCCGCGGAAAGCGCACGCTGATAGCCGACCTTCGGCAACGCCTGGGCCTCGCCCGGATACGTACACGTGGTGTCCGCACCAACCAGCGTGTTCGCGCAGCCGAGCGCATAGACGATCTCGCCCAGCGCACCGCCGATCACGACCACGCGCGCGCGACTCGCCTCGTTCGCACCCCGCGCGGCGTCGGCGGCATAAGCCATGCCGGCCGCCGCCGCGAGCAGCAGGCCGCCCGTGCCCGTCAACCAGCGCCGGCGCCGTGCGTCGAAGCCATCGCCCGTCATGCTCGTGCTCCGGTTTGCGTCGTGGCACCTGCACGCGCGAGACGCGCGACCATCTCGCGCCAGCCTTCGAGTTCGGGCTTGCCGGGTTTGCGCTCGCCGAACAGCATCGCGATGTTTTCGCCGTTCGCGTCGTAGAGTTCGACGGACGTGACGATGCCATCGGCCGTCGGCTTGCGCACGACCCACGCGTGCGCCACGAGATCGGTACGTAAATGCAGGCTGAAACGCGAATCGAGCACGTTGAGCCAAGCCCCCATCGCGCGAACGTTTTGCACCGCACCCGTATGAATCTGGATCATGCCGGGATTGCCGACGAACACCATGATCGGCACCTGCGTGCGCGCGGCGTCGTTGAGCAGCGACTCGATCGCAGTGAGTTCGAGCGGATACGCGAGTTCCGGATCGGCGAGCCGTAGCGCCTGCAAACGCGCAACCTCGAATCGCTTCAACATGTCGAAGAACTCGTGCGTGTCCTGCATCGCGGCCCACGCTGCCCGAAAACCGGTCACATCGATCCGCGCATCGGCGCGCGGCGCCACCGCTGCGGGCGCGGGCGCGACGTCGAGACCGACGACTTGCGGCACGGCCGTATGCTTCGCCACGAGCGCGTCGAACGCGGCGTGATCGCTCGCTTCGCGCAGATACACCTTCGTCACCGCCACGCCTTGCGCGTCGTAGAACTGCAGGCTCTTGCGCACGCCGTCGTCGTAAGTCTCGCGCACCGCGAACCCGGACGCCCACTTCCCATAGAAAATGCGCAGGTCGATTTCGCGGCCCACCGTCAGCCCGACCGGCCCCGTGCGCGTGACCTTGCCGAACGTGCCGGTCTTCTCGTGTACGCAGGCTTCGTTGCGCGTGAGCACCATCACTTCGCCGAGCACCGGCAGTGCTTCGAACAATCCCGCAAAATCGTTGTCGAGCCGCACGACGTGTTCGCCGACGAATGCCGCAAGCGTTTCGCCTTCGCTCACGCCCAGTTCGGCGGCGGCATCGCGATGGCGCAGTTTGCGCACCGTACGCAGCTCGGTGAACTCGCGCCGCAGCAATTCGAGCGCGGCGGGATTGATCGAAGATTGGAGAATGATTTGTGTCATGTGGAATCCTTACTATTTTTGAAAATCAAAAGTCGATCTTCATCGCCACATTGAAGTTCCGGCCGGGTGCGGTATAAGCGTCGATCTTCGCGGCGCCGTCGCTGGTGGCGAGACCGCGCACGTCGTTCCAGATCCAGTACTTGCGGTCGAACAGATTGTCGATACCCGCTGTCACGCTCACGTGACGCGTGATGTTGTAGCCGGCGTGGAGATCGACGATCGTGTACGAAGGTGTCGCGTAATACGACGAACTGGACATCTGCGACTTGTTCTTGTGCGAGTTGTAGATGACGTCCGCGCCGGCGAACCAGCGCGCGGTGGGCGCGTAATTCACGCCCAGCACCACGGCCAGCGGCGGTACGGTGTCGAGGCCCGTGGTCACGCCGTCCTTCGACTCCGTACCGTGAATCCACGCGAAGCCGCCCTTCACTTCGAGCGCGTCGTTCACGTACCAGTCGGCCTTGCCTTCCAGGCCCTGAATCGAGGCCTTCGAGTAATTCACATACTGCACGGTATACGGATTCGTCGACGAGGTGACGCTGCCGCCCACGACTTTCGTATCGATGAAATTGCTGTACCGGCCCGCGAATGCCGCCGCGCTGTAATTCACATGACCGCTGCCCACGCCGAGCTTGCCGCGCAAACCGAGTTCGATCGAATTGCTGGTCTCGGGCTTCAGATCCGGATTGCCGACCTGCTGATAGAAGAGCCCATAGGAACCGGCCGGGTTGTAATAGCTGTTGACCTGATACGCCGAAGGCGCGCGGAAGCCATGCGCATATTGCACGTACGGCACGAACGCGGGCGACACTTCATAAAGAATCGCGAGGCGCGGCGAAACAGCATTGCCCGTGGAGGTCGCGGTGGGTTTGGTCGACGTGGCGGCCGCCGTTTCGTACGTGGCGTCCGGGTGCGGCGTCATGTCGTAATAGTCGAAGCGCAAACCGGGCACGACACTCAGCTTGTTCCAGCGAATTTCGTCCTGCACGAAAGCACCGAAATTCGTCTGTGTGGTCTTCGGAAACACTTCCGGATAGCCGTCGCCGCCCGGCGTCCACTCCGAGCCCGCCGCGCTCGAGGTGCTGTAGTGCGACACGCTGGCGTCGAAGCCATAGGTCAGTTTGTGATCGAACGGGCCGGTCTTGAACGTACTGTCGGCCACCACGTTGCCACCTACGATGTTGTCGCCGTAGTCGTTGCTGCGCGAGCGCGAGGCGGTTGCGCCCGCCGTGCTCGCGCCGCCAATCGCCAGCGTCTGCTGCGTGGCCGCGTTGCGGTAATAGAGCGACGCATGCAGCGACTGGAAATACGGATTGCTCGCGTCGCGATGATCGTAGTCGAGTTGCACGCGGTGACTCGTCACCTCGTTGCCGGTCACGTAACTGTTGGCCGTGTACTTCGTCACGCCCGAAGTCCACGTATAGGCGCCGCCCAGTTGCGAAAGCCCGTCGCTCGAATTCGAATTGTCGAGTGTTTCGGCAGTGAGTTTGAGCGTGTCCTGCGGGCTCAGCTTGAACACGAGCTTGCCGAGCGCGTTGCGATTGTTGTAGGTCAGCGGATCCGGTGTGGAACGCGTGGCGCCGAGCGTGTTGCTGTCGCCCTTGTTGTCGGTTTCGTGACCGTGCCGGCCGCTCAACACCACCATGCCCTGCACCACGTCGCCACCGAACGCCGCAGTGGCGGTTGAGCCCCAGCTACGATCGGTGGAATCGTAACCGGCTTTCAGCGAGAAATAGGTGGGCTTGTTGTAGATCGCCAGCAGGTCGGCGGGATCTTTCGTGATGAAATTCACGGCGCCCGTCAAACCGTCGCTGCCATAGAGCGCCGAGGTCGGCCCGCGCAATATCTCAATGCGCTGATACAGGTCGGTGTTCAGATAATCGGCGCGGCCCGCGGACCCGGAACCGAAAGCGAACGACTGCGGCAACGGCACGCCGTCTTCGAGCAGCAGCACCTGGTTGCCTTCGAGGCCGCGAATATTGATGCCTTCGTTGCCGCCGCGGCCCGAGGTTCCCGTGATCCCCGCAGGCCGATACGCGGAGCGGCGCACTTCCACGCCCGGTTCGTACTTCAAGGCATCCTTAATATCTTTGGCGTTGTTTTCGTCGATGTCGTCGCTGGTGATGACCGATACCGTGGCCGCCGTGCGATTCAGGTTGACCGCGCCGCCGCGCGACGCCGTGACCGAAATGGCCTTGAGCGCTTCGTCGCGCTGAGCCCCGCCCGGTTTCGCGCCGCGTGTGGATTTCGCCGACGCGTCCTGTGCGCTCGCCGAAGCATTCGCGTTCTGCTGCACCACCGTGTTGGCGGACGGCTGGTCCGCAATGGCTTGTCCGGCGTACAGGGCAGTGGCTTCGGCGAGTAACGCCGGCACCACGACCTTCACCAGGCTTCGTTTGAGTTGCATTCGATCTACCCCGTTCACAGTCGATTCTTTTCGCTCGTCGGCGATTTGAAAACAGATCCGAATGCTACCCTGGAATGCGAATGCTTCTCATTTGCTTTTTTTAAAAGTTACGTTGGATTACGGTCGTTGGTGGTCGCTAAAAACCAGTGGAACAAGAACATAAACAACGCCACATCAATGACTTACACGCAATCTCAGATCTGTACAGAGATGTCGCATCACCAGGCGCACGCTTTCTTGACTGTCGCCTCTACCTTACAAATTGACCACGATTTGGATACGGATATCGACACGCGCGGCGATTTTGTGCCAGGCGCCCAGGGCAAACCCCGGCATTGACCGGAGTCAAAAAACACAGCCACAATAGCCATATCGTGGACTATACGTCCATATTATGGACAAACAAGGACAACCCCATGCCGGACAAAACCTATTCCCCCATGACGCCCTATCAGCTGCCGTTTCCCAAGGAAGCCCAGCAGGAAATCGTCGTGCCACAGGCCATTCCCACCGACGAGCGCGTCTGGGTACCGCAGGCCGAGAACGTCTGGTTCCGCCCGTTGTGCCTGAATGCCGCGCAAGGCTACTGGATGAATTTGTTGCGCGTGAGAAAGTCGGGTGTGCTAAGCAGGCACCGTCATCCGCAAGCCGTGCACGGCATGGTCCTCAAGGGCCGCTGGCGTTACCTGGAGCACGACTGGGAGGCCACGGAAGGCAGCTACGTGTTCGAGCCGCCCGGCGAAACCCATACGCTTTACGTGCCCGAAGACGTGGAGGAAATGATCACCTACTTCCAGGTGAACGGCGTGATGTTCTATTGCGACCCGTGGGGCAACTACACGGGCTACGAAGACGTCTTCACGAAGATCGACATGTGCCGCAAGCATTACGCGTCGGTCGGTCTCGGCGAAGACTACGTCGATCAGTTCATCCGATGAGCCGCGCGCACTACGACTTCGCGGGCCGCGTGGCCGTGATCACGGGCGCGGCAGGCGGTATCGGCCGCGCGATCAGCGACGCCTTCGCCCTCGCGGGCGCGCAGTGCGTCAACTGGGACCGCGTACCCGGCGCGCTGGACGTGGCGCACGCGCCGCATCACGTCGAGGTCGACGTCACGCGCCCCGGCACCGTGGAAGCCGCTCTGGCCGCCACGCTCGAGCGCTACGGCCGCGTCGACTACCTCGTGAACAACGCGGGCTTCGCGGGCTCGACGGTGCCGCTCGACGAATACGATCCGGCCGAATGGCAACGCATTGTCGACGTGAATCTCGTGGGCACGTATCACGTGTGCCGCTTCGTCGTACCGGCCATGCGGCGCGCGGGCGCCGGCCGTATCGTCAACATCGCCTCGCTCGCCGGCAAGGAAGGCACGCCCAACGCGTCCGCGTATAGCGCGGCCAAAGCTGGCGTGATCGCGCTCACGAAATCGCTCGGCAAGGAACTGGCGCAAGCCGGCGTACTCGTCAACGGCATCGCGCCCGCCGCCGTGGCCACGCCGCTGCTCGCGCAAATGTCGCCCGCGCACGTGCAAACGATGATCGACAAGAGCCCGCTCCAGCGTTTGGGCACGGTGGACGAAGTCGCCGGTCTCGCACTGTGGCTTTGTTCGGATTCCTGCACGTTCAGCACGGGGGCGATCTTCGACCTGTCCGGCGGACGCGCCACGTATTGAGCCTGACCCCACACCCATAACGACAGCCCCAAGGAGACGCGCCATGCCCGAAAAATCGAGCCGGCTGAAACGCACCCAGACGATCGCGATCGTGTTTCTCACGCTCGCCGGCATCGTCAACTATCTCGATCGCAGCACGCTCTCCATCGCCAATCATTCGGTGGCCGAGGAATTGCACCTGAACGGCGCGCAAATGGGCCTGCTGCTCTCCGCGTTCTCGCTCGCTTATGCCTTCGCGCAGTTGCCGGTGGGCGCGCTGCTCGACCGCTTCGGTTCGCGCGTCATGCTGGGGCTGGGCATGCTCGTCTGGTCGCTGGCCCAGGTGGCGGGCGGCTTCATCCAGACGCTCAATCACTTTCTCGCGGCGCGCATCGTGCTAGGCGTCGCGGAAGCGCCGCTCTTTCCCGCCGGCGCGAAGGTGATACACGAGTGGTTCGCCGTGCGCGAACGCGGCGGCCCGACCGGCACGTTCATTTCGTCCTCGACCATCGCGCCGATGATCGCCCCGCCGCTGCTCACGGTCCTGATGCTGTCGTTCGGCTGGCGCCCGATGTTCGTCATCATGGGTGTCCTCGGCGTGCTGGTTGCGGTCGGCTGGTACCTGGTGTATCGCAATCGCGATCAGGTCGCGCTCACCGCCGCCGAAACCGCGTGGCTCGAAGACGGCGCGCAGGAAGCGCCGCAAAAGAAAGGCTTCGATTTCGCCGAGTGGGGCATGCTGCTGAAACTGCGCAATACATGGGGCATGGTCTTCGGCTTCATGGGCGTGATCTACATGGTGTGGCTCTATCTCACCTGGCTGCCTGCCTACCTCGAGAAAGAGCGTCATTTGAGCATCGCGCATACAGGCTGGCTGGTCGCCATTCCCTATGTGTTCGGCACGATCGGCATGGCAAGCAGCGGCTTTATCGCCGACTGGCTGCTCAAGCGCGGCATGGCGCCCATTCGCAGCCGCAAGTGGCCCTTGTGCATTGGTCTGATCGGCGCGGCCGCGTTCACCGTGCCCGCGGCGTACACGCCCAGCACGGCGCTCGCCATCACTTATGTCTCGCTCGCGATGTTCTTCGTGAATCTCTCGAGCGGCAGCGCGTGGGCGCTCGTGAGCGTGGCCGCGCCGCGTCATCTCGTGGCGTCGCTCGGCAGCATGCAGAACTTCGGCGGCTATCTGGGCGGCTCGTTCGCGCCCGTCATCACCGGCATCGTCGTTGACCAGACGCATTCGTTCGTGAACGCGCTCCTCATCAGCGCGGCGGTCGCGTTCGCGGCGGCGTTCGTCTATCTCTTCGTCGTCAAGGAAGTCGCGCCGCACGGCGCGAATCGGGCGGCGGCGACGCAACCCACCTGAAATCCCCTTGTTTTAAAGGCCTAAAGCGCATCATGACATTTCAGCACAATCTCCTCGAAGGCAAGGTCGCGTTCGTCACGGGCGGACTCTCCGGCATCGGCGCGGCCATCGCCAATCGTCTCGCGCAACTGGGCGCGCGCACCACGGCGGCGGGCCTGCCCGCGCCCGCCGGAACGCCCGACGTACTCGACGCCAACGTGCAGCGCGCCGCGCTCGATGTGCGTTCGACCGATGACGTCGCGCGCGTGATCGGCGGCTTCGACCAGCTCGATATCGTGGTGAATTGCGCGGGCGTGATCAGCCGGATCGAAGAACATCAGATCGACGTATTCGAGCGCGTGCTCGACATCAATCTCAACGGCACGATGCGTGTGTGCGCGAGCGCTCGCGAATTGCTCAAGGCCTCGTCGGGGTGCATCGTCAATACGGCTTCGATGCTGAGCTTCTTCGGCGGCGGCCTCGTGCCCGCGTATAGCGCGAGCAAGGGCGGCGTGGCGCAACTCACGCGCTCGCTCGCCATCGCCTATGCGGCCGACTCCATTCGCGTGAACGCGCTCGCGCCCGGCTGGATCGCCACGCCGCTCACCCAGGCGTTGCAGGACGACGACGGCCGCTCGCAAGGCATCCTCGAACGCACGCCCATGAAACGCTGGGGCCTGCCCGAGGAAGTCGCCAACGTCGCCGCCTTCCTCTGCTCGCCGGCGGCCTCGTTCATGACGGGCGCGATCGTGCCCGTGGACGGCGGCTATCTTTGCGCATGAGTCTGTGCATGAGCCCGCGCGCGGGGATTGCGGGCATAATGACGCGTTCATGACGCCCGCCTGTTTTCCGATGTCCAAGCACGATTCGACCGACTCCCTTGCCAACGCGCAAACCGGCGACGCCAAAACCGTCGCCGGCGCGGCTGCGTTCTCGAAGTTCATCGCCGTACTGCAATTGATCGCCGATGCCGAGACGCCGCCCACCGTTGCGAAACTCGCGACGGCCAGCGGTTATCCGCGCCCCACGGTGCATCGCATCGTGGCCGCGTTGCAGGCCGAAGGACTCGTGGTCGCACGCGGCGGCGGCAATACGTTCACGCTCGGTTCACGGCTCGTGAGTCTCGCGAGCCGCAGCTGGGAACGTTCGGATTTGCGTATCGCCGCCGTGGACGCGCTCATGGCATTGCGCAATGCCACGTCCGAAACGGTGCATCTCGCGGTACCCAGCGACGGCGCGATGGTCTACATCGAAAAACTCGAAAGCCCGCACGCAGTGCGCATGGCGTCGAGAATCGGCACGCGCGTGTCGCTCACGTCGAGTTCGGTCGGCAAGGCATGGCTCGCAACGCTCACGCCCGCCGAGCGCGAATCGCTGCTGTTGCAGGCGCCGCGCACGCGCTTCACCGAAAACACCATGACGGATCTCGACGCCATACGCGCCGAAATCGACCTCACCGCGCAACGCGGTTACGCGGAAGATCGCGAGGAAAACGAGCTCTCCATCTGGTGTTACGGCGCGGCCATTCTTGGCGCGGACGGTCGCGCGGTGGGTTGCATCAGCATCAGCATGCCGATGTTCCGCCGCGAAACCGACGCGCAAAGCCGCTATATCGAGCCGCTGCTCGCGGCGTGCCGCACGATTGCCGCGCGGCTCGGCCCGGTTTCGGCGCGCTGATCGCCAAACGCCTGCGATAACGCCTCGCACGACCTGGGCGCGCATCAACTCATGGCGTCGCGCTCGCGTGCGCGCACGATCTGCGGCCCCGCTATCGGCTCGATCTTGCCGAGCATGAACACGATCGCGAGAATACCCGCGAAGATGATGGCGCCCGCGACCCAGAACGCGTTCTCGAACGAATGCGTCGCGCTCACGATGAAACCCGTGAGCATCGGTGCGATGGCGCCGAGCACGTTGCCCACGCAATTCATGATGCCCGACACCGCGCCCACTGCGCCCTTCGGCGCGATCAGCGAAGGAATCGACCACGTGACCGCGCCCGCGATGGCGAGGCCGCCGAGCGACACCGAGATCCACGCAATGGCCCAACGCGCGTCGTGCGTGCCGATCACGCCGAGTATGCCGAGCGCGCTCAGCAGCCCAGCTATCAGCACGGCCTTGCGCACACGGCTTTCGTCGCGGCCGCGCGCGATGAGCGTGTCGATGAGCCAGCCGCCGATCGCGAGATCGGTGAACGTGGCCCACGCCCACGGAATCATGGCGAGACCCGCCGAGCGCAGCATGCTCATGTGCATCACGTCGACGAGATAACTCGGCAGCCACGTGAGGAACAGATAGAACGCGTAATCGTAGGCCGCGTAACCGATCGTGAGGCCCCACACTTTGCGGTGCGTGACGAGATAGCCGAACATGCCCGCCGCGCCCGCCGTTGCCGCGCCTTCGGGCGTCGCGCCGCCCTCGCGGATCCATGCGAGTTCCGCCGCCTGCAGTTTCGTGTCGTGCGACGGATCGCGGTAGATCACGCAAAAGCCCACGAAATAGGCCACGCTCAGCGCTGCCGAGGCCGCGAAGCCCCAACGCCAGCCGAACGTCACCACGATCAGCGCGATGAACGGCACGCCGATCACGTTGGCGAACTTCGCGGCGGCGTCGAACAGGGCGGTGGCGAGCGCTCGCTCGGCGCGCGGAAACCAGTAGCCGGTCGCCTTCGAGCACACGGCGAGCCCCGGCGGTTCCGCTACGCCCAGCAGCAAACGCGCCGCCAGCAAGCCGCCGAACCCCGAGGCGAGCGCCGTGACCAGCGACGATACCGCCCACAGCAGCGCACCCCAGCGCCCCACTCGTGTCACGCCATAGCGGTCGAGCACGAGGCCCGCGGGAATCTGGAGCAGCGCATAGGTCCACGAGAACGCACTGAACAGCACACCCAGTTGCGCGGGCGACAGCGCGAACGCCTCGCGCAGTTGCGGCGCGGCCACGGAAATCGTCACGCGATCCACGTAGTTGACCAGAATACCCACGCCGATGAAGACGCCGATCAACCAGCGCCGCCGCGCGATGCGTTCGCCTTGCTTCGTCATCGTCGGCCTCGTCAACGCGCGCGGGAATCGAGCGAAACTTCCACCGCATCCACGCTTTCGTCGCCGCCGGGACCGCGGGCGCGCAGCGCGATGATGCCCGCGAGCAGCGCGGCCACGGCCAGCACGGCGAGTCCGTAGGCGTAACCGGACGTCGTCGAGCGCACATAGCCGATCATGTAGGGTCCCGCGAAGCCGCCCAGATTGCCGATGGAGTTCGCGAGCGCGAGACCGGCCGCCGCCGCGGTGCCGCTCAGGAACGTGGTGGGCAACGCCCAGAACGACGGCAGCGCGCCGTAACCGCCCACGGCCGCCAGCACGAGACCCGCGATCACCGCGAGCGGTTGCGTGGACGCCGCGGCAAGCGCGAGACCGGCCGCCGCGACGGTGCAGGCACACGCGAGATCGACGCGATATTTGCCGCGCTTGTCGGCGAGACGGCCCCACACGAGCATCGTGACCGCGCCCACCACGAACGGGATCGCGTTCACCGGGCCCACCCAGTGTTCGGGCAGGCCGAGCGCCTTCATGATCTGCGGCTGCCACAACACCAGGCCGTTGTTCGCCGTGACGATCAGGAAGTAGATCAGGCCGAGCACGAGCACGTGCGGATTCGCGAGCGTTTGCGCGAGCGTCATCTTGTGGCGGCGCGCCCGCTCGGCGGTTTCCGCGCGGATCTGCGTGTCGAGCCAGTTGCGTTCGGCGCTATCGAGCCACGCCGCCTTCGCGGGCGAATCGCTCAGATAGCGCAGCGTGATGCAGCCCATAACGACAGAAGGCAGGCCTTCGAGAATGAAGAGCCATTGCCAGCCCGCCATGCCGAACAGCCCGTCCATGCGCAGAATGAAGCCCGAGACGACCGAACCGAGCGCCGTCGAAACCGGATTCGCGAGCATGAACAAACCGACCACCTGCGCGCGGTAACGCGACGGAAACCAGAACGTGAGATAGAGAATCACGCCGGGGAAAAAGCCCGCTTCGGCCGCGCCCAGTATGAAGCGCAGCGCCATGAAGCTTGTCGGGCCCTTGACGAACGCGCCGCAGGCGGACACCACGCCCCACGTCATCATGATGCGCGCGAGCCAGATGCGCGCGCCGGCTTTTTCGAGCGCGAGATTACTTGGCACTTCGAACAAAAAATAGCCGATAAAGAAAATCCCCGCGCCCCAGCCGAACAGCGAGGCGGTCAGACCGATGTCCTTGTTCATCGTGAGCGCCGCAAAGCCGACGTTCACGCGATCGAGGAACGCAAAGAAGTACAGCAGGATCAGAAACGGCATCAAGCGCCGCGTGACCTTGCTCATGGTGCGCTTTTCGAGCGCCAGATCCGTGTTCATGCTTGTCTCCTCACCTTTGTCTGCGGTTTTTTATTGCGGTCGAGCGCGCGCCGCACACCGGCAAGCGTGCAGCGCGCGCGACGACGTCATGCGTTCAACAACGCCGCTACGGCTTCCGGGCGCGGAATCGGTGCAACGGCGCCGAAGCCTTGCGTCGACAATGCCGCGGCCGCGTTCGCATAGCGCGCCGCCGCTTCGGGTGTCTCGCCCGCCGCGAGACGCGTGACGAACGCACCGTCGAAGCAATCGCCGGCGCCGGTCGCATCGACCACGTTCATCGCGTGACCGGCAATACGCGTACGCTGCGTGCCGCTCGCGACCAGCACGCCGTCGCCGCCCATCTTCAGGCACACGGTGTGGGGACCGAGCGCGAGATAGTGCGCAACGATCGCTTCGGGATCCGAAATACCTGTGAGCGTTTGCGCGTCTTCGAGGCTCGGCAGCAGGTAATCCACTTCGCGCACCGTCGCCTCGATCACGGCGCGCGCCCGCGCGAGCGGCCACAGCTTGAGCCGCATGTTCGGGTCGTAGGTGACCGCAGCGCCCGCACGGCGCGCCTGCGCGATCGCCGCGAATACGGCGTCGCAGGCGCTCGCGCTGATCGCTTGCGAAATGCCCGAGACATGTAGAAAGCGCGTAGCCGCGATGAAGTCGAGCGGCAGCGTCTCGGGCGTCATGCGGCTGGCTGCCGAGCCTTTGCGCAGGTAGCTGAACGCGTGGCCCGCTTCGCCATGCGTGACGAAATACACGCCCGTGTGCGCTTCGGCGTCGAGCGCGACGCCTTGCACGTCGACGTTTTCCGCGCGCCACAAGTCGAGAAACAGCCGCCCGAACGTGTCGTCGCCGAGACGCGTCACATAGCCCACGCTCGCGCCCTGGCGCGCCGCCGCCACGCAGAAGTTCGACGTGTCGCCGCCGAAGCCTTGCAGGAACTGCGCCGTGTTGGCGGCGCTCGCCTGGTTGAACTCGATCATCGGCTCGCCGATGGCGAGGATCGCAGGCACGGCGGCGGACACGGCAACCAGCGTGGTCATCGCGTCAGATCCGGCCATACTTCGCGAGACCCTTGCGCAGCGACTTTTCCCCGATGATGAGGCGCGCCTGTTCGAGTTCGCGCGCATCGATCTCCTCGGACATCTTGAGCACAGCTTCCGCGTGTTCGCGCGGCACCACCACCACGCCGTCGATGTCCGCCACGATGATGTCGCCCGCGTTGACCTTCACGCCGCCGCACTCCACTTCGATATTGGCCGCCAGCGTCGTGAAGCGGCCCACCGTCGTGCCCGGAGAAACCGAGCGCGAATACACGGGAAAGTCGTAGTCACGGCGAATTTCCGTGATGTCGCGCACGCCGCCGTCGAGAATCGCGCCCGCGTGGCGATTGGCCACCGCGCCCGCCGTCATCAGGCCGCCCCACACCGCCACGTTGGGCTCGCCGTAAATGCCGATCACGATCACGCTGCCCTCGGGCGATTCGTCGATGGCGTCGAGCGCGTGTTGCGGCGGCACTTTCTCGTGCGTGGGCGCTTCGAGTATCGTCACGGCCGGGCCGACGATCTTGCGCTCGTTGATGCGCGGCTTGATCGCCTGATCCATGAAGCCGCGGCGGCCCGCGATCTGGTCGACGGCGTCGGCCACCGAAGCCGTTGCCACTTTTTCGAAGCCGCTGATGAGCGCTTGCAAGTCCATGCTGTTACTCCTTGTTATTTCAATAGGATGACTAACCGATCGATTCGATCGTCGCTCATCGAAACTTGATGCACGACGATCGGATCGATAAAAAACGGCGACGTTACGCGTCTTTCCAGGGATTGACCCAATACTTCGGGCGCTCGCCGCCCAGCACGCGCGCGACGTCGAGCGCGGCCTTCTGCTGAAGCTCCGCCACCGAGTCTTCCGAATACCAACCGGTATGATCGGAAAGCACGGCGTTCTCGCAGGCGAACAAGGGGTGGTCGGCACGCGGCGGTTCGTGCTCGAACACGTCGATGCCCGCGCCGAAAATGACGTGGCGTTGCAGCGCCGAGACCAGCGCCGCTTCGTCGATCAAACCGCCGCGCGCCGTATTCACGAGAATCGTGGTGGGTTTCATGAGCGCGAGACGGCGCGTGTCGATGAGCTTGCGCGTGGCTTCCGTGAGCGGCGAATGCAGCGAGATGTAGTCGCTTTGCGCGCAGAGCGTGTCGAGATCGACGCATTCCACGCCGTTCGCGAGCGTCACGTCGAAATACGGGTCGTGCACCAGCACGCGCGCGACACCCATGCCGCGCATCTTGCGTTCGAATGCACGGGCGATGCGGCCATAACCGACGAGCCCGAGCGTGCGCCCCGCGATGCGATACATCTTCTGTTCGCGCGACACGTTCCATGCGCCCGCGCGCACGTCGCGATCGCGCCGCACGGTGTGACGCGCCACCGCCATCAGCAACGTGAGCGCCTGATCGCTGACTTCTTCCACGCCGTAGTCGGGCACGTTGGCCACGTAAATGCGTTTCGCGCGCGCCGCTTCGAGATCGACGTTGTCCACGCCAATGCCGTAACGCACGATCGCGCGGCCATGCCGCATCGCCTCGATCACCTGCGCGGTCACGGGCGATTCGCGCACCAGCAGCGCGTGCGCGTCGCGGGCCGCTTCGAGCACGCGCGCCGCGTCGCCGCGGCACGGCACGATCTCCACATCCGCCTGTACCTCGGCAAGAATGCGCCGCTCCGTGTCGTACGAACCGTATCCATCGTCGATCACGACCACGCGCTTGCGCCCCGCTTGCCCCGCTTCTCCAACTCTGCTTTCCACCGTTGCCTCCACGTCCGCGCGCCTCGCGACGCGCGCTTTTTGCAGGGGCCGCGCGTATGCCGTGTTGCTCGCGCGGCCCGTTTTTGCCAGCGTTTTTGCCAGCGTTTTTGCCAGCCGCTTTTGCTAGCGTTACTGCGCGCTATAGCTGCGCCCGTGCGCCTGCACCTTCCAGATACGGAAGTTCGGCACCGCCGGGTGATCGAAGTCCATCGCGTTGTCGACCCACAGGTTCAAATGGCCGGCGACCACGTAGAGATTGCCGTCCGGGCCCCAACTGAGCGTGTCGGGCCAGACCATCTCGGGATGAATCACGTAGGTCGAAATCTTGCCGGTTTTCGCGTCGCGATACATGAGGCCGTTCATTTCGAGCGCCGTCATGTAGAGATTGCCCGCGCGGTCCGCGATCATGCCGTCGGTGTTCGAAGGCAGCGTGGCCACGCGCTTGACCGAGGTGCGCAGCACCGACTCGCTCGCGTCGAAGTCGCGCAGCAACGCGGTATCGAGCGAATACAGCGTATGTCCCGAAAGATTGGTCCAGTAGAGCGTTTTCTTGTCGCCCGACAGCGCGATGCCGTCCGCGCCGGTGCGCATCGGCGTCTTGCTCAGCACGGGTGCGTTATTGATGCGGAAGTGGAAATTCGCCTCGTCGGTGGTGAACACCGTTTGATCGAGCACGCGGCGCGCGCGATTGCGCTTCATGTCGTAGACGATCAAACCGCCGTCGAGGTGATCGCAGAAGATGCCGGAGTCGGTGATGTAGGCGAAGCCGCGATCGTTGTCGACCACCACGTCGTTGAGGAACGAGCACTTCTTGTCGGTGTCGGCGTCATTGAACACGTAGCGCTGGATCTCGCGGTTCGTTTTCAGATCCCAGAGCACGAGCTTTTCCGCGCCGGCCGCCGAGGGCTGCCCGGCAATATGGCCTTGATCGAGGATCCACATCACGTCGTTGCGATCGATCTCGAAGCCGAGCACCGACTGCAGCGCCTGCGGGTCGCCCACCTTGTTCATGGCCGCGCTCGGGAACGGCTGCAACACCCACTGGCCGTCTTTCTTCACGAGCTTCGAGAGCGTGGCGGGCACCTCGGGGCCGCCCCAGCGCGCCGTGCTCACGTACATCGTGCCTTTCGAATCGAGCTTCACGCCTTGCAGCAGCACCTTCTTGTAAGTCTCGTTCGCGTCGTAAGCCTGCTGGTCTTTCGCGTCGAGGTCGTAGGGCAAGCGGTTCCACTGCGCGACCACTTCGAGCTTCGGCACGGCGGGCGTGCCGGTTTCCGTCGATGCGGCGAACGCGCAGCACGCGCCGAGCAGCGCCGCGGTTGCCGCGAGCGTTTTGACGAGGCCGTGCACGCGCACCGCGTGCCGCCCCGATCGGCTCATGATCTCCTGCATGTGTCATCTCCTCCGGTTGTGATTTCTCGTTTTCGTCGATGTCGCGCGCACCGAGCGACAGGATCGGCTACATCGCCTCGACAACTGATATCTTAGATAGCAGATGCCACGTCCGCAAGAGGGGATGGTATATTTCTGCGAAACCGGTGTGGCGTCATGCGGCGCGTTTCGCGCGCAACGCGCGTCGAACGCGCCCGCATCGCACCCCGTCCCCGTCATACGCATCGGATCCGCAGGTCCGATCCTCGAGCCGACCGCTGAACATGAGCATCGAAAAACTGGGCGAGCGCCCGAAATCCCTCACGGCCATCGCCAAGGAAAGCATCCGGCGCGCGATCGTCGAAGGCGATCTCGCGTTCGGCTCCCAGCTTTCGGAGAACGTGCTCGCGAGCCAGCTCGGCGTGAGCAAGACGCCCGTGCGCGAAGCGCTCGTGCAGCTCAAGCTCGAAGGTCTGGTGGAGGTGCAGCCGCAATCGGGCACGTACGTTTTCCAGCCGACCGAGGCGCAGGTGCGCGAAATTTGCCGCTTCCGCGAGATCGTGGAGTCGTCGGCGCTCGAACTGGCCATGAAGGCCGATCACGCCGGGCTGGCCGCCACGCTCGGCGCCACCCTCGCGCGCGCGCACGGCAGTCAGGACTGGCGCGCGCGCGACCAGGACGCCGCGTTTCACGGCGCCATTGTCGAGGCGTGCGGCAACAGTTATCTCCAGCAGGCGTATCAGCTCGTGGCCGACAAGATCCAGGCGCTGCGTGCGCGGCTTTCCGTGGCCGACGAATCCGTCGACTCGTGCCAGGACACGCATGCGCACGTCATGGAACTGATCCGCGAAGGCAACGCGAAGAAAGCCTGCGCGGAATTGCGCGCCCATATTCGCAGCACGGAACATTCGTACCTGCGCGCGAGCCAGATGCAGCCCAGCGAAGCGGGCGCCTGAGCAGGCGCGGCCCGCCAGCGCCTCGCGCGCTTATGCCTTGCGCGCGGCGCTCACGAGCCCGTCCAGCCAGGCCTGGTGACCGTTGATCATCGGATTCGGCTGCGCCTTCGCCAGATCCGCCGCCGGTTTGCCCTTCTGCGTTTCCTGCGTGAGGATGCGCACGCGTCCGCCTTCGAGATCCTCCACCAGCCACGCGTGATGCACGTCCAGACGCGTCTCGCCCTCACCCGCCCAGCCGTGCCACGCCACGCGGCCCGGTTCGCCCGCCACGGGCGGCACGTATTCGGTCACTTCCGCTTCCACCGGAAAACCGAAGGTTTCGAAATAAAACCGCGCGCCCGCCGCCAGCTCCGGGCCTTTGCCGTCGTAAAAGCGGATATTCGCGGAATTGGCGTAGTACTCGGGCCAGCGCGGCGCGATGGCGAGCCACGGCCACACCTGGGCGGCACTGAGCCCCGCCACGATGACCTCGTTCGAGGCGAAATTTTCGGTGGTGCCCGGCAGATAACCGGCGGGCCAGATGATGGCGTTCATACGCGTGTTCATGTTCGTGCTCCCAGGGATCGGTTCGACATCGTTTGGATGCGGGTCATGATCGGCGCGCCCCTGAAATAAATCCAATCACAAAATAGAATCACAGTCATCAACCGGCGTGATATCAATGTACCGGGCATGAAAACTTCCTGCGAAATCATCTGGGACTAAAAAACACACGCTCGCCAAAGCCGCCTAAAATATCGGGATTGCCTGCTGTGCCACCCGGGCGACTGCCCACGGAGACAGGATGACGACGCGAGACGCCGCTCCGATCATGCATCCGCATGCGGACGCGCTCCCCGATGCCGCCACACTCATCGCGCTGCTCAACGAGGATTTGTCCGACAGCCGTTCGTTGCACGAGCTGTCGCTGCATCTGCTCGTGGAGCATCAACCCGCTGCGCTCTACAGCCGGATCGTCGAGGCGGCGCGGCAACTGCTGCGCGCCGACTTCGCGAGTCTGCAAATGCTTTCGGGCCCCGAACACGGCCTGCGCCGGCTCGACCTGATCGCGCACTGCGGCTTCTCGCTGGCCGCCGCCGAACACTGGCGCGTCGTGTATATCGACTCCACCACGAGCTGCGGCGCCGCCTGGGCGCGCGGCGAACGCGTGATCGTTGCCGACGCCGAAACCTGCCCCGACTTCGCCGGCACCGCCGACCTCGACATCTATCGCGAAACCGGTATTCGCGCGATGCAGACCACGCCGCTACGCGCGCGCGACGGCAAGATCATCGGCATGCTCTCCACGCACTGGCGCACCGTTCACGTGCCCGCCGAGCGGCAACTGCTGCTGTTCGACATCCTCGCGAAACAGGCCGCCGACCTCATCGCGCGCACCCACGACGAAGCGCTGCTGCGCGAGCGCGAAGCCAGGCTCCAGCAAAGCGATCGCATGAAGGATCATTTTCTGGCGACGCTCGCGCACGAGTTGCGCAATCCGCTCGCGCCCATTCGCAACGGCTTGCAGATCCTGCGCTCGAAGCCCGGCGAAAGCGACGGCGAACGCGTGCTCGGCATGCTCGACCGTCAACTGGGCCACCTCGTGCGGCTCGTCGACGACCTGATGGAAGTGGCGCGCATCAACAGCGGCACGATTCCGTTGCGGCGCCGCCGCGTCGAACTCGACGCGATCCTGCAGAGCGCGCTCGACCTGAGCCGCCCCACCGTCGACCTCGGCCGGCACACGCTCACGCTGCACGACGCGGCCGGTCCGCTGCCACTGCATGGCGACGACGTGCGGCTCGCCCAGGTGTTCGCGAATCTGCTCAACAACGCGGCGAAGTACACGCCGCCGGGCGGCCGCATCGACGTGCACGTGGAGCGCGTGCACGATCACGCGGTCGTGTCGGTGACCGACACGGGCATCGGCTTCTCGCAGGACGACACGTCGCTGCTGTTCACGCTGTTCGGACGCCTTCAGCCCGAGCGCCAGACCGACGGACTCGGCGTGGGCCTCGCGCTCGCGAAGAAGCTCGTCGAATTGCACGGCGGCACGATCACGGCGACGAGCGAAGGCAAGCAGCGCGGCAGTTGCTTCGTCGTGTCGCTGCCGCTCGCCAGCGGCGAACCGGGTGACGATCATGCCGCCGGTAATGACAACAACGGCGCCGAGGCCGACGCCGACGCCCCGGCCGGTCCTTCGAGCTGCATCGCCACGCTCGACAACCAGAGCGTGCTCGTCGTGGACGACAACCGCGACGCCGCCGACAGCCTCGGCGAGCTGCTCGGCCTGCTCGGCTGCGAATGCGCCGTGTTCTACGACGCCAACAGCGCGCTCGAGGCGCTCGCGCGCGTGACGCCCGCGGTCGCGTTCGTCGATCTCGACATGCCGGGCATGGACGGCTGCGAGTTCGCGCGGCGCGTACGCGCGAGCGCCGATTTCCGCACGCTGCACCTCATCGCGCTCACGGGCTGGACCCAGGCCGACGACGCCTTGCGCACCGCGCGCGCGGGCTTCGACCAGCATCTCGTGAAGCCCATCGGCGTCGACCGGCTCACGGCCGCGCTCGAAACGGCGAAAGTCGCTTAAGCCGCCAGCCCGCCGCCCCTGCGAGACGCATGCCGAAGGCCACGCCCCCCGATCTCTCCAACGACGCCGGACACGGTCAATCCGTTGCGAAGACTTACCCGCGCGGCATGCGCATCGACCCGCACCGCCACGACTGGGCGCAGGTGCTCTACGCGATTTCCGGCGTGATGTGGGTCGAGGTCGGCCAGGAAGCGCTGGTCGTGCCGCCGCAGCGCGCCGTGTGGCTGCCGCCCGGCACGGTGCACTCGATCCGCATGATGAGCGCCGTGGAGATGCGCAACCTCTATCTGCGCGAAGCCGATGTGCCGCATCTGAGCCGCCAGCCCGACGTGTTCGAAGTCAACGGCCTGCTGCGCGAACTCATCACCACGCTCGCCGAATCCAGCGCGACGCGCAGCGAGGACTATCTCGATCTCGCCTACCGGTTCGTCGCGCTCGAACTGGGCACTGCGGCGCGCTATTCGCTGCGTATTCCGCTGCCGGACCAGAGCGACCGGCGGCTCGACGTGCTGTGCCGCTCGGTGATCGACAATCCTTCGGCGGCGATCCATTTCGAGCAGCACGCGGCGCACGTGGGCGCGAGCGTGCGTACCCTCGCGCGCCTGTTTTCGCAGACGCTCGGCATCGGTTTCGCGGAATGGCGGCGCCAGGTGCAACTCGCGATCGCCGTCTCGAAGCTCGCCGAAGGGCAACCGGTGAGCGCCGTGGCGCGTTCGCTGGGTTATCGGCCGAGCAGCTTCAGCGATATGTTCCGGCGCGAACTGGGAACCTCGCCGAGCGAGTTCGGCGGCGAGACGGCCCGCTCCACGATGGCCGGCAAACACGCGCCGCCGGCCACGCATTAGACTCGACCCGCGGTGCGCGACGCCCGCGATTCCTGCCGCGATCCGATACAGGGTCGAATAAGGAATGCGCTAATTCTTATTTAATTTTTCTGTGCGACCATGCATAATCCGCATCCCCGGATTTAATGCCATTGCTTCACATTCCGTTCATAACCCTGCGGCCAGCAGCGTTACTCGGCAAGCGTCAGCGCGTTTTTTTCAACGATGCTAAGTTGAACGCCATTCTCGCGAATTCGATTAATCCGGCGATTTTCTCCGATTTTTAGCGCGCATTTTCCTAACAATCGGTTTTATTAGTCGACCCACACAAAACAGTTATCCGATGATGAACGACCGTTCTTCCGTTTCGACGTCCGCACAGCCCGGCGAAACGACGTTGCGTCAATGGCTTTCGGTATTCGCCGTCGCCATCAGCGCCTTTGCGTTCGTGACCGCCGAGTTCCTGCCCGTCGGCCTGCTCACCGAAATCGCCCATGATCTCGGCGTGACGCCGGGCACGGCCGGCCTCATGGTCACCACGCCGGGCGTGATGGCCGCGATCTTCGCGCCGGGCCTCATGGTGTTCGCGGGGCGCATGGACCGCCGCACGGTGTTCCTGCTGCTCACCGCCGTGCTGCTCGTGTCGAACTTCGTTTCCGCCTGGTCCACGAATCTGCCCACCATGCTGATCGGCCGCGCCATGCTCGGCGCCGCGCTCGGCGGTTTCTGGACGCTCGCCACGGCCGCCGCCGGCCGCCTCGTGCACGGCAGCGACGCCCCGCGCGCAACCGCCGTGATCCTTACCGGCGTGACGCTCGCCACCGTGATCGGCGTGCCGCTCGGCACCTTCATCGCGGGCCTCGCCTCGTGGCGCATGTCGTTCATCGTCACGGGCGGCCTTGTCGCGTTCGCGCTGGTGTTGCAGGCGCTGCTGGTGCCCGCGCTGCCTTCGGCCACGGCGCTGCGCGTGGCCGACTTCGTCGCGCTCATGCGCCGCCCGCACATGCGCCTGAGCATGCTGATGGTCGCGCTCGTGTTCGGCGCGCACTTCTCCACTTACACGTTTATCGCGCCGCTCCTGCAGGAAGACTTTTCGATGAGCACGATCACGCTGCTGCTGCTCGGCTTCGGCGTGATCGGTTTCTTCTCGAACGCGCTCATGTCGATGGTGGTCTCGAAGCGCCTCAAGACCTCCGTCGCCGCCATGACGGCGCTGCTGCTGTGCGCGCTCGCCTCCATGATCCTGCTCGACCACATGCGCATTGCCGAAACGGCCGCCATGCTGATGTGGGGTGTCGCGTTCGGCGCGATTCCGCTGTGCTTCTCGGTATGGATCCAGCGCAGCACCGACGACCGGCCCGAAGCCGGCTCGGCGTTGTTCGTGAGCGTGATCCAGGTCGCGATCGCCGTGGGTTCGTCGGTGGGCGGCACGATCGTCGACCGGGCGGGCGTGCGCGCCGACTTCGTGCTCGGCATCGGGCTCGCGGTGCTCGGCCTCGTCACGCTGCAACGGCTTGCGGCCATGGAGCGCCCGGCCCGCGCCCAGGCCAAGGTCGCCGACCTCGAATGCGAGTGCAGCCCGTCGCTCGACTGAGCGTCAGGCTTCTCCCTGTCCGCTAACGGGCGGTGCGTGCCAGCGCACCGCCCGTTTTGCATCTGGCGCGCCGGTCAAGGTTAACCACGATGTCGACGCCCAATCCATCGCCGTAAAATTTATGAAATGCCATTTCACACAGGGAAATGACGACGATGAAACGCGACGAAACCGCCACCGCCTTGAATCCCCGCACCGACGCCGAACGCGTGGGTCGCCCGGCCTTTCTCGGGCCGAACTCGTGTTGCCTGCGCGCGCGCCCCGAAAATCTGCACTTCGAACCCGCGCGCACGGCGCTCGTGGTCGTCGACATGCAGAACGCCTATCTCTCCGAAGGCGGCTACATGCACGCGGCCGGGTTCGACATTGGCCATGCGCAGGCCACCATCGCGCAGACAGCGCGCGTGATCGAGGCGGCGCGCGCGGCCGGCGTCACCCTCGTCTATCTGCAGAACGGCTGGGACGCCCGTTATGTGGAAGCGGGCGGTCCCGGCGCGCCGAACTGGCACAAATCGAATGCGCTGAAAACCATGCGCCAGCGCGCCGAACTCGACGGCACGCTGCTCGCCAAAGGTAGTTGGGATTACGAAATTGTCGACGCGGTGCGACCGCAACCCGGCGATCTCGTGGTTGCCAAAACGCGTTACAGCGGCTTCTTCAACACGCCGCTGGACAGCCTGCTGCGCTCCCGTGACATTCGCACGCTGGCGTTTTGCGGCGTGGCGACCAATGTGTGCGTGGAGTCCACCTTGCGCGACGCCTATCACCTCGAATACTTCTGCGCGCTGCTCGCCGACGCCTCCACGCACGCTGGCCCCGACGAAACCTTTCGCGCGACGCTCTTCAACATCGAGACGTTCTTCGGCTGGGTCAGCCACGCCGACGCGTTTATCGAAGCCCTGTCCACCACCTCGCCCACGACCGCATAAAAAAAGCCTCAGGAGACCGCCATGTCGAGTTCCCGTTCGCCCGCGCTGGAGGCAGCCGCGCCGCTGGCCGCGCCGCATATCGCCGAAGTGCAGAGCAAGGTCGCGCGGCGCATTCTGCCGCTCTTATTTCTCGGTTACGTACTTGCCTTCCTCGATCGCATCAACATCGGTTTCGCGCAGATATCGATGAGCCACGAGCTCAATCTCACGCCGCAGCAGTATGGCTTTGGCGCGGCGATTTTCTACGCGGGCTATCTGATCTTTCAGGTGCCGAGCAATCTGCTGCTGGAGAAAGCGGGCGCGCGCCGCACGCTCTCGCGCATCATGGTGTTGTGGGGCGTGTGTTCCGGCGCAATGGCATTCATTGGCAGTGCGACGCATCTCTACGCCGTGCGCTTCGCGCTGGGCGCGGCCGAAGCGGGCTTCTTTCCGGGCGTGCTGCTCTATCTGACCTACTGGTTTCCCGCGGGCCAGCGCGCGCGCATGATGTCGATCTTCATGTTGCCGCTCGCGTTCGCGGGTTTTATCGGCGGACCGCTCTCGGGCTGGATCATCGGCAACATGCCCGCCACGCTCGGCATGAAAGGCTGGCACTGGATGTTCCTGATCGAGGCCGCGCCGTCGATCGTGCTCGGCCTGCTGCTGTTCGTCACGTTGCCCGACGGCCCGCGCGACGCGCGCTGGCTCGACGACCGCGAGCGCGAACTGATTCGCGCCAGCCTCGACGAAGCCGCGCCGCACACTCGCGTGCAGGACGGCGCGCGCACGAGCTTCTGGGCGTTGCTCGCGCGGCCGCGCGTCTATGCGCTGTTCGTCGCTTATTTCGCGCTGAATGCGGGCATCACGACCATTGGCGCGTTTCTGCCCGCCATCATCAAGAGTTCGGGTTACGCCACCGCCGACTTCGAGATCGGCCTGCTCGTGGCCGTGCCGTATCTGGTCGCGGCCGTGACCATGTACTTTTCGTGCCGCAGCGCCGACCGTACGCGCTCGCGTCTGATCTGCCCCGCCGCGTTCGCGCTCGCCGCCATCGGCTATCTCGGCGCGGCATGGCTGCACGGCATCGGCGGATTCGGGCTCGCGCTCGTGATGATGGTGGCGGGCGTGCTTTCGGGCTACCCGCTGTTCTGGGCGACCGCCTCGGACATGTTGCCGCGCGGTTCCGCCGCGGGCGGCATCGGTCTCGTGAGCGCCGTGGGCATCGCGGGCGCCTTCTGCGCGCCGCTGGCCGTGGGCAAGATCACGGCGCTCACGGGTCTCTACACCGGCTCACTGCTGCTGATGGGCGCGTTGATGGCGATCGGCGCGGTGGCGCTCTTCATCGTGCGCCGTCACGCCACGGTGTAATGCCGCTATCGGTCTTCGCGTGGAGCGTGTCAGCGATGAATCTGCGCCGCGATTTCGTTGCCGAGCGCGATGAGCTTGCCGCTCCATTTGGCTTCGAGTTCGCTCATCGTCATTGCCGAGGAATGAACCACGAGGTTCACGCTGGCGATGGGTTCGCCGCGCACCAGCACCGGGACCGCGAGCGCACGGCCGTTGCTGAGCGTTTCCTGGTCGGCGATCGCATAGCCGCGTTGCGCCACGGTGGCCACGAGCGCGTCGAGCGCATGGGTGTCGCGTGCGAGCGCGAAGTCGCTGTCGCCGCGCGTGGCGAGTTGCGCGATCACGGCCGCGCGCCGGTCGGCGGGCAGATGCGCGACGAAGGCGCGGCCGAGCGCCGTGCGCAACAACGGCACGCGCGAGCCGGGTTTGCGGTTCACCGAAAGAAAGCCGGGTTCGCGGCTCGTGTTGAGGATCACCATGGCGTCGCCGTCGAACACGCCGAGTTCGACGGGCCAGCCAGCCGCGCCACGAAACGCGTCGAGCAACGGACCGGCGACATCCATGAGCCAGCGCTGCGGCTCGTAGCCGTTCGCGAGGCCGAGCACGCGCGGCGTGACGGCGTAGCGGCGTTGCGCGTCGCCGGCGTTCACGTAGCCCGCATGCTGCAAGGTCTCGACGATACGAACGAGCGTGGGCTTCGAAATGCCGGTCACGCCATGCAGCTCGCCAATGGTTTGCGGGCCGCGGTCGTTGAGCGCGTGCAGCACTTCGAGTCCGCGCAGCAGCGCGCCAATAGGCTCGTACGAAGGCATGGGGCGAAAGCGGGATCGATGGAAAACGCAGATTGTAGTGGATTGGCCGCGTGTGCCGATAAAGCACGCGGCAGTGTCGACGAAAACGCGACGAAAACGACTGACTGGAGCCGTGAATGAGTGGACCGTTGAAAGGCGTGCGCGTGCTGGATCTCACTTCGGTGGCGATGGGTCCGTACGCGACACAGATTCTTGGCGACATGGGCGCCGATGTGGTCAAGATCGAACCGCAGGCGGGCGACGTGTTCCGCCACATTGCGCCGTGCGTGCACGAAGGCATGGGCGCGGCCTTTCTGAATCTGAACCGCAACAAGCGCAGCGCCGTGCTCGACCTGAAAACGGCGGCGGGCCGTGAAGCATTGCTCGCGCTCGTGAAAGAAGCGGATGTGCTCGTGTTCAACGTGCGGCCGCAGTCGATGCAAAAGCTCGGTCTCGACTACGCGACGCTCGCCGCGATCAACCCGCGCCTGATCTATTGCGGCGCGTACGGCTTCTCGGAGCGCGGGCCGTATGCGGGCCGCCCAGCGTTCGACGACATCGTGCAGGCGATGAGCGGCGCGGCCGCGCTGCAAGGCCACGGCAGCGAGTCGGGGCCGGCCTATATGAACACGATTCTCGCCGACAAAGTAGCGGGCCTGACGATCGCCTATTCGGTTTCGATGGCGCTATTCGAGCGCGAGCGTTCGGGCCAGGGGCAGGCGATCGAGGTGCCGATGTTCGAAACGGTGGTGTCGTTCCTGCTCACCGAACATCTCGCGGGGCAGACGTTCCGGCCCGCGCGCGGACCGGCGGGCTACGACCGCGTGCTCTCGGAGCACCGGCGGCCGTATCGCACGAAAGACGGCTATATCGGACTCCTGCCTTATACCGACGCGCAATGGCGGCGCTTCTTCGAAGTAGCGGGTTGCGCGCATCACGCCGACGACCCGCGCTTCGACAAAACCGCCGCGCGCAGCCGCCATATCGACACGCTCTATGCGCTCGTCACCGAGATCGTCGCGCAACGCGGCACCGACGAATGGGTCGACGTACTCAGCGCCGCCGACCTGCCCGTCACGCGCGTACTGCGCCCCGAACAACTGCTCGACGACGAGCATCTGCGCACAACTGGCTTTTTCCGCGCCGACACCCACCCCACCGAAGGCGCGCTCACGACGGTCGCGATACCCGTGACGTTCTCGCGCACGCCCGGCGACGTGCGCCGGCTCGCACCCAATCTCGGCGAACATACCGAAGAAGTGCTGGCCGAAGCGGGCGTGCAAAACACACTGGGGACAGTGAGTTCGACCGCTTGATTCAGCCGCATGCGTTTTCAGTCAGCGCAAACCGCGCCCGCCCGCGAGCGGCAGTGAAAACTCACTGCCGCATGGCCGGCACGGCGGGTACGTCGGGTTGCGGCGGCGTGGCGACCGAACCCTGCTCGGCCATGGCCTGCGCGAGCAGCGAACGCGCATCCTGACTCGACGAGTCGATCGTCAGCGCATGCCCGGCGTTCTGCCACGCGCAGGTCCAGTTCTGCTGACGCGCGCAGAGACGCGCATAACCCAGCAACGCGTCGCGGTCGGATTCGCGCGAGGTCAGGTCCTGCTGCATCTGCTGCGCGTCGCCGTTGCGCGGCTGTTCGGACAGCACGCGATTGACGGCGGAGCGCGCCAGCGAGAGATTGTCCTTGTCGAGGCCCGCGTGCGCGATGCTCAGATTGCGTGCGAGATCGGCGTGCGCATAGCCGCCGGATTTGGCGCTGCGTGCGTTGTCGTCGGGTGGCACGCGCGTGGGCGCGAGTTCCGCGGAAGGCGCCACGGCGGCGTTCGTCACGCGCGGCTGCGCCGCGGGCGCCGCGGGCACGGTCACGGTGGCCACACTCGGCGGCGCCACGGCCACGCTGGGCGCGGGTGCAGGCGCGGCCGCTACCGCCGGCGCAGCGGGCAGCATGGGCGGCGGCGCGGACTTGCTCGCCAGGGGATCGCCCACCGCACCCGTGGCCACACGGCTATCGTCCTGCGACTGCACCGCGTCCTGCGGGCTGGATTGCGTGCTGGCCGGCGCGTTGTTGAGCGGCGCACCGATCGACGCATCGTCACGATTCATGGCCATGAACGCGGCCACCACCGCCGCCACGATCGCCACCGCACCTACCGCATAGAGCGCTTCGCGCGAGCTGCCCCACGCACTCCACTGGCGGCGCCGCATGTAGTTCGGCTCGGGTTGCGGCGAGTAGTCGTCGGGATAGAAAGCGCTACGAAAGAGCGGCTCGCCCGCGCGCGCCGCGGCGGCGTTACCGCCGTGCGCGGGCTGCGGTTGCGGCGGCTCGCGCCATTGCGACGACGGCTCGCGCCACACCGGTTCGCGCGGCGTCATGCCGGGTATCTCACTCGCGGCGGCGCCCACCGAAGCGGTCGACGCGGCGGCGTGCGCCGGTATGCCCGCAGCCGGTACGCCCGCAGCCGGTGCGGAAGTCGGACCCAACTGATTCGTGCCGCAATGCGGGCAGAAGATCAGCGGCGCTTTCATGCGGGTGCCGCAGTGATGGCAAAACCACGGCCCGTTAGAGGCTTGTACAGTTTCGTTCGGCATGGGAGTGAGAGTGCGTTGAGGGCGTCGAACTCACTGCTGCCAGCGAAGGCACGGCGCAGCGTATGTATGTCCGTGTAGAGAACACGGCAGTGAACGTCAAACCTGACCGCTCGAATATGGTCTAGTTTGCCATGAAGATCAATCGGCGGATTCCGCCACCTGGCGGATCCGTACCGATTCGGATTTATTTCTGATTTATTTTTTATTTATTTCGTGCCAAGTCCCCAATTCAATTCCCGTTAGCCGATGCGTTCTCACCCGCAGGCACTTGTGCTTCGTCGATATGGTGCCGTTTTAGCGCCCGCGCGACGAAACCCGAGTGAATTTGCTCCGCAACGAAAGCGTCGAGATAACGTGCGGCATTTTCACCACGGTTTTTCGGCACGCCCATGGCCTGACGAATCACCATGAAGCGTTGATCGAGCAAACGCAGGCCGCCCGCTTTCGCGGCATCGCGTTCCAGTTGCTGCTTCACGCCCGCCGCCACGTCGAGATGCTGGTCAAGAAACGTTTGCACGACCACCGGCGAAGTGGGCGTACGCACGATAGTCGCATGCTGCAACTCCCGAGAAAGAAACAAATCGTAAGCGCTGCCCTTGCCCACCGCGACTTTCACGCCCGGCTGGTCGACTTGCGCGTTCGTGTGAATGGGCGAGTCGCTACGCACGAGGTAGAAGCCTTCGATCAGCACATAAGGCTGCGTGAAAGCGATCTGCGCACCGCGCTTCGGGTCGATGGCGAAGAAGCCGATATCGGCCTGATCGTTGGCGACCTTGTCGACGGAGTCGCCCGCCGAACGCGATACCACCAGCGTGAGCGGCACATGCAGACGTTGCGCGAAGGCAGTGGCGAGATCGACCGACACGCCAACCGGTTGCCCGGTGTTCGGTTCGAGACTCGCGAGCACGGGATTGCCGAGGTTGATCGACGCGCGCAGCGTGCCCGTGGGCGCGAACGCCTTCACAATGGCGGGATCGACGTTCGCGTTCGCGCTACCCAACGCGTTCTGCTGTTGCGCGCAGGCTGCGGTCAGCGCCAGCAAGATTGCACCGAACGCCGTCTTCAGCAACGATCTTCTGGCTCGATAAGGCAGTGAGTTGAACATATAGCTTTCCGGTAGTGAGTCATCGTGTTCGCTTCGGCGTTCTCATCAGCAAAAGAAGAGGAATCACCGCGAGCGTGAGGGTAAACAGCAAATGAAAGTCGTCGACATACGCGACCATCGCGGCTTGCCGCGTGACTTCCGCATTCAAGGCCGCCACGCCTGAAGCGTCGTTGAGATTCCAGAGCGAAGGCAACACATCCGGTTGCGCGAGCGGATTAAAACGGTTGACGTACTCGACCAGCGACGAATGCGCGACTTGCGTGTTGCGGGTGAGTTCGGTCTGCACGAACGAAATGCCGATACTGCTGCCCACGTTCCGACTCAGGCTATAGATGGCGGTGCCGTCGCCGCGCCATTGCGGCGAGAGCGTGGAAAACGTGGCCGTGGTGAGCGAGACCGAAATCAACCCCAGCCCGAGACCTTGCAGAAAACCCGACCACACGACGAGGCTTTCCGGCATGTACAGGTTGTAGCGCGACATCTGCCAAAGCGAGAGTGCCGCAATCGCGAAGCCGACCGCAATGAGATTGCGCGGCTTGACGGGGCCCACGAGCCGCCCGGCCAGCATCATCGTGATCATCGTGCCCGCGCCGCTCGGCGCCGTGGCGAGGCCCGTGTCGACCACCGAATACTGCATGAGATTTTGCAGCAGCGGCGGCAGGAGCGCACGCGTGGCGTAGAGCACCGCGCCCATGACGAAATAGAAGCCGCAGCCAATCACGAAGTTGCGATCCTTCGCGAGTTCGCGATTGAAAAACGACGTGGTCTCCACCGTCAAGGTATGCACGAGAAAGAATGCAAACGCGATGACCGCCGTGAGGAACTCGATCCAGATTTCGATCGAATCGAACCAGTCCTGCACTTCGCCACGATCGAGAAAGAGTTGCAGTGCGCCAATGGCCAGGCCCAGCGTGGCGAAACCGAATATGTCGAGCTTGCGCGCACTCGTGTTCGTTTCCGCCATGAACACCAGGATGCCGAGAAACGCGATGGCGCCAATCGGCACGTTGACGTAAAAGACCCAGCGCCAGTTATAGCTGTCCGTGAGCCAGCCGCCCAGCGTAGGACCCAGAATCGGGCCGACGGTCACGCCCGCGCCCCACACCGCCATCGCGCGGCCGTGCCGTTCCGGCGGATTGATGTCGAGCAGCACCGCCTGCGAGAGCGGCACCAGCGAAGCGCCGAAGATGCCTTGCAGCAGTCGCGCACTCACCATCTGCACGAGCGTCTCCGACATACCGCACGCAATGGACGCCGCCGTAAAACCCGCGACCGACCACAGAAACAGGCGCTTGCGCCCATAGCGCGCCGCCACCCAGCCGGTGAGCGGCGTACCGATTGCGGCCGCAACGATATAGGACGTGAGAACCCAGGTGATCTGGTCCTGCGTGGCCGAGAAGCTTCCCTGCATATGGGGAAGCGCGACATTGGCGATCGTGCTGTCCAGTACCTGCATGATGGTGGACAACATGACCGCAACGGTGACGAAGGGCCGCGTGCGTTCGATCGAACGTTCCGTCGCGCCACGCCATTTCATCGCGGCGACCGCGCAGGCGACTCGATGACGAATGCGTTACAGTGAATTGACGAACGGCTTGATACTACGATTGGCGATGTGTCTCGAGGCATCGCCGAGCAGGCATTCTTTTTCATGCAATTGCCCGTGGTTAATTAACGTCACGGGCAATTATAGTCAACCCCGCTATTTGCCGGTTCGGGCACGACAAGGCACTCGAGCAGCGCGTGCACGATGGTTTCGAGCGGCGTGCCCGCGCCGAAAATGGCGGCCACGCCCGCTTCGCGCAAGGCATGGCCATGCGCTTGCGGCACGATGCCGCCCACGACCACGGGTGTCGCGCTGCCCGCTTCGCGCAACGCGTGCAACAGTTGCGGCACGAGCGTGGCATGCGCGCCCGCGAGCGTGGAAACGCCCACGATATCGGGCGCTTGCGCAATTGCCCAGCGAGCCGCCTCGTGCGGCGTGGCAAACAACGCGCCGAGCGTCACCTCGAAGCCCGCGTCGCCGAGCGCCGCCGCGATCACCCGCGCGCCGCGGTCATGACCGTCCTGCCCGAGTTTCACGAGCGCCATGCGCGGCTGACGCCCGTGCTGCGCGCGCCATGCCGCGACGCGCATTTTGGATTGCTGCCACGCTGCATCGTGCTCGCGGCCCGCGGCGTAGGCGTTCGCCTCGGCATGCAACGCCGCTCGCCAGCGCGGCCAGACGCATTCGAGCGCCGCCGTGCATTCCCCCACCGTAGCACGCACGGCGATCGCCTCGATGGTGGCCGCGAGCAGGTTGCCCTCGCCCGTTGCCGCGACTCGCGTGAGCGCGGCGAGCGCCATGCGCACGTGTTCGCCATTGCGCGTGGCTTTCAGATGACGCAAACGCTCGACTTGCTGCGCGCGCACCATGCGGCCATCTACGTCGAACGACTCGTACGCGGCGTGTTGGGCTTCGCGAAAACGATTCACGCCCACGATCACGTGCTCGCCCGTGTCGGTACGCGCCTGGAGTTGCGCCGCGCCGCGATGCAAAAGCATTTGAACCCAGCCGGATTCGATGGCGGCAATCACGCCGCCTTGCGCGTCGATCTGCCCGAGCGTCGTCTTCACCGCATCAATGGTTTGCGCCGTGAGCGATTCGACGAGGTACGAACCGCCCAGCGGATCGACCGTATCGCACAAGCCCATTTCGTGCTGCAAGATCCGTTGCGTGTCGCGCGCGAGCGTGGCGGCCGCCACGCCAGGCAGCGCCAGCGCCTCGTCCCACGCATTCGTATGCAACGACTGCGTGCCGCCGAACACGGCCGCCATCGCTTCCACGGTCGTGCGCACCACGTTGTTATGCGCACGCTCGGCACTCAGCGTCGAGCCCGCGGTCTGACAATGCATGCGCAACTGCATCGCACGCGCGGTGTGTGCGCCCAGCGACCGCGCGAGTTCGGCCCACAACATGCGCGCCGCGCGCAGCTTCGCGATTTCGCCGAAGAAGTCGCGGCCCACGGCGAAAAAGAAACTCAGCTGCGCGCACACACGGTCGGGGTTCGCGCCGCGCTCCATCAAGCGCAGCACGTATTCGCGCGCATTCGCAAGCGTTAGCGCGAGTTCCAGGACGCCGCTCGCGCCCGCTTCCTGAAGGTGATAACCGGACACCGACATCGCATTGAAATGCGGCAGGTGATCGAGCACGTGGCTCACCACGTCGCTGGCAATGCGCAACGAGGGTTCGGGCGCAAAGATATACGTATTGCGCGCCATGAACTCCTTGAGAATGTCGTTCTGGATGGTGCCGCGCAAGCGCGCCGTGCTCACGCCGGTTTCGCGCGCCGCCACGATATAGGCCGCGAGCACGGGCAAGACCGCGCCGCTCATCGTCATCGAAACGGAAACGTCGTCGAGCGCGATGCCTTCGAACAGGCGTTTCATGTCGTCGACGGAATCGATCGCCACGCCTGCCATGCCCACGTCGGCGGCAATCGATTCGTGATCCGAATCATAGCCGCGATGCGTGGGCAGATCGAACGCCACCGAGAGCCCTTTCGCGCCCTGTGCCAGCGCCCGCCGATACGCGAGATTCGACGCGGCGGCGTCGGCGTAACCGGCGTATTGGCGGATCGTCCACGG
Organism: Paraburkholderia acidisoli; assembly: GCF_009789675.1. Classification (NCBI taxonomy): domain Bacteria; kingdom Pseudomonadati; phylum Pseudomonadota; class Betaproteobacteria; order Burkholderiales; family Burkholderiaceae; genus Paraburkholderia; species Paraburkholderia acidisoli. Next base: position 1,077,506 of record NZ_CP046915.1, on the reverse strand, counting down.
CCGCTGCGTGTACATGGTCGCGTGAATGCCGCGCGCGAACGGAAACTCGCCGGGGCGCGCGTCGAGCCACGGAATGTCGGCGATATCGGCATGTGTATAGAGCGCTTTGCGGGGCAACGCATGCGTGTCACTCATGCGACCACCGTTTGTGCGTGACGACGTCGGCAATGCGCACGCCGTCGCCCGCGCGCGCAATG